>JBBDWZ010000220.1:11548-16348 GCA_040902615.1 Gemmatimonadota bacterium | reverse complement strand
CCGGCCCGCCGTACCAATGGCGCCAGCCCGAACACCACAGCAGTCAACAGCGTCAGCAGCGTGATGAATGCGTACACCCGCCAATCGAAACGGACGTCGTGCAATCGCGGAATGTTGGTGGGACCGGCCAGCACGAGCAGCCGAACGCCTGCGAACGCACCGAGCAATCCCAGCAGCCCGCCACCAACTGCGATCAGCACGCTCTCACTGTTGAACAGCCGCGCCAGATCGCCAGCGCGCGCGCCCAACGCAATTCTCACGGCGACCTCGCGCCGCCGATGCTCGGCGCGCACCAGCATCAGGTTTCCCACATTCGCAAAGGCAATGAGTAATACGACCGCCATGCTCGACAGCAGAACCCACAACGCGGATCGAACCGGTCCAATCACCACGTCCTTGAGCGGCGTGACCGTGGCCTGAATTCCACTTTCGATCAACGATGCGGCCGCTGGATGCGAGTCCCGGATCCGCGGAAGAAGCTGGTTCAAGTGGGCTTCGGCATCGGCCGCAGTGACTTCTGTTTTCAGCCGAGCGATCGCAGTGTAGTGAAAGTCGGTCACGTCCGCGTTCGCTGCAGTAGGTTCATCAGGATACCACACCTGCGTCTCGCGTCGTGGAAAGTCGAATCCCTTCGGCAACACGCCGATCACGCGTCGCTGAGACGCATTCAATCCGATCGTACGCTGGATGATGGCCGGGTCCGCGCCAAAACGACGCTGCCACAACTCGTAGCTGATGAGAACCGGCACCTCGCCGCCGCCATCCGTGTCATTGAACAGACGCCCGAGCACCGGCCGAACGCCGAGCGTGGAGTAGATGCTCGACGACATCATCGCCACCTGGATCCGCTCCGGATCCTCGACATCCGTCAGGTTGACCACGTTTTCGTAGTAAACGCCCAGATCATCGAAGACGCGGTTGTTTTCGCGATAGAAGAGGTAGGTGCCGCCGGATTGACCCAGTCCGCCAGCCGCTCCGCGCAGGGCAGCGTGCCCGATGCTCACCAGCTGGTCGGCCGCCGGATAGCCCAGTGGCCGCAACACGATCGCACTGACCAGCGTAAACACCGCGGTGGTGGCGCCCAGGCCAACCGCCAGCGCGGCTACCGCCGCGATTGTGTAGCCGGGGCTTCTCAGCAGGGACCGGGTCGCGTGCCTGAAGTCGGAGCGCATGATTTCACCTTCTTCGTAAGTTGGCGCAACTGCAGCAGCTTAGACCGATGCTTGCGGCCGACCGTTGATCGCGGCCCCAAATACCTTGACAGTCTATGCCTTCGCCAACCATACTAAGGCATAGACTGTCTAAGGAATCGACATGGCCGAAAAAGATCGTCTGCATGGCACGCTCGACGCACTCGTGCTCAAGACCTTGTCCTGGGGGCCGCGCCACGGCTACGCCATCGCGCGCTGGATCGAAGAGACCACGGGCAGCGACATCGAGGTAGAGGAGGGGTCGCTTTACCCGTCGCTGTATCGGATGGAGCGAAAAGGGTGGATCGAGGCGGAGTGGGGCATGTCGGAGCTGAACCGGCGGGTGAAGCTCTACAAGCTCACAACCGAAGGGCGTAAACACCTGCGGCAAGAGACCAGCGAGTGGGCGCGTTTTTCCTCGGCTGTGTCCCGCATCCTGCTGGTGAATTGATCCGTGATCCGTGATCCCTGATCCGATCTCCAGCGGCGGACGGCGGGCTCGTCAGCCGGTTTTCAAGCTCCCCGTCTCCGAGGAAGTGGAATCAGAGCTCGAGCACCACATCGAGCTTAGGACCCGCGAATACACCGCGCGGGGGATGGACCCCATCGAGGCCCGTCAAAGAGCACGAGCCCGTTTTGGGGATATCTCGGAAGTAAAGGCGATCTGCCGCTCGATCGGCAACAAACGGGATAAAGAACTGATGCGCGCAGCACTGTGGGCCGAATTCCTCTACGACGTTCGCCTCGCGCTGAGGCAATTGCGTCTTGCACCGGGTTTTTCGCTGGTAGCGATCCTGACGCTCGCCCTCGGCATTGGCGCTACCACGACCATTTTCAGTGCAGTCGATGCGGTCGTGCTGAGACCGTTCTCGTTTGCCACGCCGGAACGTGTAGTCAATGTAGCCGAGCGCTGGCAGGATCAGGACGGCAACGTCTCGGTTGGCAACTTCGTCGACTGGAAAGCGCGCAGCGGCGATGTGCTCGAGCGATTCGGCGCGGTCAACTACACGAGCTTCAACCTGGCCGAAGGCGATACGCCGGAGCGTGTGCGGGGCGCGTGGGTCACGCACGACTACTTCGCAGTGTTCGGCGCAAAGCCGTTACGGGGGCGGCTGTTCACCGCAGAAGAGGACCAGCCGGGCAATAATCGGGTCGCGATTCTGAGTGAGGGCCTGTGGAATCGCCGGTTTGCGGGTGATGCCGCGGTGGTCGGCCGTGAGATCCGGCTGGGTGGAATCCCCCACACGGTGGTCGGCATCATGCCCGAGCGATTCGATCCGTTGCTGGGCCAGGAAGAGCTCTGGGTGCCCATCGCGTTCCCACCGTCGCAACGCGCCGAGCATGACCAGCATTACCTGACGTCCATTGGACTGCTTCGTGGCGGCGTAACGCTCGAGCAGGCGCAGAAGCGTATGGGCGTGATTGGCGAGGAGATGCAAAAACTATTTCCACAGGACAACCTGGGCCGAAGCGTGGGCATCTCACCGCTCACTGACCTGCTCATAGGCTCGTTCCGGCAACGGTTGTTCGTGCTGCTCGGCGCGGTTGGTTTGGTGCTGCTCATTGCCTGTGCGAATGTGGCAAATCTATTGCTGGCCCGCGGAGCCGGGCGTACCAAAGAGCTGGCATTGCGCGCGGCGCTCGGCGCCGGTCGCGGCCGCATCGTACGGCAGCTCCTGACCGAAAATCTCGTGTTGTCGGTGCTGACTTCTGTGGTTGGCGTTGGACTGGCCGCAATTGGTGTCCGAGTTCTCGAGGCACGGGCACCACAAGGCATTCCGCGGTTCACTGAAATGACGATTGACGCGCGCGTGATTGCATTCGCGCTTCTGCTCGCGCTGATCAGTACCCTGGTGTTCGGGTTGGCCCCCGCCCTGCGTTCCGCTCGCAGCAACCTGCAAAGCCCACTGCGTGAGGGCGGTCGCGGCAGCACGGGTACAGTGCGTGATCGTCTGCGCACAACGCTGGTCGCTGGCGAGGTTGCGCTTGCGCTCACGCTGTTGGTAGGTGCCGGCCTCCTGATCCGCAGTGCGCTCTATCTGCAGCGCGTAGAACCTGGTTTCAATGTCGACGGCGTGTTGACCGCGCGAGTCAGTCTGCCGGAAAGTTACAGTGATCCCGCGCTCGTGCGCTCCACCTTCGAGCGTATGGCTCTGGAACTGGATGGAAGTCCCGGCGTCGGGAGTGCTTCGGTGGTATCGCAAGCGCCGCTCGGTGTGGGCGGCAACGGCAACGGGCTGTTACCGGAGGGCCGCCCATTCGCCCATGAAAATTTCATCTTCGCGCGGCTTCGGGTGATGGCCAGTGGTTACTTCGAGACCATGGGCATGCGTTTGGTTAAGGGACGCACCTTCGACTCGCGCGACGTTGCCGGTGGCAATAAGGTGATGGTGATCAGTGAAGCCCTGGCCAGGGCCGCGTTTCCTGATCAGGATCCGATCGGCAAGCGCATTGCCTGCTGTGAAGGCAATCCCGATGGCAGCCCGCACTTCAAGACCATCGTTGGTGTGATGGCGGACGTGCGCTCGGCCGGACCGACCGTGGACCCGGCACCGGAGTTCTATCTGCCCATCACGCAAGTGCCCGATGTAACCTGGACCTGGCTCCAGCGATCGATGACATTGGTTGCGCGTTCAGAGAGCGGCGACGCCAACGCAGTCGCGGGCAACATGCGCGAAGTGCTCAAGCGCATTGACCCGAGCGTGCCACTCTATCTGGTCCAGCCGGCCAGCGAGCAACTGCGAGCCTCGATGGCGCAGGCACGCTTCAATACGCTGTTACTGGGCAGCCTCGGTTTCCTTGGACTGGTCCTCGCGGTCATCGGCATCTACAGCGTGATCGCGTATTTCGTGAGTCTGCGTCTGCACGAGATCGGCGTACGCATGGCGCTCGGCGCGACCACCGCTGATGTGCTGCGCCTGATGACCCTGCAGGGATCCATTCCAGTTCTTGCAGGAATGGCGGTGGGAACCATCGGCGCGTTTGCTTCGACCCGGTTGCTGCGTTCGTCCCTGTTCGGTGTTCAGCCCGGCGACCCGCTCACCTTCATCGCCGTGATGGTACTTCTGGGCGTCGCCGGCCTGATCGCGATCGTGATACCAGCCCGTCGTGCGACCAGGGTCGACCCAGCCCGAACGCTGCAGTCTGGTTGAAAGCATTGCCAAAAGTTCCGTATCCTGCGATCTTTGGTTTCAGCGAGAAAGCGGGCGTCGCCCGCGTACCAGTACGAAGAGGGTCCTGGGGTTTTGCTCCGGGACCTTTTCTTTTTCGCTCAGCGCAGAGAATGTCTTTGCGCAACAACAGGTGATCGAGCGGTACGGCACTACCGGCACCCCGCGAACACCACCATTCAGGGAGTACGGTATGCGTACCACAGGAACAGTGAAGTGGTTCAATGATGCCAAGGGTTTTGGCTTCATCACACCGGCCGACGGCAGCAAAGACTGCTTCGTCCATCACAGCGCCATCCAGGGCAGCGGCTTCAAGTCGTTGGCCGAGGGTGACAAGGTCGAGTTCGACGTCGGTCAGGGTGCCAAGGGCCCCTCGGCAGAGAACGTGACGCGCGTCAACAGCTAAGCTCGGCTTAGTGGTTGATCAGAAGGCCGGACGC
>JBBDWZ010000220.1:1958-11538 GCA_040902615.1 Gemmatimonadota bacterium | reverse complement strand
GGGGGGCGGGCCTTTCGTTGTCCCGGGGTACCGGACCCCCTCATTGGCACTTCCTGCAGCGCCGCTAAGTTTCGCGCCTGGCTCCCTGGGTAGCGGCCGGCCATTGGCGCCGTTCGAATGGCTTCGTTGACTTCGATTTCAGGACCGACGCAAATGAACATCGTCAGAGATGGGCGGGCCTGGCAGAGAAAGTTGGTGCCGGCCATCACGGCCACCGCGCTCTTTTCTGGAACTGCGCGCGCCGGTGCGCAGCAGACGTTTCCCCGGGCACTCGACGACTACGTCTCGCAGAGCGTGTCGCGCCTCGAGCTCCCAGGCGCCGCTCTGGCCGTGGTTAAGGACGGCCGCGTCGTCGTCACCAAGGGGTACGGAGTACGCGAACTCGGCAAGCCAGACCTGATCGACGCCAACACGATCTTCGACATCGCTTCTCTGACCAAATCGTTCACGGCCGCGGCCGTTGGAGCGCTCGTCGACGATGGGACGCTCGTCTGGGACGATCCAGTTCGCCGCCACCTTCCGCAGTTGACCTTTGCGGATCCGTATCTCACCGCGAATGTGACGCTGCGGGACCTGCTGTCGCATCGGACCGGCATTGCCGCCGCCAATCAAGCGGCGTTCTCGGCCGTGCTGCCCCGCGCGGCTCTCATTCGTGCCGCCGCGCGAATGCCGGTCGTTGCACCCTTCAGAGAGCGTTACGTCTATTCGAACGTGGGATACACGATCGCGGCCGAAGCCGCCGCCACGGCCGCAGGCTCCAGTTGGCGTTCGTTGGTGACGCAGCGATTGCTGGTTCCTCTGGGGATGACGAGAACAACTGCCGACTTCGCGGCGGCACCCCAGCTCGGAAACCTCGCAGTGGGGCATGCGCTCTTTGGCGGGGTGCAGCGTGCAGTTCCGCGCGGAGGCGTTTCAAGGATAACGACGGAACCCGCCGGCGCCGTTCAGTCGAGCGCCGCCGATCTCGCGCGGTGGATGAATTTCCATTTGAGCAACGGCAGTCGCGACGGCAAGCGGATTCTGAGCGCGGATGCGCTGAACGACATGCATTCGCCGCACATAGTCTCGCGCACAACGTCCGCGTTCCGTGAATCCCGGCAGGTGAAGTACTATGCAGGTTACGGCATGGGATGGCAGGTTTTCGATTACCGCGGTCATCGCATCCTTTGGCATAGCGGGAATGGCGACGGGCAGGTCGCTTATATGGCCATCTTTCCGGACGCGGGGCTGGGTGTTGCGGTACTCGTGAATTCCTGGAAGGCAGATGGGTCGCTGAACCGAGCGATCGCATCGAGAATCTTTGATCACTACCTGAACCTGCCGACGCGTGACTACGTCGCAGAGTGGCAGGAAGGTCGAATTGCGGACGCCGACCGCCGCGCCGACGAAGAACGCGCCATGGCTACCGCACGACAAGCCGCGGTGCGACCGACGCTACCGCTCGCCGGGTACGCCGGAAGGTTTCGCGACGAGCTGGCGCTGACGTGGACCGTGAGTCTCGAAAACGACACGCTGCGCATCCGCCACGCCGATGGGGAACAGGGAACACTGACTCATTGGAGCGCCAATACGTTCCGGGTTCGCTGGACAAACCCGCTCCGTGCGGACGATGCCGAGCTGGCCGTGTTCGTGAGATTTCCGATCTCCGGTGAAGGGGTAGCGGACCTGCTGCTAATGGAGCCGGGACCGTTCCGCGAACGCGTGACCGCGAGGCGCGAGGCGAACGCGACCTGACGATACCGTGCACGTCCTGCCCTAACGAAAGCCCGAAGAGCCGGTACTATTCTCTGCGGAGAGACTGCAATGGGTCGGCCAGTGCGGCGCGCCGTGCCGGCACCCAGGTGGCAGCCGTAGTAGCGAATAAGGCCAGCGCGATGACAACCACGTAGGTCATCGGATCGCGCGTAGTCGTCTCGAACATGAGACTCGACATTACTCGAGTCAGCATAATGGCAGCTACGACTCCCGCTGCGATACCCAAACCGGTCTGGACCAGGCCACTGCGTACGGCAAGCCACACCACCGTGCGTGGTTCCGCGCCTAGCGCCATGCGAATGCCCATCTCCTGCCGGCGCTGCGCGACCACGTATGAGACGACGCCGTAAATGCCGACCAGAGCGAGACCGAGGGCCAGCCCGCCGAACACGAGCAACAAGGTCAATGTGAAACGCGGCTGCGCCAACGCCGACGCCACCACCTGCTCGAGCGTTTGGACGTTCGAGACCGGCAACCGTCGATCGATCCGACTCAGCGCCTGGCGTACGGACGACAGAAGTGCAGAGGGCTCGCCCGTGGTCTTCACCACCAGCGACATGCTTCGGTTGGCACTGCCAGTCGAAACCGGCCATTGCTGCTGCGGACGATAGAACGTGGCTTTCACCTCGCCGGTGATTCCGTTGTGCCTCACGTTCTTGACCACGCCGACTACACGCTGCCAGGGCACACTATCACCGAGAAAACTGAACTTCACGCGCCGATCCAGTGCGCGGCCGCTGTTGAAATATTTTTCGACGAACGCTTCATTGACGAGAATCACCTGCTCGGCTTCCTTACGATCCGTCGGCTGAAGGAATCGACCGTCAACCAGCGTCATGCCCATAGCCTCGAAGTAGCCATCACTCGATGATTGCCAGTCGGCCGGGCCGAACGGCTGGCCGAACTGATTGGTGTAGCCTTCGACCTGGATGCCCGAATCGCCAATCTCACTGGCAATCGGAAGCACACGAATCAGGCCCGCGTGACGCACTCCAGGTATCGATCGGACGTCCTGCAATACACGGTCATAAAAGCGCAGTACGTCATCCGGTGCAGGATAAAATGCCTGTGGCGCCGATACACGCATGGTGAGCACGTTCCGGGTATCGAAGCCCGGATCGATGTCGGTCAGCTTGCGGAAACTGCGCAGCATCAGACCGGCCCCAACCACCAGGACGACGGCCAGCGCGACCTGGCCAACCACCATCGCCCCGCGCACCCGATGGCGGTGGCGCGTAGACGTATTCGCGCGGCCACCTTCCTTGAGCGTCTCCTGCAAATCCACGCGGGACCCATGCAGCGCAGGCAACAAACCGAACAGCAGCGCAGTGATGACGGTGACAACAGCAGTGAAAGCGAGCACCGCACCATCGATCGTGACCTCCGGCAGGCGCGGCAGATCGGCCGGCGCCAACTTCACCAGCGCCCGCACGCCAGCATGGGCCAGCAGTAGTCCGAGCAACGCGCCTCCGCCCGACAAAACCAGGTTTTCCGTCAGCAGCTGCTGGATCAGACGGCCCCGGCTGGCACCCAGCGCAGCGCGGACGCTCACCTCGCGGCGGCGCTCTTCCGAACGCACAAGCAGCAGATTGGCCACGTTGGCGCATGCAATCAGCAGCACGAAACCAACCGCGCCGAGCAGCACGTAGAGCGCCGTCTCGAGCTTGCCCGCAATCTCGTCGGGTGCACTGATCACGAACGCGCCGAACTTGAAGTCCTTGGTATACAGACCTTCCTGCGTCAATCGTGCAACCAGCCCGGAAAGCTCGGCATTCGTGCTGCGCACGGTCGCTCCTGGTGCCAGCCGCGCAAGCGCAAAGAAACCGTGACTGCCACCGTTCTGCGGAATGGTGCCGCTGAATGCCGGTAGCACCAGCGGCGAGTACAACTGCGCAGGTGAACGTGTCTTGTAATCGAGCGGAAGCTTGAACCCCTGAGGCAGCACACCTACGATGGTTTGCGACTCACCATTGGTCGACAGCGTACGACCCACTACGCCGCGCTCGCCGCCATAACGCCGTTGCCAGAGATCGTACCCGAGCAAAACGACATTATCCTTGCCGTCGGTGGCTTCCTCCTCCGTGAAAGACCGACCGACGATCGGCGTCACGCCCAGCGTCCTGAAGAGATTGGGCGTCACGCCGACAGCGGTGACGCGCTCCGGTTCATCGCCTTCTGTAATGCTGGTCTCGAATTGACTGATCAGCGCGATGTCCGACAGGCTCTTCACTACTCGCTGATAATTCTGAAACTCCGGAAAACTTACCCAGGTCTTGTCCGGGAAATCGACCCACCGGCTCCACAGCATCACGACCCGGTCCGGATCGGCGTATGGCAACGGCGCCAACAACACCGACTTGACCACGCTGAACAGCGCCGTGTTCGCCCCAATGCCCAACGCCAGGGTGAGAATTACAACCAGGGTGAACGCCGGCGTCCGGGTGAGACTCCGCGCTTGCCGGAGATCCTGCCGGAACTCGGTCCAGAATGCTGCCCGTTTCATGTCCCGCTCCGTTGGTAGCTCGAGGAACCCGCAAATGCTCGGACAGTCGAGGTATCGATAACGTTGGAATTACCTGGCCGGTTGATACGTGGGGAAAACGGATTACTCGGCGCGCAGCGCGATCAACGGATCGGTGCCGGTAGCGCGCCGAGCGGGCAGCCATGCCGCCAGCGCCGCAACCGCAGTCAGTACGCCGACCACCACCAGCTCGGTCCAATGGTCGAATCCACTAACGCCGAACAACTGGCTTTGCAGAAAGCGCGCTGCCACCAGCGCGCCGGCCGTGCCTAGCACGATGCCCGCCCCGACCTGTTTGCCAGCCTGGCGCATTACCAGCTGCAGCACCTGGCGCGGCTCGGCACCCAGTGCCATGCGCAATCCGAACTCCCGCGTCCGGCGGCCCACCATGTAGGAAACAACGCCGTAGATGCCGATCGCGGCGAGCGTGACTGCCGCCACGGCGAATGTGGCCAGCAGCAGCATAACGAAGCGGCGCGGCGCGAGGGACTTGGCCAGGTCCTGATCGAGCAGCCGGATGTTGGAGAGTGGCTGTTGCGGATCTATCCCGCGCAGCATTTCGCGCAGACTCGGAACCATTGCGAGCGGATCCGATTGAGCGCGAATCAGCAGTTGCATGCGGCCGCGCGCACCCTGCGTTATCGGCATGAAGATGTACGGTGCCACATCCTCCACCAGCCCGGCACGCTTGGCATCACGAACGATGCCCACGACTTCGAGCCAGCGCGTGGAATCGCCCTGCGGCGTGCCAAAGGTGAAGCGCCGGCCTATTGCGCTGCCGCCTTCCAGGAACCGTTTCACGAACGATTCATTCACGATCGCGACCGGCGTAGTCGTCGCCATGTCCGCATCGTTGAACTGACGTCCGCGCAGCAAGGTCATGCCGATCGTATTCAGCAGGCCCGGCGTTATCGCATCGTAGGCTACCGGCAGGTTCGATTCTGCCTCGGAAAGCTGTTTGCCAGCCACGGAGATGGATGCTGAATTGGGCAGCCTCGAGAGCAACAGCGTCGAGATGGCGTCGGCGCCCCTCACACCCGGAACCGCACGGAGCTGCGGGAGCAGCTGATCGTAAAACGTGAGCACCGCAGCGCGGTCGGGGTAGCGTGCGGGCGACAGGTTGATGTTCACTGCCACCACGTTGGTCGAATCGAAGCCGCGTTCGACCGTGAGCAGGTTCGAAAAGCTGCGCAGCAGGAGTCCGGCGCTGTAGAGCAGCACGAGCGCCAGCGCAAACTGTCCCGCGACCAATGCCGGCCGGACACCGGTTGCACCGCGCACCGCGCCCCGTCCGCTGCCGCGCAGCAGCTCACCGGGCTGATGACGCGCCACATCAAGCGCAGGTACGACTCCGAACAGAATGCTCGCACCCAGCGATGCCAGCAGACTGAACCCGAGGACGGTCGCATCGATGCGCACCGACTCGAGCCGCGGCAAACTCTCCGCGCCGATGTCGACCAGGAACTTGACGCCGAACCACGCCAGTGCGGTGCCCAGCACGCCGCCGACCAGGCCGAGCACCACGCTCTCGACCAGCACCTGGCGCACCAATGCGCCACGACCCGCGCCGAGCGCTACGCGCACGGACAGCTCACCCCGGCGCGTCGTACTGCGCGCCAGCAGCAGGTTCGCGATGTTCGCACAGGCGATCAACAGCACGAGCACCACGGCACCGAGCAGCACGAGCAGGGGCGTGCGCGACTCGCCGACCGCGGATTCGTGGAGCGGTTCCAGCAGTATGCCCTGCCCTTCGACCGCCGCGTTGGTCTTCGCCATCTCGCTGGCGATCCGTGACATCTCCGCCTGCGCCTGTTCCACTGCAGCACCGTCCCGCAGACGCCCGAAGATCGGCAGCCACAGCGCGCCCCACGCCTCGCGCAGGCCTTCGTTTCCCTGGAATTGCAGCGGCATCCAGAACTGCGCTTCTCCGAATCCCGGCGGCATCACGCCCACCACCGGAATCGCATTGCCGTTCAGCTGAATGCTCCGGCCCACCAGTCCGCGATCCGAACCAAAGCGCGTGGTCCAAAGCTCATGGCTGAGGATCACGGCTGGCGGTCCATCCGGCGATGCCTGCTCACGGGTGAATCCGCCGCCCAGCGCCGGACTGATGCCGTACATGCCGAAATAGTCTTCGCTCACTGCCTCCCCGCGCAGCTCCTCCGGATCGCCGGCACCAGTCAGGTTCATCGTGAGCGATCGCACGGCTGCCATGTGCTCGAACGAGCGGCTCAGCTCGCGCCATGCGCTGAACTGCGGATACGAAGTGATGTCCTTTTCGATCGCCTGCGGCGGGTTGTTCATCCAAACGCGCAGCAGCTCGTGCGGCTGCTCGAACGGCAGCGGCCGCAACAACACACCGTAGACCAGGCTGAAAATCGAGGTCGTGACGCCAATGCCCAGCGCCAACGCCAGAATCGCCGCCGCGGCAAAACCCGGACTCCGGCGCAGGGTGCGCAGCGCATACAGCGCATCCTTCCCCGCCTGTTCGATCAGCGCACCCGCGCGCACGTCACGCACATTTTCTTTCACCTGGTCTTCTCCTCCCAGTTCCAGTATCGCCGACCGGCGTGCCTCCCGTGCACTCTGCCCCGACGCGATCTTCTCGGCCGTCAACAGATCGAGATACGAGCCGACTTCCTCCGTGAGGTCCCGCTCGACCCGATCACGCCGCAGCAGGTTGCGCCAGATGTTCGCCAGCAAATGTCGGATTCTCATCGGTCATCCTGGCGGCAACGCGAAACGGATGGCCCGTGGGCCAGGCAACCCGGATTTCGCCGGACATATAGATGTTCGATAGGAGTATGTCTGGCCGACATATCGAATGTCAATAGGAGCGACGCGTACCGGCAGGCCGCGGGGACGAAATGCCAAATTCAGGAAACGACGGTGCCGTTCAGCTGCATGAGTTGACGATCGGCGCCGCGCAAAGCGGAGATCAGGCCGTCGTTCAACAGGCCGAATACTTTGAGTGCGATTTCGGACCGCCCTTGCAGGAACCGCGCGCAACTGTCCTGGTCGACTTCGGCCAGGGTCGCGTCCTGAACGACGGTACACGAGGTCGAGCGCGGCTTGCCATCGAGCACGCTGACCTGGCCGAAGACGCTGCCGGGCGGCAATTCGGCCATGAGCAGTGGCTGTCCGCGCACCTGGATGGTCACGGCCACTACGCCGCTGACGACGATGAAGCAGGACCTGCCGGGGCTACCCTCGTCGAAGAGGACCCGACCGCGCCTGCAATCGCGGCGGCGTACTACCTGTGCGAGGCGCTTCAGCTCAGCCTGCGTGAAATCGCGAAACTCGGGAAAAGCGCGCAGTATGTCAGCGCGTATCGGTTGCCGCGATTTGAGCCGGGGGATGGACTGAACCGGTGCGTGGTTACGAATGCGGCGGCGCACATACAACGCGTGACTGCCGTTGAGCGAGATGGTTTCGGCAATCTGCTTGTTCACGACGCGCAACTGCTGACAGAGTGAAACGGCGATGCGGCGCAGACTGTCCTTGTGGGTCATGAACAACGGCTGCTCACTGTTCAACCGCCGCGGTGAGAACACATCCTCGGGCACCCAGTCAAGCGTGCCACCGTTGAGCGCCAGCTCGGCCGCAGCCAGTCCGGCAGCCGTGGTATAGCTGCCACCGTAGCCATTGTAGCCGACGGCAATGACGACGCCCGGCCGCAACATCCCGATCGCAGGCAGTTGGTCGGGCGTAAAGCCCATCGCACCGACCCATTCCGCGGATGCCGGCCGACCGCGCAGCTCCGGATAGAAACGGTCGCGCAGCTCGAGCAGTCTCCTATGCACGCGCGGCGAGCGGCGGCGCGACCAGGGATTCTGCATTGGCCGGTCGGCGCCGCCGCCCAGAAGCAGCGGTGCGCTGCCGTTGTGCGCGCCCACGCGCGGTTGATTCACGAACATCGGCCCCTGGTTGCAGGTCAGGACGCGGCCGCGCGTGCGATCGGGCGCGTTCTCCGTGACCATGATCTGGCTTTGAAACGCCCGGATGCCCTGGAGCTGAGGGAATAAGTGACGCGTGAACGCATTGGTCGCGACGATCACGCGTCGCGCGATGAGCGGTCCCTGGTCAGTCGTGATGCGATGCTGGTCAGCACCTCTTGAAACCACGCCGATCACGCGCACGCGTGAGTACAGCTCGACACCGGCGTTCAGCGCGCATTGCAGCAGCCCGCACGTGTACTTGAAGGGATGATAGGTGCCGTCATCGGGTATGAAGCGCGCCAGAAACGCGCTGTCGATGCCGATCTCTTCACGGATCCGGCTGCGCGCCCAGATCTCGATGCGCTGACCGTGCCGTGCCGCGAGCGTGACCTCGTCGCAGATCGCGCGCTCTTCCTCATCCGAGCACGCCAGGTGCAGCCAGCCGCGCGGTGCAAAATCGCAGTCGATCTGTTCGCGCAGGATGGTGCTCTTCAGCAGCTCACGATTCTTGAGCGCAATACCAAGGACCAGCGAAGCCTGCCGCTCGCTTTCCGCTCGCAGAATCTCGATCGGCAGCCCGCGATATACGCGCCGCAGGAAATCCAGGCGTTCCTTGGCCAGCCCCTCATACGCGCCTACCGAGTTCTCCGGCAGCAGCTCGAAGTTGCCGCCGTTGCGTCCGCTCGCCTCACTCGCGGGGTCGCCCTGGTCCAACACGACCACGCGCTGCTTCCCTGCCCGCGTCGCATCCGCCAGATGATACGCAGCCGAGCCGCCCGTGAGTCCGGCGCCAATGATGACGACATCCGCAGTGGCCGGCAGGCTTTTCTGCGATCGATACCCGGCGAGCGGCCGATCGCCGCGCAGCCAGAACGGCTCGCTGTCTTTGGGCAACAGGGACGCTGATTGCTTCAAAGCCATTCAGAAATCGCGCGCTGATGGGAGGTTTTGGATAAACAGATGGGGAACTCGCCTCTTCGAAGATCGACTCGCGCCAGACCGGAACGCAAGTCCCCGCCGTGTATTGGTGGGACGGGCGCTGTAACGCGGCCGTGCATGGTGGGGCGGGCGCTGTAACGCGGCCGTGCATGGTGGGGCGGGCGCTGTAACGCGGAGTAGTGTTGCCGCGCCGTCACTTGGGCTTCGCGCAGGTAATTGACACACCCCCTCCACATCCAACCCCGCCACCTGGTGCGTATATAGGCACTGCAGAATCGTTCCGGCGCGGCAACACTACCCCGCTACGCGCGCCCGCGGGTTACACGAACATTGTGCATGCACGCCGTTGCAGCCGTCATGTGCCGCCGCTCCGTGCCGCCGCTCCGTGCCGCCGCTCCGTGCCGCCGCTCCGTGCCGCCGCTCCGTG
>JBBDWZ010000220.1:0-1858 GCA_040902615.1 Gemmatimonadota bacterium | reverse complement strand
CCGCAGTCAGATGCACGCAGTCAGGTGCACGCAGTTCCGTCATTCCGAGCGTATCGCGGTCAGAGGATCGATCCGCGTTGCGCGACGCGCGGGTAGGTATGCGGCGATCAGGGCGACGGCCAGCATGACTGCACCGACGCTTGCATAGGTACGAGGATCGTTCGGCGATATGCCGTGCAGCATTCCCTGCATGAACCGCGTGGCCGCAAAAGCGACTACACTTCCCAGCGCAATTCCGATCATTGCCGTGACCAGCGCACGCTTCAGCACCATACGCTGCAGCGCACGTGGCTGAGCGCCCAGGCTCATGCGTATGCCCAGCTCACGGCGCCGGCGACCGACCTCGATCGCGAGCACACCATAAATGCCGGTTCCGGCCAGGATGAGGGCGACTGCCGCGAACAAGCTCAGGATCAACATGTTGACGCGATCGCGCGCGGACGCCTGCGAGACCACGTCGCGGAGCGTTTCCATCGACTGGATCGGGATGTTTCGATCGATCGACCAGACGGCCTGGCGTAATGCATCGGTTTGGGTCTCGAGCGGCATCGACGATCGCACCAGCACGTGCATCGCCCCCTGCGGCCACTGCGCGTGCGCGATGTAGACCGCGGGCGTGCCTGGCGCCGTGAGCTGACCGAACTGCAGGTCGTCCACCACGCCAACGACCTCGCCTTCGATATCATTGTTCAGGGCGACCACAATGCGCTTGCCAATGATACTGCGCCCCGGCGATAGACTCCGGGCCAGCCCGCGACTGACCACGAAGGTCCATGGAGCGCCGGCGCGGTCTGCCGCGGTGTGTACGCGGCCTTCGAATACGTGTGTACGGAGCGTGTTGAAGTAGTTGGCGGTGACGATTTGCACACTGGCGACGGGCGGCAGCTCGATTTTGGCATCGGCCAGCCAGACCCCCGTCGCGGGCGCCATTGCACTCAGTACCCGCCCATTGCCCGCGGCGACTGATTCGACGCCAGGCACGCGTGCGAGCTGCTCCAGTACACCCTCGAAATAGAGGTGTCGTTTGGCGTCAGTGCCGTAGCCGGGATTCAGCGTGAGGCGCATAACGGTCACATCCTCGGGCTCGAAGCCGAGGTGAGTGCTTCGCAGCTGGACGAAGCTGCGCATGGCGAGGCCGGCTGCGATGGTCAGCGTGAGCGCCAGCGCAATTTCAGCGACGATGATGACGGAGTTGCTGCGTGTGCCTGTAACGCGACCACTGCTCGCTCGCAAGCTGGCCTCGATGCTCGTGCGGATGAGTCGGCCAATCGGTACCAACCCGATTGCTATAAAGGTGACCAGCGCAAGCGCACCCCCAAACAAAAGGACGGCACCATCGAAGCGGATGGAGTCCAGGCGCGGAAGATCGGCGGGCAGCAAAGGCGTGAGCGACCGCGTGATCCATAAAGCCAGCAGAATCCCGAGCGGCGCACCGATCGAAACCAGTGCCAGCGCTTCGGCCATGAGCTGCCGGAACAGGCGACGACGCCCCGCGCCCAGTGCGCTGCGCAGACTGAATTCGAGATCGCGTTCCTGTGCCCGCGCAAGCACCAGGCTCGACACGTTGACGACCGCGATCAGCTGCAGCAGCGCGACTGCGCCTAGCAGCACGAGCAACGGTGTCCTGAGATCGCCCGTGATTTGCTGACGCAGTGGAACTACGTCCGCGGTCCAGTCCCGATTCCTGGGATCGGTGCGCGATAGATCGCCGGCGATTGCCGTCAACTCGGTTTGCGCAGACTCAACGGTAATTCCGTCGCGCAAACGTCCCATCACCAACAGGAAGCGCCCCCACGTGCGATTGTTCTCGTCCGGCACGAACGGCACCCAGAACTCCTGATGGTCGAGCCACCCGAAC
>JBBDWZ010000219.1:9607-16416 GCA_040902615.1 Gemmatimonadota bacterium | reverse complement strand
CGGAAGCACTGGCCAGCGCCGAAGCGGAGCTGCACGCAATGGAGGCTCGCGCGGCGAGAGCGCAGCTCAACATCGAAGAGATCCGGGCGACGTCGCAGCCGCCACGCGACGAATTGAGCGCTCCACTCGTAACCAGTCGCGATTTCGTCAGCGATCGCATCATGCTCGATCTGGCTGGTGCTCAGGAACGGATGACCGCGGCGGAGCGCGCACTCGCTGAAGTAAACCGTCGTGTAACCATTGGCACGGTCACCGAAACCGAACGTGCCGAGGCGGAAATCGAGCTGGCGCGCGCGCGCGCCGTACTAGCGATTCTGATGGAGCGCCGCAGCCTGCGCCGTGAATTTGTCGAAAAAGGCACTGCCGCCGAAAGTTTGGCGCTGCGCTTCGAACTGGCGCAGCTGCGGACGGACCTGGAGGTCGCGCAGGAGTCACTGCGGTTGGCCAGGGTCCGGTTCGAGGCGGTCACGAAGCAGAGCAGCGTAGGTACTGCCACGCGGCTGGAGTTGATGCGCGCAGAGGTGGAGCTGCGCGTGCGCGAGCTGGAACTCGAGCAGTTGCTGCGGCGGCGGCAGCGACTCGATGCGGTCCGCCGTGATTCACAATCCCAATAAAAACGTTGTTGCGATCGGGTTTGCGATCACGGTTCGAGCAGGACCGTCCACCGGATTTGGGAATGGAGCGCAAGCAGAAACCTGTACTTGCCTGGTACGAACTCGGTGGTGGGGAACTGGCTGAGGTCGAGCCGGATGCTATAGCGCGCCGGTGAAACCGATGGAAACCAGGAGCGCGGTACCGTGATCCGGTCAGGCGGATGCCCAACAGACGAGATGTTGACTCGTAGCGCACTCACGCTATCGAACATCTCGAGTCGCCACTGCGCGCGCGCACTCGGTATGCCGGAGTAAAGGATGGGGAGTACGACGGATTCACTGTTGCTGACTGATATCGCTGCCGGACCGATGCGCTTCGGTATGGAAATCTCGAAGTTGTGCGGGCCCGTCGAAACATCGGCCACTTCCGGAGCGATGAACGGAACCGATGCCGTCGTGGAGAGTTGGGACGAAAGGCTCCAACGCGCCTGGTAGGCTCGGGTGTGATCCGCGTTATTGCTCGTGGGCGCGAGTGACTGTCCGAATACTTTCAGGTCTGACTGGACGAGACGGAGCCTTCCATCGGCATCTCGGCCAGGATGGATGGCCGCGTACATGCCGAGCGTATCGGACTCGGCGTTGGCAGTGAGTTGCACGGTCAAGGTAGCCGGAGTATCGCGCCCTGGATCAGTGAAGTCGAATTCACAGCTCCAGAGGCAGAGACAAACCGCAAGCCCGACAAATCGCCTGCACATGATCATCGGTTTCCAAGAAACTCGGCTTCGATTTCATGCAGACGGTTTTCATAACCTACGCGGAAGGTTTGATAAAACCGCGTGCGCGACTGTTTAGCCAACATGTTGAAGTCGAAATAACGGTAGAACGTCGAACCTCCTGGAATTCTGTTCAGAATCCAGGATTCCGCTGGGTCGCTCCACACCTGAAACAGCCAATCACTCTGGAGGACGTGCACCCGTTCATGCGCAAATACGTGCGCAAGAAAATCCGCAGAAGGCAAGTGACTCAGGAAAATGGAGCCGCTGCCCATAAAGCCATCCACCGCTCTACCACCGCTTATCAAGTACCGGTCCGTAGCGCGAAATACCGGAGCCCCGGCAGAAAAGCTCGCACCAGCATCCCAGCTGAGCTCGGTTTGCACTGCAGCCGATATCAGCGTAACGAAAGCTGTCAGGTCGATCTTGGGACGCACAGCAATGCCGTCCGAGAGTTGCACGTAGAGATGTAGCGGGCCGAGCGGGAATAAGAGGCGGTCGAAGGTGGGACGTGCGTCCGACGCGTTACGAACCATCGACGTGCCGGTTGCCGCGACTTGTCGGCCCAGCAAACCGGCTCCATCAAATCGCTTCGCGCTGATCCGCATTCCCGCGTATTTGACGGAGCCGCCGATGGCGCCGCGTGCGAGGCCATCCTTGAAGGATCCGCCCCGCAGTCGCTGCAGTATCCCTGCACTGAGCCCGCTCGTGAGGGCGTTAGCACCCAGGAATGTTACATCGCCAACCCAGGCAGGTGCGGTCCAGTCTGAGCCGTGAGGTCCGTTTTGCGCAGCCAGCGAACCAGTATTGCCGGAGAGCAGAAATCCGATCGCCAGTAATAAGATCTGGAGGTGCTGCACTCCGCTACGAGCGATTCGCAGATACCGCTCCATTCCGGTGTAGGCTGCCGTTGTCGAAAGCGAAGGTGTTACGCGGCGGGACACCTAACGTTCCCTGGAATCTCCCGCGCCTGCCTCGCCCAGCCCGGCGCTGAGCATGGTCCTAATCGTCGACCCTACCTCTTAACGTCGGTTTTGCCGCAATCAGAAGGGAAAGCGGATCGCCCGTGTCCGGATGCGCCGGCTCGATGATCTGTTCGATCGCGAAGCCGGCGTGTTGCAGCACCTCTACCCAGGAACCCAGCGTACGGTAGTACCAGGGCATCGACTGAGCGAACGCTTCCGGATAGCTCGAGAACGATTCCGTACGCCAGCCGTCGGTATACGCTGCAGTTCCGCGTGCGCTCCACGGATGCACGGTCTGGATCAGCAACGCGCCGCTAACCTCGAGCATTGTGCTCAGCGAGCCTAACAGCTGATCCAGCTCTTCGTGCAGCAGTGAGAAGTTGCACACGATCAGGTCGTACGAGGCAACGCCCAGCTGCTCAGGATTGGCGGCAAGCTTCTCATACGACAGGTGATGAAATTCACCTCCAGTCAAAGCACGCGCAGATTCGATCAGCGCCGCCGAACCATCTACACCAACTGCGTTGATACCGCGATCCGCGAGCGCACGGCACAGCCAGCCCTCGCCGCAACCGACATCGAGCACCCGCTTTGGCGAGCTGGCCGAAATCGCATCGACGATCGCCGCATCGGTCGCGACGCGTCGGCTTTCGATGCCATGACTGCGTACCAATCGGGTCCAGGCATTGGCATTGGCATCCCAGCTTCGCGCAAGCTGTTGGGTGGTGTCATGCGATTGGCTCATACTACCGATTCGGGCAGCCTCGTCGGGGAGACCCAGCCCTCGCCCAGCCACAACAGAGGGCAAAAAAACTCAATTCCGCGGCTCAATCAGAGTGGTGCGTGCACGTACACCCATGCTTCCCCGCCGGAAGCGAGCAGTGCGGCAACGCGCCTGTAGCCGAAGACCTCTTCGTACGAGTCCACGCTGGCCAGTTCCGCATCCGTGATCTCGAACACCATGCCGGGGACACGACTATCTTCGTTCCCGTTGAACCTCAGGTTGGAATGGTGCGTCTTTCCGAGATCGGCCGCTACCTGTGGGTCTTCGATCTTCACCAACGATGGTTCGACCCCGATCAGTTCATCGCGCTGTCCGCCGAGCCGTCTGCCAAAGGTCGAAAGCTGTACGTCTTCCTGCTGCAGTGTGCCATAGGCAAAGAGTAGTGGCATGGTGCGCGTCGTCGGATTCAATCGGCGCGCAGCGCTACCAGCGGATCCAGCCGAGCCGCGCGCAGGGCGGGCAACAGGCCCGCGGCCAGCGCAACCGCGAGCAGCACGACGCAGGCGCCGGCCAGCGCGAGCGCGTCGTTGGGTGCGACGCCAAAGAGCAGGCTGCGCACCAGTCGACCGGCGGCCAACGAAACGGGCACGCCGATCACCAGGCCGATCGAGGCGAGAATCACGACCTGGCGAAGTACGAGCCAGAGCACCTGTAAGGGTTGCGCGCCGACGGCGACGCGCACGCCGATCTCGTTGGTGCGCCGCGTCACCGAGTAGGCGGTGACGCCATGCAGGCCGATGCTGGCCAGCAGCAAGGCCAGTCCACCAAACATCGTCAGCAGCTTGGCAAACACTTCCTCGCGGGCATTGGTTTGCGCGATGAGCGTGGTTTGCGCGCGCAGTTCGGGAACCGGCAGATCGTGATGCACGCGGGCGACGGCTTCCCGAATGGCCGGCTCCAGCCGGGCCAGCGGCGCGTCCGTGCGCAATACGATGTGATGTCCACCCCAGCCTGCACGCTGCAGCGCGGCATCATAGAGCGTGGGTGGTGTAGGAGCGCGTTGACTCTGGTAGCGGCTGTCCGCAACCACGCCGACGATCAGGACATCCTTTTCGCCAATGCGGATAGATCGGCCAATCGGCATGCGGCCGCCGAACAAGCTGGTTACGGCCGTCTGATTGACCGCGCCTACCAGCGGCATGCCTTCGACATCCTGAAGACCGGGCACGCGGCCCGCGACCAGCCGGATACTCATGGTCTCGAGGAAGCCGGGGCCGACCGCGTTCTTGTAGAGCTGCTTATTCTCTCCGTCGATCGTGACTCCCGTGTTCGATACGTGAACGCGGTCAGCTGCGTGCCGTTCGGGCTGGCCGTGCGCAGTGCGTTGTAGAGCGCCGAGCTGAAGTTGCTGCGGTAATCCGCACCGCTCTCCGGATCCTTGTAGGAGCTGGAGTTGATCTGGCTGAAATTCTGCTCCGCATCCCGCCGCCAGGTGACCAGCCACAACTCCTCAGGCCTCTCCACCGGCATGGGTGAAAGCAGCAGTCCGCGGATCACGCCGTACATCGCCGTGTTCGCGCCCAGCCCGAGCCCCAGCGAGAGCACCGCCACGAGCGTAAAGCCCGGGCTTCGACGAAGAACGCGAACGACGTAGCGAAGGTCGGATCCGAGGCCGCGGAACATAGTGCACCTTGTGAATTGGGGACCGTTGCTGATTTGAACGACCTAGCGGGTAAAGGGTTGAAAGATCGTGCGTCCGGTTAACCCAACACCACCTCAGGACACCCGTTTGACCGTGCCAACCAGTAGGGTTGATAGAAGACGTCGTCAAGGCGCTGCACGTCAGTCAGCCCGACGGCGCTCATCAGGCCGAGAACTTCATCGATCGACACTGCGAAGTACGTGGTCTCGAGCTCAATGCCTTCCAGGTCTGCCGCAACCAGGTTTGTATGAAGCTGGCGATGCTGGGATTCCCGCCGCGCTCGGGCTAACGCGCGGGTCGAGATGTCAGATCCGATCACGGTGAATCCGCGCTGAGCCAGACCCAGCGTCTGCGTCCCAATCCCGGCCGCAACGTCCAGAACCAAACGGTTCGGACCCGGCCAGCACTGAATCACTCGCTCGAGCGCGTCGCCCTGGCGGACTATGCTGCGATCCCAATCCTCGAAGATCAGATGGTATAGCTCTGCCAGTTGGTCATAGAATTGGCGCGGATCGTTCATGGGCGGCGACTCGAGCCTCCACCCAGTGCACCCATCACCCCGTGCCCACGCATGATAGTTGACTTTGACAACTGATTCGCTTGATTATATCAACTACCATGAACGACCTCGTTGACCGGGTCCGCGCCTTCAACCGATTCTACACCGAGCAGATCGGTGTTCTCAATGAGCACCTGCTGAGCAGCGATTATTCGCTGACCGAGGTGCGGATCCTGTATGAGATCGGGCACCGCGACTCGGCGAGCGCAGCGGGTATCGCCGTCGACCTCGGCCTCGATCGCGGCTACCTGAGCCGGATCCTGCAGCGGTTTCAGCGGCAGGGGATGGTCAAGCGTAGGACGTCACCCGACGATGCCCGCGTCGGTCTTCTTTCGCTGACCGCAAAAGGACGACGAGTCTTCGGCACACTCGACACACGGGCGAATGAACAGGTCGCGGTGCTTCTGGGCCGAACGTCCGCCCCGGATCAACAACGCCTGATCGGTGCGATGCGCGCCATCGAAGAGGTGCTCGGGCCACGCCCGGATTCGAAGATCTCATTCGTGCTGCGCGATCCGCAGCCTGGCGATCTCGGCTGGATCGTGTACCGCCACGGCGCCCTGTATTCGCAGGAATACCAGTATGACCAGCGATTCGAGGCGCTGGTCGCGAAGATCGTAGGCGAGTTCGTCGAGCACTTCGATCCGCGCGGTGAGCGATGCTGGATTGCCGAAAAAGATGGCCAGGTTGCTGGTTCCGTGTTCCTGGTTCGCGGCAGCGACACGGTGGCGAAGTTGCGCCTCCTCTACGTCGAGCCCTTCGCCCGCGGCCACGGTATCGGCGAACGACTCATCGCCGAATGCATCCGTTTCGCGCGCCAGGCCGGCTACCAGAAGGTCACACTCTGGACCCAGAGCGAGCTCCACGCCGCGAGGCACCTGTATGAAAAGGCGGGATTCGTTCGCGGGAAGGAAGAACCACACAGCAGTTTCGGCCGGGATGATCTTGTGGCGGAAACCTGGGACGTCACCCTCTGAAGTAAAGATCGTGTTTAATGTGTTTATCGAATGCTGGTCAGCCCTCGTCTTCGAATGACAGTAGGTCCCCCGGTTGGCAATCCAGCTCCCGGCACAAGGCATCCAGCGTCGAGAACCGGATCGCTTTGGCCTTGTTGGTCTTCAGGATCGAAAGGTTTGCCAGCGTGATGCCCATGCGCTCGCTCAGCTCGGTGAGCGTCATGCCGCGCTGCGCCAGAATCCGATCGAGTGTTACCTGGATCGTCATCGCTACACAACCAGCGACTGCTCGTGCTCGAGCTCCGCGCCCCGCCGGAAAATCTCCGCTAAGGCAATCAGTACCAGCGCGGTAAAGACCACTTGCGCATTGACGTGCAGGCCGGTCGACACCGAAATGCTGTCGCTTGTCACGCTCTTTCTCACTGCCATGGAAGTCACAAACTCCGCAATGCCTTTGTATAACGCGTACGCGAGCAGCAGCAGCCCCAGTCGGCGCAGCCGTACCGCGTTCTGCGCATCGAACGCGGCGCCGTCCCG
>JBBDWZ010000219.1:0-9597 GCA_040902615.1 Gemmatimonadota bacterium | reverse complement strand
GCGTTGAAAGATCCGTCGCAGCTGATGCGCCGACAGCAGCATCAGCGCCGCGGACAGCGCGACATGCGCCCACACCACCGCAATCAGCCACCATGGCAGCATTCCGCCCGGCAACTCCAGATCCGCACGTACATCAGTGACCGCGAGTTGCGCCGGGCCCCAGCGGGTTTGCACGCTCACCGCGAAATCCTTCAGGGTGGCCGGCACAGGCAGCCCAATAGCCCGGTCAGATGCATCCCCGGGAAAAAGCTTTACCGCCGGCGGAATGGTGAGCGCCAACACGGCTCCAACCCAAAGCCCGAAATACGCGATGGTAACGATTGTGGTCAACGCCCTCACCACGCGATCCGGCCGGTATGCCTGCATCGGTCTCTCCTGCTGGTTTATCGATAATCAATAATATCGCTAATCGATAAATACGCAAGAAGCTCGACGATCCCGATGGAGGGTCGCTCCATGAGAAGAGGGGACCGCTGCGTGGGTGAGGAAAGGCGTTACGCGGGAAGTCGGATCAGAACACTGCGGCCCACGCCGCGCTGGATATCAGGGACGCGGGCTCGATGGGACTCGTCGGTGGCGCAGCTTACTCCCGTGGCGTCTTCGAGGGTTTTGCCGGCTTCGCTTCGGCGGTCGGACCAGCGTTCTTTTCCCGAGCGGCCCTGGCCGCCGTTGCACGCTTTGCGTTTCGCTTCCTTTTCGCCCGTGCGTACGTGTGCTGTTTCTTCGACATTGTTAAGCTCCGTGATCGAGTGTGTTGCCAGGCGCCCGATTTCCAATGGCAATGACTGGCAGCAAGTTACAGTGCTTCACGTGAAGGTGAAACCTTCCACGCTCCGAGAACCGAATTCCAGGCTTACACCAACGTGGACACGATTACGACATTAATCCGGCGCCGATCGAGGATTCTCACGTATGGAGCCCGTAATCGTAGTCGTGGTCGTAGTCGTAGTCGTTCTCGTCCGTTCATTCGTACCCTTTGCACTCACAAAACAGGCGCGCTATGAGACAAACTATCCTGGTCGCAACCCTGAGCGCATTGATCACGGCGCCCGTCGCCGGCCAGGCGCCGACCGGCGTGCCGCGCTCGGCGCCGCCCGTCTTCACCGAAGCCTTTCCGCCGGAGGAGTTCGCCGCGCGGCGCGCCAGACTCATGACGCAGATCGGTGATGGCGTCGCGATCCTGCAGGGCGCAGCGGAGAAGCCTGCCGAGGCAGCCTTCCGACAGAACAACCAGTTCTTTTACCTGAGCGGAGTCGAGACGCCGCGCGCGATCCTCGTGATCGATGGACTCACCAAGCGGTCGACGCTCTACCTCGCTCCTGGCCGCGAGCGCGCATACGGGCCGATGCTCGGGCCCAATGCCGATGCGCCGCGCATCACCGGCATGGAAGCCGTAATGCATCGCGATTCGTTTGCGATTGCCGCTCGACAGTTCGCCGGCCGCGTGATCTATACGACGCTGCGAGCGGAAGTGACCGGCAGCGGGTCACCGGGCGAGGCCACCGGCTTTGCGCGGGCCACGAAGAATGATCCGTGGGATGGCCGCAGTTCACGCGAGGAAGCGTTTGTCGAAAAGCTCAAGGCGGCCGCACCCGGCGCCGAGATCAAGGAGCTGGATCCATTGATCGACGGGTTGCGCGCCATCAAGAGCCCGCGTGAGATCGAGGTGATCCACGAGGCGACGCGCATTGCAGGTCTCGGCATCATGGAAGCCATGCGGGAAGCGAAGCCGGGTATGCGCGAGTACGAGCTGCAGGCGCCCGCCGAGTTCGTGTTCAAGAAGCACGGCGCACAGGGCGCCGCCTACTTCGCGCTGGTCGCTACCGGCACGAACACGCTGTACTCGCACTATCACAAGGGCACTGCAGTTCTGCAGGATGGCGATCTCGTGCAGTTCGATTACGCACCCGACTACAACTACTACGTGTCCGATGTGACCCGGGTGTTTCCGGCAAATGGCAAGTTCACGCCCTGGCAGCGCGAGTACTACACGATTTATCTGCGGCTCTACCAGTCGCTGCTAACGTCGATCAAGCCAAACGTGGCTCCGCGCGAAATCATCAAGGTCGCCGCGGCAAAGATGGATTCGGTGCTGACTGCGTACAGGTTCACGGATGAGAAGATCAAGGCCGCAGCCACGACTTTCGTGAATCGCTACAAGAACAGCAACTCGAATAGCCTGGGCCACACCGTCGGACTCGAAGTCCACGATGTGCGGTTGGGCAGCGATGTACTGAAGCCCGGACACCTCTTCACCATCGAGCCCGCCATGATCATTCCGGATCTGCATTACGGGATCCGGCTTGAAGATGTGATTCTGATCACGGAAGCCGGATACGAGAACCTGTCCGCGTTCGTGCCGGTCGAGATCGCGGATATCGAGCGGCTCATGGCGCAGAAAGGCGCGGGCGAGGCGCTACTGCCCGGACCTGCGCGCAAACGGTAGATGACCCTCGGGGCGAATGGAGCGAGTCGCCCCGCGCCGAACGGTTTCGTAGTCACGCCCTGGCAATCAGTTGCTCCGCTTCCATTGAGCCTGCTCGGCCACCCGAGCCAGTTTGCGTTTTCGCGCCGCTCGCACCAGCGCGTCGATCAACCCGACGAGCTGTCTACGCGCGGCCGCGTCGCGGGTCCAGTGACGATCGTGTCAGTTTCGCGCCTTCGAGCCCACAGCCGTCCTGATCTGGCGCAGGTGATGTTCGTTGTGTGAGGCCGTCTTGTCGAACTCATCTTTGAGCGTCCGGAGTCCGGTCTTGCTGTGGACGAACTCGAGATGACCTTTCTTCTCGTAGTGCAGTCTCGCGTGGTAGATCATGGCGGCTCTCACCGACTCGTAGATTCCGCGCGACATCTCCAGCGGAACCTCTGCGTAGCTCAGGCCGTTGGCCAAGGCATCCTGGTCATACCACCAGATCACCTGCGGCGGCTCGCTCAGCACCCGAGGGATGCGTTCGTACAGCACCGTTTCGCTGTCCGCGAGATGATGGAGGATGTAGCGCACGGACCATTTGCCGGGCCCGTAGGTCCGCGCCAGATCGGTCTGGCCAAGGCTGAAGCACCGGAGCGTTTCGTCCCGGGTGGCTTCGAGTTCACGAATCAGTTGCATAGCAGATATTGGTCAAGGAATGGTTGTCAGCAACAATGTGGGTGGCCGCCGGAGCCGTCAACTCCCGCCGCCTCAAATATAGTTGCGCAATGCAACGAGTTTTACAGTAGCTTCTCGTCGCCGGGAAAACCGTCCCGCCTTGCGGAGCTCACCCTAATTCGTTGGTGTCGACAACGGTGATATCAAAATTTCGGTATTCCTGTTGAAAGCCTGTTAGCCGGAGTCCGGATAGGCGTTACGGATTACCTTCAACGCACGCGTTACGTGATTCTCGACTGTTTTCAAGGACAATCCCAACGCTTCAGCTATTTCCCTGCAGGTGCGCCCCTCCTGCCAATGCATTTGCGCGATCGTTTTCAAACGGGCTGGCAATCGATTCACTACGTTACCTATTTGTGCCGCCAACTCCGCTGTCAGCAGGGAGTCGAGATTTGTCGGTGTCGATACTGCCGCATGGTCTTGCTGCGCCAGCCAGACAGTGTGACGACGCTCACGTCGCAACATCGTGATGGCGTGATTACGGACTGCCTTGCACAGATATTTCTTTGAACGGTCAGATGGATCCAGCCGCCACGCTCGAACTAGAACATCCTGAACGACATCTTCTGACTGATCCCAATCCCGCACGATTCGATAAGCGGTGTCTACAAGATATGAACGCAAGGATGCCGAATGCTCAATCAGCCTTGAGGCGCCAGTTCGGTGGCGAAAAAGGGGTGAATTGAAATCGCGCATGCTCGCCGAGCCAAGACTGGCTTTCCGTGGCGATGAGAATATTGGGGGGGGGAGACCGGGTCAAGCGTCTATTTACTTGCAGCGAAGAGGACAGTGCGGGATGTCTGGGCGACAAGCCCGATTGTCGGTGGACACATTTCACAACTCATCGGATCGACAAAACAATCAACCCGGGAGAGATGGGATGCTAAAATGGGGGAAGGTTTCGACAATGGCTGTACTAACGGCAGGATTCATCGAGATCCTGTCTGCAAGTCGCTTCGCGGCCGGTGGCGGGCCGTGCGGCACGGTAACTGACTGGAAGCACTGGGACGATGATTTCGAGGTGTATCACTGGCATCATAACGGTGGTGATCATCCCGAACCGGAACCGTTGTTTGTGGAATCTGGGAGCTGGGACAATCAAACGAACTGGCATGAATCCCTTCAGTGGAACCGCGGATGGGACCATATCATTCCCGACGATGAGCAGGCTCACCAGGGATGCAACATGAATTGACAAGCAGTCCGAACGCAGGACCGTCGAAAGCAAGGCGCGCCCGGCCGGGCCACGCTCAACGGTCTCCGGCAAGACGAAACGCATAGCCACAAAGGGTTGTATTTTGATTAGGCGAGTATGTGCGGGCTGCATTGTATTGTGCCTGATGTGCGCGATATCGATGACTGCTTGCAACACCGCAGACGACAAACGGCCTGGGCCGCTCGCTGGTCTGAAGTCGACGATCAAGGGCCAGGCACTGAGCGAGGCGACCGTTCTCGACACTCGCGAGACCTTGCGTCTCACTGCCGCGAACGGAGACTACGCGTTCTTCCGTATTGCGAGCGTCGTTCCAGCCGCGAACGGTGACATCTACGTGCTCGATGTCGGGAACGAAGAAGTCATCGTTTTCAATGCACAGGGCAAACTTCTTCGCCGTTTCGGCCGGGCCGGACACGGGCCAGGGGAATTTCTCACGCCTCGCGCCCTTGCCCTTGCAGATGATACGGTGTTTGTGCTGGACCGCAGGCTCCATGCCTTTTCAACGCAAGGCAAGCCGCTCTACTCCATAAACGCTGAACAGCGGCATGGGTATCTCGGTGCTGTCAGCGCCTTTGCCCACACCACTGAAGGGCTGATGCTCGGGCGTACTAGCAGCCCGCAGGCGCCGCCGACCGACGGCTCACCGCAAATCGACACTATCCGAGTGTGGCGTCGCTCCCGCGCAACTGGTTTGTTCCTGGATTCGGCCGTAGTACTTCCTGGCCAAACGGCATATCCCCGCGGAAGAGGATTGTTCTTTCCCCTGCTGTTTGGCTCGACGCCTCATTTCGCGATCACCCCGAACAGTCGACTGCTTTATTCCCGGGGAGACGAATATGCGCTCGACATTCTATCGAGCGGTGGTGAGCAGGTCATGCTTCTGCAGGGCGATGTTCCACGAATCAGGCTTCGAAGGTCCGAATACGATCGCGCGGTGCGTGACCGCGAGCACCGGTCGCAAGCCGGCTCTCATTCCAATTCTGAGCATTCCGAGGATGCCTCGCGGTATTACCGAACTTTGCCGCGGCCGCGGTATCGCGCGGTATTGGGCCGTATCCTTGCAGGAGACGACGAAACGGTCCTGATCGAGCGTCTTGATCTCGGTCCATTCGATCGCAAACGCACGGATGCTGCGCACTGGGATATCGTGCAGTTGAGCGGGGAAATCGTCGGCCGGTTCGTCATGCCGACGCGGCTCGAACCGTTAGCCTATCGAGCTGGTCAATTGTACGGCATCGAGCGAAACGAGTTTCACGCTCCAGAAGTCGTGCGGTTTACGATCGTTTCCCCTGCAGCAAAACCTGACAACGCGCGATAGCAGTCGGCCACAAAGGCCACGTCCCGCCCAGCGCTCAAATCTTTCGCGAACCCTTAGACAAGTCACCCCGGCTCGACCGCTTTGCCCTGCCAGTCGTGGGCAATCGCGAGATGCCGCCGGCGGTGACACCTGGCAGATCTCCGATCCGGCGAGCGAGCTCGTCGTGCGCCGCGATTCGTCGCTGGTCGGTGTAGTGTGTCGGCAGACTGATATCCAGGGTGAGCACGCGGTCAACACGGAATCCCAGGTCTACCTGGAGTAGCGTGTAGAAGCTCGCGAGCAGCACGCCGGCACCAATCATCAGGGTGAAGGCAAATGCCAACTGCGCACCAGCCAGAGCGTTGCGCACGCGGCCCTGCCCACGCGTACTCGTAGTGGAGCGGGACTGCTGGATCAGCGCGCGATTCGGGGCGACGCGCGCAATGCGCAACGCGGGCAACACCCCAAATGCAATCGCGGTTGCGAGTGTTACCAGCAAACCCGAGCACACCCGGATCGAAGCCAACTGCATCCAGCCGCGTCAGCGCTTCCCGTCCAATGCGCTTCAGCGCGCTGATTCCGAGCCAGGCTACACCCAATCCGAACGCGCCGCCGAGGCTGGCCAGCACCAAGCTCTCGACCAACAACTGGCTGGCAAGGCGGGCGCGACCGCGGCCGAGTACCGCGCGGACGGCAAACTCGCGGACGCGTCCGGTCGCACGGACGAGCACGAGGTTCGCGACATTCACACACGCTACCAGGACGAGCACCACGCGGCGTTTTCCGAAGGTCAGAGCTGGGCGCCACAGTACTTGCAGAAGCCCGCGTCGGCGTCATTGCGTTTGCTGCCACAACCAGGACATTCGCGCGGCGATGGTGAGGCGCGCGAGGCACGATCAAGCTCCAGCGTCACGATCCCGGTGGGCACGGCGATGATGCCATATCCTGCGATCATCAGCACCGACGCCAGGATCTTACCGACGGCCGATTGCGGGGCAACGTCGCCGTAACCGACCGTGGTCATGGTCACGATCGCCCAGTAGATGCCCTGCGGAATACTGGTGAAGCCGGACCGCGCGCCTTCGATCATGTACATCAATGAACCGGCCACGACCACGACGGTCAGGACCGTTGTAATGAAGACCGTTATCTTTTGCCGGCTCGCCCGCAGAGCCTGTACCAGGACGGAAGCCTCCTGAACATGCTCGGCCAGCTTGAGAATGCGAAACACGCGCGCGACGCGGATCACCCGTATCGTGATGAGGAAGCGGCCCGCGGGAAACAGGATCGCGAGGTAGGTCGGCGCAATCGCGGCAAGGTCGACCAATCCGTAAAAGCGACGCACGCTCGGCCGGCGAGTCGTGCTGGAACATGATGTCATGAATCCGGACGCGGAGCGGCCGTTGCATGGGAGTGTTTCGTATCTCGCCGGGCCCGGGGCTCACGGTCTGCGCAGTCCCTTGCCGGCCAGCACCCCGGTCGGCGCACCATTGTCAACCGCGGCACGTCCATTCACGAACACCCAGCGCATTCCAGTCGAGAGCTTCACCGGCTCGACGTAGGTGGCTTCTTCGCGAATGGTTCTCGGATCGAATACGATGATGTCGGCAAAGAACCCCTGTTTGATCAGCCCGCGCTCGGGAATGCGATACACTTCCGCGACCTGGCCGGCCGACGCGTTGATCATTCGCTCCATCGTGATGACCGGTTGGTCCAGAACGTAACGGCGGATCTTGCGAGGATAGGTACCGTACAGGCGCGGATGACCGCCGGATCCGTCCGAGCTGGTCATCACGTACGGATCCTTCATGAAGGTCTCGATGTCGCGCTCGGTCATGTTGAACGAAGCCACGCTCATGCCACCTACGGTCTGGATCAACTCGAGTGCGGTTTCGACTGCGCCTTTTCCTTTCTCCGCCGCGACCTGTTTCAAGGTCTTGCCCACGTACTGCCGCGCGGCTGCACTGCCGCTGGTGAGAAGCAGTGTGCTGTCTCCTCCGCGGCGGCGCAGGTTGTCGCGCATCTCGGTCAGGAGCCGCTCGCGCGTCGACGGGTCGGCGATCCGCAGCATCAGTGAATCGCGCCCACCGGCTTCCGCCCAGCGCGGCAACAGCGCGGAAGAGAGGCCAGTACCACTCGCGGTCCACGGATACTGGTCGGCCACCACCTTGTGTCCCGCTGCGCGCGCCTCGCGCATGAGCAGCAGCACACTGTCGGCCTTGCCCCACACATCGACGCCGAGTGCCTTGACGTGGCCGAGGTTGGTCGTGAGCCCAGTTTCACGACCGATGCGAATCGCCTCGCGCACCGAATTCAGCAAACCGATCGAGTAGGAGCTCTCATCGCGCTGGTGTGTGTCGTACACGCCACCGTAGGGCGTAGCGCCTTTCAGGACGGCAATGACCTCTTCCGTGGTCGAGTACGATTGCGGCGCGTAAAAGAGCCCGCTGCCCACGCCAAACGCGCCTTCCTTCATTGCATTCGCAATCAGCGACTTCATCGAGTCGAGCTGTGCGGGTGTGGCGCGCGCCGATGAGCTGCCCATCACGCGGCTGCGCGCGGTGCCAAAACCGGCCAGGGCGTAAGTGTTCGTGCCGATGCCGAGACGTTCGGCCTCGGTCATCACGCGCGCCACATCGAGCGGGCCGCGACCGTCCGCGCCGGTGACGACCGTGGTCACGCCCTGCATGAGTGCACCGGCATTCTGACGTCCAGCCGGGCTCAGGTTCGGCAGCCCTTCGAACGAGTGTGTGTGCGGATCGATGAAGCCGGGTGCCACGATGAGTCCGGCCGCGTCAATGGTTCGGCCCGACTTGAGCCTGGCTCGGGCCGCATCACCGATGAAGACGATGCGATCACCGCGAAGCCCCACATCTACACGTTGAGCGCTGCCGCCCGATCCGTCGTGCACAGTACCGCCCCGGATGAGCACGTCGACGGAGTCGGGGGTTTGCTGCAGACTCAGCAACAGTAACAGGGGGACAACAGTCATTTGTGCCTCATTATCAGCAACTAACGGGAGTGATCGGTCGGCGACCGACAATGGTGCCAGGTTACCATGCTGCGAGTCAAAGCTCCACATGCCGCAGGTGCAAGGCAATCTAGCCGCGCGCTCACATTGAACCTATCCCGATTTTCTCGCATTTTGACTCGAGACAAACTGGCCAGACCGTCATTGGGATCCAAGGAGCCGCCTGGCAACCCGGCCAACGATCCGTGGAAGGCGTGGGTGTTCGAGGTCGGCCTGGACGGCGGATTGAATGGAGAAGCGCCGTACAAGAATCGCCGCCTCAACGCCAGCTTCGAGGCGCGCCGCGTTACGGAAGCATGGAAGTTCAACTTCGAGTTCGTCTATGAGTACGAGGACGACCGCGTCACCGAACAGGAGTTCGACGACCAGGGGAACGTCATCTCGCACCTGCTCCGAGGTGGGGCCGGCGGTCGAGTACAACCTGTTTCCGTATTCCCAATCGACCCGGCGCGAGCTGATCCTTCGTTATGCTGCCGGCTACGCGCACAATCAGTACGTTGAACTGACGATTTTCGATAAGATGCGCGAGACCCTGCCGCTTCAGGTCATAACCTTGAACTACCGGACGCAGGCAACCTGGGGCTCGGTCAACTTCTGCACCGAGCACCGGAACTATCTGACCGATGCTGCGAAGCGCAACACAAATGTGAACGGTTCCTTCGACGTTCGTGTGTTCAATCTTCAACAATGTTGTCAACCCGCGATTCTAGGGCCACGGATAAACGGACGCGCACGACTACGACCACGAGTACGATTGACGATTACGGGTCCAATGCATTTCTGCCCGCCGAGATCTCTTCGGAAGCGCGAAAGGTATGGAGCCCGTAATCGTCAATCGTACTCGTGGTCGTAGTCGTGCTCGTCGTGCGCCGGGGAGACCGGCGAGGTGTCGTGAATGAAAGAGTCAC
>JBBDWZ010000218.1:0-16633 GCA_040902615.1 Gemmatimonadota bacterium | reverse complement strand
CGCCGCCCACCGACCGTCGCACGCTGGTCGACTTCTACAAACTGGTGCGTCCGCCCGGCGGCGGCTGGAACGCCGTGCGCAGCGAGGCCGGTGTGCCAGCCTCGCCGGATTCCCTGCCGCACTCACTGCTCGGCTGGGTGCTGGGCTGCACGTTCGTGTATGCTGCTTTATTTGTGACCGGCAGTTTCCTGTATGGGCGGACCGCACAACGCGATAAGTGTATACTGCAGGCCCCGCCAACAGCCAGATGCTCGAATAGCTTTACAAGTTGCCGCCACGCAACTTCGCGCCTGGCAACCGCCTGTCAGTATCACCCGTTAGGCTTCGAGTAGTTCGGCGACTTGCCGTCGGAGTTCCGGTACGCTGTTTTGAACCGCGTCCCACACGATCTCGTAGTCCACGCCGAAGTAGCCATGGATCAGGCGGTCTCGCATTCCGATCAACGAGCGCCAGTCGATGGACATGTGTTCGGTTCGGAACGCGGCAGGTAAGTGTTTCGCCGCCTCACCCATGACTTCCAGGCTACGAACGAATGCACGTTTGTGGGATCGGACAGGAATGCCGCGAGATCCTTTCCAGCGCTGCCTTGGATTGGATTAGATAATCAGCTTCCGCGATGATATGACGCAGGTAATCACGCGGCTCGAAGGACATCCATCGCTTCAGCCAGGATTCTAGGGCCGATGAAGGGCGAAAGCGCTTCGGTGGTTACGAGCTCGACGGGATGACCAAGCGTCTGCTCGAGGAGTTCACAAAGCAGCAGGAAGTGCTCGTAGCTCTTGGCACCCGGAGCGAATTCAACGAGCAGGTCGACGTCACTGCCGATCCGAGCCGCATCGCGAAGGACGGAGCCGAACAGCGCCAAGCGAGCAACTCCCAGCGCTCGAATCTCGGTTTCCGCGTCCGTGAGGCGTTGGATCACTTGAGCGGACGTAAGAGGTCGTGCCGTGGTCATGCAGACAATCTAAGAGCGGACTGGATAAGCGCCAATCTTTACGGCGCCGATACGCCTTCTATAGTAGGCGGCCTCTAGCCTCGCGTACCGACCACTAAGAATGTGCGAAGGCCAGGAAGCGGGCTCGAAGCCTAACGCACATTCGGGTAAGCTGCAGGCCGCGCCAGCACCTTCACGCCTGGAACACTCTACGAGTTAGCGCCACGCAGCACTGCAGAGGCAATCCTGACCTATTCAGCAGCCTCCCGGTTGGGGACCGTATACGAGTTGTCGCCACGCAGCCATTGCTGAGGCAATTCGCCTGAGCTTCACCCACCCTGTTAGACGGCGCCGCGGAGACCTGTTCAATTCGATCCTCCGAGCGATCGGTGTCGATTAACCTTGGTCGAGCAGGGCCGGAACAAAGGACTGAGTCAGGATTCGGCGCGTACAAACCTGATGCAAGTGTGCCTCGAAGGTTGATGGAGAAACGCGCACCAAATTGAACAGACAAGTTCATGTAGTGAAATGGCGTCTGAGTTAACCTTCATAGTGACGCAGCATGCATCCAGGCAAGAAAGCCAATTATGACGAGGATGAAAAGCGTGGCAAAGAGAACGATTACTGAACCGGCATGGAAAACTATGTACGAAGGAACCGTATTCGAAGATTCTGTCGAATAGTAGGGGACACGTGACTCATCGGGATTTGGATTAGGGCCGTTAGGGGTTCCGGTACCTCAGGCGGCACTCGACGAGGAGGTTGGAGAGCGGCACCCGGCTCGGTTTTGGCGGACGTTTCATCCTCAACGAGGACGGGTGCCTGTGGTCGATCCGTCGACTCACGATTCGGTTCGTCAAACTCACCGCGACGCTTCGGAAAAGCCATGAGTTGCCTTCCGTGGTTCCGGACATTCTCCAAACACGAGTTCGCGCCGTCAACGCACCAAGTGTATACTGCGGGCCCACCAGGAGCTGGATGATTGGATCTTTTCTACGAGTTGATGCCAGCACCTTCAGGTCGACGTAACCCGCCCGTCAGTATCACACGCCCGGTAGAACGCCCGACCGGTTACTCGAGACGTTCAATACCACCGCGGTCCGGAATGCCGAAAATGAACGGACGATCGGTGCGTATAGCGAGCTCATTGATTTCATCAAAACGCTCAAGTACTGCGACAGTCATTTCCTTGAGCGACTTCTCAGCTCTACCTGTAAAAATGAAGGCGCCGATTCCCGCCTGAAGCATGGCCTCTCGCTGGTGTTTACGTCGCCGGATATACTGGTCCTGGGTGATTAGAAACCAGTCCTCCTCAGCCAGCTTCTCGAAGATGGCCTCGTCGGCAGTTCCCCGTGGGAGAACGTCCGTGACATGCCGGACTGCCTCGCCTAGCGCTGAGAGTGCTTTAGCAATTTTGTGACTGATGTTTTCGTCGAGTAGGAACACTGCTTTCAGGCAGCTTTGAGAATTCGCTCGAACTTCAATGCGGCGCTAACCGCGTCAGACGTGAGACCGAAAGAGTCTGCAGCGGCATTCACGGATTCTGCGCTGGCCATTCCGGCGACGACCGCAGTGCGAACACCAGTATGCGCTATGATAGGTGCACCGAAGGATATCAAGGGATCCAGCACAATGGGAAAGTCACGTGATAACGGCCACCAGCGATGCGCGATGGTTGAGAATTGGTCGAACTCGATCTCGTCGAGGCACGAATGGATCAATTGGCCAGACTGAAGTTGAAGGTACTTCTTGCGTGTTAGTTCTACGACCGCGTCGATTCCGGCGTCTTTCTGCAACCCAGCGAAGATATTCTGACCGTCGGTATAGACTTTCTGAGATGCGAATGGATGCGCGACGCCGAAATGCTCTCGAGCGAGCGCGGCCGCCACACGGACTCTCTGCAGCGGGACGCCCCTTACAAGAAACGCTTTCACAACCCGCAGTTCCATCAGTTCGACGAATGATAACGCACGAACATCATCGAGCACCGGAAGATCGGTCGTGAGCAAAGGAGATTGTTTGCGCCGGCGCTTCCCTGACTTTTGGGATTGAAGCCAGAACGTATATCCGGCGACCCAACGCCGAACACGCGAAGCGTCTACGCCAAGCAGTCGAGCAGCTTCGGGAGATGTGTAGTAGCCCACGCCGAGCGGAATTTGAGTCGGGAAGATCATGCACCCCCAGAGAGTGGAATCAGACTACTGAACCGAAACGAAACCGGCAAGGTTCTAGCCGCCCGACAGCTTCAGCAGTGATCGCTGGTCACGGCAATTGAGCCGCGCCGAAGACGAAGGCGTCGAGAAACGCGCGCGCCCAGGGAGAGGACTCGAGCTTGCCTGCGGCGAGCGGATAAGGCGACGAGAGCGCATCCGTATTCGCGAGGACGACGAATGTCAGGCCGCGGCTCGGCACCTTGATGATGAGCGACGAGATGGCGGTCCATAGACCATAGTGCCACACGATGCGCTCCCCCTTGTACCTCGGCGAAAACCAGCCCAGTCCGTACGGCAACGTATCGCCTGCCACCGATATCGTGGGAGCAAATGCGGCGTCCCTGGCTACCTGACTGATCACGGCGCCCCGGTCCAGCGCCATCGAAAACTTGGCGAGGTCGAGGACGGAGCCAGTCAGTCCGGCGGCCGTGCTGAAATGCGTGGGATAAGCCGTAGGCTCGTGCGTTCCGTTCGTGTATGTGTATCCGCGCGCAAACTTCGCCCGGTAGGTCGAACGATCGAGACCCGTCGCGCTGAACGCCGCAGCGCCGGGATTGGGGGCGATCCTGGTGAGCGCGAGGGGCTGCAGAATTCGCCGTACGAGCTCCGTGCCAAACGACCCGCCCGTGGCTCGTGCGATCACCGAGTCGAGCAGACTAAACCGATTGCCATCGTAGCTGTACCTGGTTCCCGGCATCCCGCTCGACGTGTGGCTCAGCAAGTGTCGAATCCGAATGACGCCGGGGTTCGGCGGGCTCGGCAACACGATTCCATAGTTGGCCAACGGATCGTCGAGGGAGATCCGGCCCTCCTCACTCAACTGGAGAAGAATCGCGGACGCAAACGGCTTGGTGAGCGATGCGAAATGGTAGACCGTGGTGTCGGAAGCCATCCGGTTCGTCGCAATGTCGGCGGTTCCATACCCTTTCGACCACGTGATGCGCTGATTTTTGGCGATCGCCACGGAGATGGCCGGAATTTGCGACTGCTGGCGCAACGATTCCAAGCGCCGATCGAACTGCTCGATGCTCTGGGCGACCGGCTTGGTCCGAGGCGAGCAGGTGAGCAACCCCGAGCCGACCAGCCAAGCCGCGGCGATAGCTGCTTTCACGACAAGTCCTCCCCAATACTCTGTTCTCTGCGGTCGGTGATACCCTGAGGAATGCGTAACGGACTTGAGCCTATCGCCAGGTCCGTATGATGCCGCGTCTGCAATCGTTTGAGCCGCTAACGCTGCACGCTGGCCCCCGTCGTCAGAGCGATGGAGGCAAGCAACAAAACAATGATGAAGTGATTCTTCATAATGGCGATTGTATACAGTTGGTAACGTGTTGCGGCGCCAGCAGTGCCTGTCAGGCAGCGGGCAGTAGCCATCAAAGCCGTATGCGAGCCTGAGCGACCAGAATCCTTGCGAGCTTGCTCGGAACTCTAACCTCCCAACGGACCGGCGCCGGTTGGTCCAGGCGCTCGCTGATCACCATAAAAGTCGCAACCGCCATAGCGGGCAAATGACCATGGTGCAGCAGCATCGGAAACAACATTAACGCCCAAAACGATCCAACGCACAGAAGGGCGTGCTTTGTTCCGAAACGCAAAGCGTCCCAGTCGGCGGCTGAACCAAACGCCGCCAACGAAAGATGATTGTGAAGGCGATTCAAGCATTGTTGCTTGATGGGCGAACACTGCCAGCCGATGAGAATGATCGCCACAGCGGATGCCGCGTGTGACCCCGGAGCAACCGCTTCCGTTGTGAGCACGATGACGGCCAACAAGCCACCTGCGGCCAACCAGAGCGCACCATAGCCGAGCACGAAAAGAGCAATAGACCGAGGTCGCCGGTGTTTGAAACTTTGCGCGCAGACATGATGAATAGGAATGATCAACGTCGGCGCCATCATCGCCACGAGCATGAGCATGAAGCCAATCGCCAGCGAGGGAGCCATTGCCGCGAACATCCGATACGAATGCGGCGATGCTCCAATGTCCTTTCCGGGACCAGGCATGATACCCGCGCCCGTAAAGTGGAGCGCCATCCAGCTCAATACGCTCAGGCCGATGACGGCGACATCGATCCGCGCGCGCTCACGCAGCGAGAGTGTTATTGTTCCCGCTGGCGGTAAATGCTGACTCGCTCAACAGTGATCTGAGCGCTATCGGGAACGGCCTGATTCGGAACGATCCGCACGTCGAGCGCATCGATGTCCAGACGATTGTGCATGAAGAGATCGTCAATGATATGCGTGATGTCGAGCACAAAAGTCAGGCCAGTACCACCGTGGGCCCCCTCCCGCAGACTGGCCTTACGGAGTCCGAAGAGTGATATAGCGCCTGCGTTCTGCTGGTTGACGGACACGTCGAGTTTGTAGCCGTCCATGTTTCCACGGACGTTTTCGAGCCGGAGGTATACCTGGTCCGGCACCCTCGCTTCAGCCGCTTCCACAAGACTGTTGGCGACTTTGGCTCTTACAGCCGAGTCAAGTCTGACTCGCGCGCCAGTCCCGGAACTGGGTATCCGAAGCGCCCCTTGATTGGCTCCAACGAGTTCTGCCTTCTTTTCGCCATCCATAAGTTGTTCTGCAGCTTTTCTCGCGTTTGTGGGCGTTGCTCCCAGCCTGACCAATCTCTGGGCCACCTTCTGCGACGGCTGGATCGGCAGGAGACCAGTCGATACGTCGTCGTAAGTATAATCTAGCTGACCGAGCTCGTTTACATCCGCTGGAGTGTACACCCAGGAGCTGCCGTCCGGCATTGGCATCGCGAACTCACGCTCGCCGACTGTTGCCGGTCCATTGAGCCAGTTGGGATCACTTGGGTTGCCATTCCCGTTCGCATTCCACCCGGCCCACATCCTGTCAATGTTGGAATGGTGTAGATAGAAGATCGGGTCGAGCGCGGCTATGTCGGGATCACTCATCAGCCCCCAGACTGTTTGAGTCGAATTCACCCCGCCGACGTCGACATGCACCAGGTTATGCGGATTGGCTTCGAGTTGCCCGATGTGGAGCCGAAGTGGCTGAATCCGGTGTTCGGACCACCATAGCCGGGCGGTGTTGTGACGGTGTTGCTGCCTGTGTAGATCGTATTGCTCTGGCATGTCGATGATACCGGAGGGATTTCAACGAAGACGTCGCCATCCATGTTGGGTCCGTAACGCGCTTTCACAACAAGCGGATTCGGACTTCCGTCCGGTAGGTTCTGCTCCATAAACGCGGGCGGAATCTTGTACTCATTGCCTGGCGCCAGGTAGTTCCAGTACGGCAATGCCCAGTCCGACGGACCGCCGAGCGCGATCACCGCGGTGCGAATTTGAGCTTCCAACGCGATCAGATACCCACGATGCCAAGGCGGGAAATACCAGGTCTGGTGCTGGCACTGATCCCAGTACAGGTCCTTCAGTTGCTGCGACGGAAGCGGTGTCGTCGGGACGTTCGGCGGCGCCTGAAGATACCCCCAGCCCGGGAACTCGTTGAGGGAAATTGCCTGGCCGTGTATTGCCGCGAAGAACCACCAGCTGTTCGGATCATCCAGCGCCCGCGACTGCATTACACCAACGCCTCTCGCGTACCACAACAGAGCCGCGTTGGCGAACGTGCCTCCGTTATTCCATGCATTCGTTCTCGTATAGCTTGGCATGATACCTCCCACTCAAAGGGATTTCCTTAACGGATGCGCGGCAAGTTATGAAAGCAGAAACGCGTTGGCGCTGCGCGTCGCCGCGGAGAAATGGTCGCCCGTGCCACACTTCGGGTGCGCCTTGGGCTAGCGTCCAAGTGCCCGGTTTGAAGTGTTACCTATGTGCCCGGTTTGTACTTCGTGCTGCCTAACAACATATCGACCACTATCGACCACATAAAGGACATCATAAGCCTTGCGACGGGCACAGCATAATCTAGCCAGCCTGGAAGTCCGCTTTCAGAAGAACGACCAGCGCACTACCATCGGATCACGCGAGTAACGACGCATAAGCCGTTGCTAGTTGCCTGGTGATAATCCGCCAACTCGGTGCCGAGGTAGCATATTGTTGCTCACTATCGCGCCATGTCGCATTATGCGCCGGCTTGCCGTTGCGAGTGACGACCCACTTGTTGGTAAGCACAGACAATGCGCTGAAACAGAATCAGCGAATCCGATACGACAACCCAACGCCAAAGTGCGCGTCGAGTGTCTCGTCCATCGTTGGATTCGCATTGTCACCCAGGAGCTCACCCGGTGCTTGCCCTCGTGCGAGCCTACTGCGCGGACCGGCATACACTCCGAAGTTCAAACCGATATCATCGGCAATCCAGCCCCCGACGCCGACGTAGTACCCCACATCTGCCTTACCGTTTGTCAGATCCACGCCCACGCCAAAGCTGAAGAACGAATCGGTGGCGTCGCCGAATGTCGCTCCGTTCGCACTCAGCAGGAGCATCGGTGCGAGACGCCAATTCTGAGCGGACTTCTCCGCAATCACACGCTTTTCGCTGAGCGATCCCGTGATGGGATCGAACACTGTTCGCTTCGCGGCCTCGTACGTGCGTGTGGGTAGCGGTGACACGATCATGCCTGCGCCAATGTGAAACATGGGTTCGCCGCCGACGTTTACAATGCGTTTCGCAACCGGCTGCAGCGTAGCGTTCGTCTCCAGGCGCCGACGGCTGATCGTGATAGTGACATCACTCGGCCTGCGCACGCGGTCCGCGGTAAACACCACGTATTGCACCGATGGATCGGCTGCGTGCGACGCATAACGCTCAGCTGTCTGCATGAGCGGCGGTAGCTGCTTCTTCAGTTCCTCCAGCCGCGCAGTGTGCTCGACTTGCCTCTGCGCAAGTTTCATAAACGCAGCATCGAAGTTCACGCAACGGCCGCCGCGTACGGTTTGCTCGTCCGCGCGCGCACGCTTCAGTTTGGCGTCAAACACCTTCAGATCCTCCTCCGTCAACGCTGCAGTGTGTTTCATTTCATTGGCTCCCGCGTTCGCCGCGGCGCTGGCGGCGATTACCGCGCGCCGCCATTCCCCGCGATCCGTGTTGGCGCTGAGCAGAATCTTGCGCTCCTCTTCTAGGCTCCTGTCGTAGTTGCCGATGTTCTGCTTGAGATCCGTGAGTCGCTTCGTAACCCCGGCATCGAGTGCGTTGAGTTCCTCAATAATGTCAGTGACGGCGTCCTCCGTATCCGGACATCGTGTCTCGATTAATGCAATTTTATTGGGATCTTGTGGCAGCGGTACACCCACGATCCGTTCTGCAGCCGGCAGCGCCGTGAACTGCGGAAACCCACCGAACCACCACTTGAAGAAGTCCGCGGGCAGCCCTTCCGCACGCGGATTCGACATCGCCGCGACTTCATACTGGTACAGCAGCGGATTTACGTTGTAGACGATTACGCGTAGTGTGCCGTCCTGTCCGATCTCACTCGGTCCATCAGACCTGGCAGTCAGCGCATCGTAATACAACTCGTGCGCCTGCGCGTCCTGGGGCGGAAGGCAGCAACCGCCGGGTGAAGGAGTCACCTGGACCGAGGGATTATTTGCGCAGCCGGTCGCGACTGCCAGGAAACAAACCGCCAGTGCCTCAACACGGAACCTCATGGCTACCTCACACGCAGAATATGAGTGGCTGTGAGCGTATCCCCCGTCGCGGACGGTACGCGTGCGGTCACGATAACGTTGCCGGCAAATGCTGGATTATTGAGTACGAACGTACTGGTAGCGCCACCCGTATCGTTCAGCGGCGTTAACGTGAGGAATGTTCCGATCGCTGCGTTTCCGTCCGTGCGTGCCTCAAACTCGACGGGCGTCCCGCGGGACGGCTCGCCGATATTGCGTGTCGCGGTTGCCGTGAACGTCAGTGTCTGGTTCGCCGTCGCAACTGTTTCGCTCGGCCCAGTGAGCGTGAGAGCGTTGGGCAACGCGGCCGTAAGCCGCAGGCTGTCCACGAGCGTTTGTTGACCCCGCATCGCGCGCACGATTACGACGCCCGGCCTACGCCCAGGTTGGTACACTGCGATCGCTTGCCCCGCACCATCGAAACGGGCCGTGTCAAATGAAGACGTGCCAGGCAGAAACTTACCTTCACTCACCTCGATGATCACACTGTCTATGTGAATTGCGGACGGATCACGCTGCACCGATATGATTACTGGCGTAGCGTTGTCGGCGGAAACGTCGCGCGTGCTGAAGGAAATGCTCCGCAGTGACGGCGGCGCCTGCTGGAATACGATCTCCCGCCGCGCAGTCTCACCCGCGGCTGTTACGGTCACATCTGCGCGCGTTGGAGCGGCAGGCGCGATGAGAATTGCTGATGCAACTCCATTTGCATCCACGTCGGCACTGATCGACGAAGTCCGATTGGTGAACAAACCGGCCGTCGTGTTGAAGGTCACTGCGCGCACGTTGCGACGACCACGCTCCGACAGCTGCACACTCACGCGCGTCTGCGAAGCTTCATCAGCTGGCGCCGCAGTATGGCTCAGACTCAGACTGTCGATAAGGGGCGGCAGAATCGTGGCCGAGAACCGAATTGAATCGCGGACCGTCGTTGCGCCTGCGGTCGCGGTGAGAATCACCCAACCGGGTTGCAACGGCGGCCGCAGCGCTGCAGCAGCGTTTCCTTCCGCGTCGAGCGGCAGCACGATCGTATTCGTTCCGCCCGGGAAAAACTCTCCCCCAGTGACGCGCAGAACCGCCACCCGTGGATTAAACTCCCCGCTCGCACTCACGCGGACCGACACGCGCGATGTCGTGTCGGATACCTGCACGTCCGGGGGCACTGCTAGCTGAACTACCGGTGGGAGCGCGGGCTCGACACCGTCATCCCAGTTGCAGCCCGCGAGTAGTAGCAACGTGCACGTCATTCGGCGCAGCATGGTCCTCCATGGGTTCGAGTTTTCAGTGATGGTCCTGACTACGTGCCGGCAATTGTCCTCGCTGGACCGGTCTACGATGCACCCCATCGCATCTCGCAGAGCAAACCAACGATCGTTCCCTTGGGAAAGCACTCTGTCGCGCCATGCATTCGGCCGACTCCAGTCTCTGGGCCTCGTGCCCGTGAACGGTCAACATCCTGACGATCCCAATATGGGAATACGTCGTGACCGGCTGGGGTCGGCCTTCTCATATCAACTCGTTGGAACGCGCTCCCGGAGTGCGTTGGATGTCCGCAACGAAATGGTGCGGCAGTCGGGTGATCTCGAAGGCCGGAAGGTCACTTGAGCTGGTACCGTTGTTTCAAACTCTTGTAGATCAGCTGAGCGTCAAAAGCATCTTCAGCAGGCTGATTCGAGTACGCGACGATTCAGAATCCCCAAGGCTGGCTGGACGATTCGATAGTAGGAGGAACGTGATTATACACGGTCCTGCCGACTCCCGAGCATGTTGTTGCGGTCGTCCCGGTACAAACGGCACCAATTGAAGTCGTCGCAGTGGTACGACCAGGAGAAACGAAAGTGGTCGCTCGACTCTGATTCGCGGCTTCCATCACGACAAAGTACCGGTAGCCATTGTCGATTGTGACTTCAGCCGCACGAAGCAACGTAAAGTCTATGACTTTCTTTGGCGTTGTGAGACCATTCCCCTTGTACCTGACGTGCCACTGGCTTTCGGATAGTTTGGGTAGTGAAATATCCTGTTCCGTTTCGCTTCCAAGTGCTGTAAGGTCCGTAAGAACCACAGCTAATGGTGACGATGACGAGCGTGACCAAGAGGCATCTGACAGAAGTTTTCACGCTAATTCTCCCTTCTTCGGGGTTCTGAATTCGTTGTGCATGAGTGCCGGCGAAAGGCGGACGTAGTACTCTGTTCGACGCCGTGAAGCAGTAAGCTTCCCTAAGTTTCAGAACGAATGGGGCAAAGTCAATCAATCATCGGTTGGGCTCGGCGCAGAGACACATTTCGATGACGGTTAAAATGGCATGGTTCGTTAAGCGGAATCTCCGACACGGCCTGAGGGTCAACATCAGACTAGTACTTACTTGCATAAATCAGCGTAACGTTTTTTGAGGGGCACCGGGTGCACGACTTCCTTGCGCCGTGCCGCTTGTAATCGTGACTGAACCCACTGAGGGTACGCCCGTTGGGCAGGCGCAAATACCCTTGCGCCCGCTCCAGCGCCTGGATGTGCGGTTTCTCGTCGATCGACAGCACCAACGCATTCGCAGGAGGATGCAAATAGAGTCCGATGATGTCGGCCGCCTTGGGCCCGAACTCCGGATCGGTGCTGATGCACCAGCTCCGTCGGCGTTGCAGTTGGATCTTGTAATCCCGCAGCACTCGCCACACCTGCGTGGGGGAGACGTCGCCCAGGGCCTCGGCCACGAGCCGGCCGTTCCATTGCGCGTACCCGTACGGCGGCGGTTCATCCAGCTGCGCGAGCACGCGTCGCTCCGTCTCTACGCCGTAGAACGCTGGTTTCCCCGGGCGCGGCGCATCCTCGAGCCCGGCCAGACCCACTTGCCAGAAGCGCGTTCTCCATTTGCTGACCGTGGCCGCACGCACGCCATACCGACGCGCAATCCGGGTCGTGCTCTCGCCGCCCGCTGCCGCCAGGATGAACCGGGCGCGCTCCACGTAGCGGTGTTGCGTCGTTCGCCCGGATCCATCCTTCCAGCGTGCTCTGTTCCTCCGGCGTCAGCACAATCGTCGTCGCAGGTCCCATGGTCTGGCTCCGGTCGAGGGCACTGGCCAACACACACGAGACCAACGAACATTGTAACGCTTATTTATGCAAGTTAGTACTAGCGCGTTCTAGCGCATCAAGAATAAGCGGCGAAGACTGAGCAACGCGAGGGCTTCGTCAGCTTCAGCCGAATGTTTTAGGGCCGTCGTCGAATTGAGTCTGTCCTTTCCGTTGCGACGTCCGCAAGGTGCCTAACAAAGCGCGGACTGCCGAGCGTTCCGCTCAATCCGATCAATTGGTTACCCATTCTGGTTGAATAGCATGTCCTTGAAATAATAAGAAAGCCGGTGAGTTACCCCTAGACGAAGCATTGTCGGAGGAATGTAAAAACGTGCATCCGACGCCGGAAGTTGCGGAGCCCAAACACCTAGAGGTGTCTTCTGTGACAGACTCCACTTCAGGAAATGGTTCGCGTCGGGTGAGCTGTAAACGATAACCGAGACTGAGTGATTCCTTGCAGTCCAAACCGTCGTGCTTCGTGGAATAATGCCAAAGTAATATTCGCGGCCGTTAACGTACCTCTCGCGTTTGTCGACCTTGAAGCACGCGTTAGGCATTGGCGGTTTCGCCGCAGGATGAAGAAGGCGATTGACGAGATCGTGCGCGTTTGACTTGAGGGATTCGGCAAAACCAATGGAATCGGCGAAGAGCACTAAGACGCCTGCGGCCAGGTCCCGAGAGGTTGCATTAGCGCAAGGCCCGTCACAAACTCTGAAATCGTAGGTGCCGGGAACAACAACCTGACCCCAGAGAGGAGGAACCAAGAGTACCACTAATGCGACGACGATAAGAAGTTGCTTCATGACACGCTCCTCGAGGCCTGACGTCCCAACGTTAAGCTGCGGACAGGCGCCATTTCGGCTCAGGTTTCAGCTACCGCACCGCCGAAAGGGACAGAGTGCTTCCGACTCGTGCGGGGCTTGCACGAGCGGCCCCTCAGAGCCAAATGTGTCGCGGAGCGCTGTTATTACGCCAGGCAGTCGATCCCTGCATTGAACATGCATCGGTACCACCGCCGAGCGCGAAGTCGCGTTGCTGCGTAGCGTGCGCCCTCAAGCAGCGTAGGCCTGACGTCACACTGCGTTCCCGTTGCGACTGCCAGCAACACTGCGTCGACTCTGCCAGCTTGATCGGCGAGCCAATCGGCTTCGGATTTATAACGTTCGCGCAGTCCGTCAGCCTAAAGCGCGTGCTAAAGCGCGTGGTCACCGCTGTGATAGATTCGGAACCCGCCGATCTCTATCAGGCCCAGCATCCGTCGATTCGATCGCCGTAATCCGGACACCGTCGATTTCAGCTACAGCACGCGGCCGTAGAACAACAGCACCGGCCAGGGTGTTGATGTCGTGGCCGACGGCCACAGGAATGCCGGCGGCCATCGCCGCGCGGATGAATAACGGTGCGTAGTGATCTGAGTGACCATGCGAAACGATCACCACATCCGGATGCTTTGCCGGCAATTGAGGCGACCTCGATGGATCAAGACGAATAGCAGGGCTGCTGTAGAGGGTCAACGTCCAGGCCGCGGACTGATAACGGTTGCGAGTTGGTATCTGTCAAACTACTATAGGTCACATGACAGATATCGGCCCATGACCGCCCTCGCCCCACGAGACCTCCTCATTCTCGCCGTCCTCGCCGACGGCCAGAGCCACGGATACGGCATCATCAAGTCAGTCGAGGATCGGTCCGAGCACGACGTGCTGCTCGACCCCGCCAACCTCTATCGATGTCTGCGCCGTATGAGTGCGGACGGCTGGATCGACGAAGTCGAAGCCCGGAAGGGCGACGACCGCCGGCGGACCTACCGGATCACAACAAAGGGTCGTGCGATCCTCAGAAAGGAAGTGCAGCGCCTGGAGAGTCTGCTGCGCGGACTGCATCCCTCGCTCGTGGGGCACAAGCGATGACGCTGCAGCTCTATCGTGCGCTGATTCGTTTGCTGCCACGCCACGTACGCGAGCGGGACGGGGAGGAAATGACGCGCGCCCTTGCCGATCAAATCGCAGGAGCGCGCGCGCCAAGGGCCGTCCGCTGGCGCGCGCTGATCCGATTCCCACTGGTACTCGCGCTCGAATGGCGCGATGTCCTGCTCATGGGGCGCGTCCCGGCGCCCCCGGTTCCGTCACGAGGAAGTCGCATGGAATCCGTCGCCCGCATGATTCGCCAGGGAGCACGCGGTCTCGCGCGCACGCCCGCCTTTTCGCTCAGCGTAATTCTCCTGCTGGGTGTTGGCGTGGGCAGCGTGAGTGCGATTTTCGCCGTCGTCGATCACGTTCTGGTGCGTCCGTTGCCCTATCCGGAAGTCGACCGGCTGGTGGTGATCGAGGGCGGTCCGCATTCCTTTCCTGCCGTGCGTGACCTGCAAGCCATGCGTTCGATCGAAGCCTGGGCCGCTGCCTGGGCCGAAAATGTCAGCCTGACCGGTCAGGGCGAACCGCGCCGCGTTCAGCAAGCACTGGTCACGGCCGGATTCTTCCCGATGTTCGGGGCGCGAGCGGTCCTTGGACGCCTGTTGCAGCCGGCGGACTCACAACTCGCGAACACGGCGGTTCTCTCCCACGGTGCGTGGCAGCGAGTGTTCGGCGCTGACAGCAGCGTGATCGGGAGCACGATTCGCATCGATGACGCGGTCCTGACGGTGGTTGGCGTGCTCGACCCGGGTTTCGCGTTGCCGGATGCGATGGTGGGCGCACACGTCGACTTCTGGCTGCCGGTCGACCCGACGGCCGAGTACATGACGAAACGCGACTACTGGATGTTCAATGTGGTCGGACGTCTCGGCGCAGGCAGGACGATTGCCCAGGCGCGGCAGGAGGCCACGCGCATCGCGAACGAACGGGCGAAGGCGTTTCCGCGTTACATCGAGGGCGGACGGATAATCGAATTGCCGGTGCGCACGCTCCGCGATGCGACGATTGGCAAGGTCGCGCGGCCGCTTCGTGTTTTGCTCGCCGCCGTGAGCCTGCTGTTACTGATTGCTTGCGCCAGCGTGACGCATCTCTTCCTCGCCCGTGGCGTCGCCCGTAGCAGAGAAATGGCGGTTCGACGGGCACTGGGCGCACGCACGCGGTCCCTGGTCGCACAGCTCCTCATCGAAACCGGCATGCTCGGCGCGGGCGGGGCGCTGCTTGGCGCTCTGCTGGCGTACGCAGGTGTTCGTGCCTTTCTCGCGCTGGTGCCCGCCGGGCTGCCGCGCGCGACCGGCATCACCGTCGATGTACGCGTTCTGCTCTTTGCGGCAGGCGTCGGCCTGCTCACCGCGATCGTGTTCGGCCTGATGCCTGCATTGCGCCTCGCCCGCCCCGGCTCTGGTGATCATCTGCGCGATTCGGGTCGAACGCTCACGCAGAGTCTCGGCGCGCAGCGGCTCCGCAGTGCGCTCGTCATCGGCGAGGTTGCAGTTTCGCTCGTGCTTCTGGCGCAAGCGGGCTGGCTGCTGCGCAGTTTCATCCGCATGTCCAACGCGGAGCTCGGCTTCAGCACGAGCGGCATCTACGAGATTCCGCTGTCGGTCCCCCAGCCGGCGCAGGCCAACAGCGCTGCGGTGGCCGCACCGGCAGCGGAATGGCATCGTCGCCTGGAGGCGATTCGCGAGTCGCTGGCCCGAACCCGCGGCGTGCAGAGCGTCGCGTTCGGCCTCACGATGCCGCTCGAATACGTGGGCGCCGGGCATTGCTGCTATTCCGCACGGCCGACGTTCGCGGGCAAGGAACGCCCGGCGCGATCGAGCGTCATTCACCCGGTCAGCGCTGAGTTCTTTGATGTTCTCGCGATCCGGTTCGCCGCCGGTGAGGCCTGGAGCCGGCGGACATTGACCGGCCCACCCTATCCGGCCGTAGTCAACGAGCAGCAGGCCCATCAGGTCTATGGCGGCGCCATAGCCGCGCTCGGTGCGACATTTGTGCTCGATCAAACAGACTTTCGCATCGTCGGCATAGCGCGGAATTCGCGGCACTACGGCGTCGATCGGCCGTACGGAGCGGCGGTGTACATTCCCGCGCACGCGATGCCGTTTGCGCCGGGTAGCGGTACGATGGCCGTGCTCACCGAACGGACCGATGACGCGCTGGCCACCGATCTTCGTGCGGCGATCTGGCGCACCGAGCCCAACCTCCCGATTCCAACCATCACCACGGTCGCGGAACTTGCGCGCCAGGATTCCGCATATCGTCGCTTTGACGCACTGTTGTTCGGCACGTTCAGCGTCGTCGCACTTCTGCTTGCTGCTGGTGGACTTGCGGGCACGCTGCTGTACATGGTCAGCCTGCAACGGCGGAGCCTTGGCATTCGGCTCGCACTCGGCGCGACGCCGCGCGGCCTCGAGCGTGACGTGCTCACGAGCGGCGTCGGTCTTGCCGCCATCGGTGTGATCATTGGAACGATCGGCGCCTGGTTCGCCGGCAGGCTGATCGAGTCGCGACTCTATGGCGTGGAAGCCCGTGACGCTCGAACGCTCGGCCTGGCCGTGAGTGTGCTGATGCTGATCGCGCTGCTCTCGAGCTGGATACCCGCGCGCCGGGCGGCCGTGACCAATCCGATCGAGTCGCTTCGGGCCGAGTACTAGGAAAGCTCTGAACAAGCCAGCTGCCGTGTGGTGGAGACAGCAATCCTGAGGCCGGTCGTGCTATTGCCTGTTGCCGCCGAGCACTGGGCAATGGACGATGTCCATGCTGTTCTGGTTCACGAATTTGCGCACGTGTCGCGTCACGATCTCCTGATCAATCTGATCGGCGATGTCGCAAGCGCCCTCTACTGGTGCAATCCCGCGGTGTGGGTCGCGGTTGGTCGGCTCAAGGCCGAGAGTGAGAGCGCGTGCGACGATCGAG
>JBBDWZ010000217.1:0-16794 GCA_040902615.1 Gemmatimonadota bacterium | reverse complement strand
CGACTACGACTACCATTTACCGGCTCCAAACATTGCGGTGCGCAGTACACGCCCGCGATGCTTAGAGCCCGTAATCGTAGTCGTAGTCGTGGTCGTAGTCGTGCTCGTTCGTTAATTCGTTAATTCGTTAATTCGTTCAACATCATCCCCGCCGCCGCTCGAGCAATACCATCATGAGCGATGACAGGAGCACCAGCCGCTCATCATCCGGCGAGAGCGGCGTGCCCAGCCGTTCGAAACGGAAAACGCCCTCGAGGAACGCGGGCTGCTTCTCGATCTGGATTACCGGGTTCCCGCCTGCGGCAGTAATGAGGTACCGCGGGTGCAGCAGATAGCCGGAAAGCAGGCCAATGACGGGGATCTCGCCGAGAAAGGAATCCGCCATCTTGGTCCATGGGTTTTCTTCGCTGATCTGAAACAGCACCTGGTCGTTCCTGACGATGTCGAAACGGGCTCGCCAGATGGAGCGCATCCCCTGCTGTCGAATTGAACCAAGCTCGGCGCCCTGCATGTCTGTAATCCGATAGGCTGCGTTGAAGTCGATCACACGATCCGCGTTGATCTCGTACAAGGGACGAGTCTGTTCACGGTCGGCGAACACAGTCACCGCTTCCTTGAGTTTGAAGGCCTTCTGCTTCACGTACAGCAGCAGCTGGCCGGTGGCATCCTCGACCGAAATCTGGCGGGCAATCGCGAGGATCTTGAACCGAATCGTCAGCGGATAAGACATTGTGGCCTCGTTTATCGCGTGATGTTACAAGAGCGAGGAGCTCGTCGCTCCTCGCTCACTCCTAGATCTTGTAGTGGCCGGCACGACCGGAAAGTATATTCCCCGTCCCCCGACTAAGCCATGAGGATCCCAATGCGTTTTACGGTTGCCTTCGCGGTGATTGCGGTACCGGCGGTGTTATCTGCACAAGGGCGGTCGGTTGACTGGCCGGTCTACGGCGGCAGCACGGACAACATCCGGTACTCGCAGCTGAGCCAGATCACACCGGCCAATGTGAACCGGCTGCAAGTGGCCTGGACCTACGAGACCAAGGATGAGTTCCCGGGCTCGGAGATGCAGGCCAACCCGATTGTGATCGATGGCGTGCTCTACGCGACGTCGCCGAGGCTGCGCGTTTTTGCGCTGGATGCGGAGACTGGCCGCGAGCTGTGGAGCTTCGATCCCAGTGAAGGCGCCGCGCGCACGGGGCGATTCCGGCATCGCGGCGTGGTTGTGCATCGCGATCGCGTTTTCTTCACGCATCGCAACCGGCTCTGGGCGCTGGACAAAAAGACCGGCAAGCCGATCCTGACCTTTGGTGAGAACGGCCGGGTCGATCTGCGTCAGGGCTTGGGTCGCCCGATCGAAGGCCTGACGGTCAGTGCGAGTACGCCCGGCGTTGTCTTCGAGAACCTGCTGATCATGGGCAGCACGGTCAGTGAAGGGCTGCCTTCCGCGCCAGGTGATATCCGCGCCTACGACATCATCACGGGTACGATGCGCTGGATCTTTCACACGATTCCGCATCCAGGTGAATTCGGTCACGAAACCTGGCCAGCCGAAGCGTACAAGGTTTCGGGTGGCGCGAATGCGTGGTCGGGTGTGACCATCGATCCCGGACTGGCGATGGTATTCGCCGCGACCGGCTCCGCTGCATTCGATTTCTACGGCGCCAATCGTCACGGTGACAACCTGTTTGCCAACACCGTGCTCGCGCTCGATGCGCGGACCGGCAAGCGGATATGGCATTTCCAGGGCATCAAACACGATCTGTGGGATCTGGATTTTCCGTCGCCGCCGGCACTGGTCACGGTCACGCGTGATGGACGCAGAGTCGATGCGCTGGCACAGATCACGAAGACCGGACACGTCTTCGTGTTCGAGCGCAAAACCGGCAAGCCACTCTTCCCGATCGAATACGTCAAGGCGGCCGCTTCGACGCTGGATGGCGAAAAGACGGCCGGGACGCAGCCGCTGCCAGTCAAGCCACCGCCGTTCGCGCGGCAGACGCTGACCGAGAACGACCTCACCAGGCGCACACCGGAAGCTCACGCCAAGGCACTCGAGATCTTCCGGCAGTATTCGTCGAACGGATTGTTCGACCCGCCCAGCGAAAAAGGCATCATCGTCTTTCCCGGTTACGATGGCGGTGCCGAGTGGGGCGGTCCCGCATACGATCCGGAAACCGGTTTGCTGTATGTCAACTCGAACGAGATGGCGTGGCTGCTGCGTATGGTCCCGCGCAGCGATCGGTCGCTGTACAACAATCACTGCGCGAGCTGTCACGGCACCGATCGCCAGGGCAACGCAGAAATGCCATCCCTGGTCGACATCGGTCAACGCCGCACGCGCGATGAGCTGATGGGCATCATCCGACAGGGATCGGAGCGCATGCCCGGCTTTGCCAACACGCTCGACACCAGTGCGACGACCGACCTGGTCACGTTTCTGCTCACGGGCAAGGATGCCGCGGAGACCGCCGCCGGCAATCCCAACTGGCTCAAGTATCGCAACGACGGCTACAACATCTTCCTGGATCACGAAGGGTACCCGGCGATCTCGCCGCCCTGGGGTACGCTCAACGCCATCGATCTGAATCAGGGCGTGATCCGCTGGACGATTCCATTCGGCGAGTATCCGAAGCTGGCTGCACAGGGCATCACCAATACCGGCACCGACAATTACGGTGGCCCGGTGGTTACTGCCAACGGCCTGCTGTTCATCGGCGCGTCGACGTACGACAAGAAATTCCGTGTCTATGACAAGCTCACCGGCACGCTGCTCTGGCAGGCGCAACTGCCAGCCTCCGGCAACGCGACGCCTTCGCTCTACATGGTGAACGGCCGGCAATACGTCGTGATCGCCTGCGGCGGTGGCAAGAACGGTGCGGACTCGGGCGGTACGTACGTCGCGTTCGCATTACCGCGATAGCTGTCTGCGACCGGCCCATTGCCTTGGCTGGCAGAGCCCTGCCAGTATCCTAAGGAGGAACCCTCAACACGTATGGAGCCCGACCATGAAGGTGTTACGCACGAGCCTGGTAGCTTGCTGTCTCTCGTTCTGTGCCGGCATTGGCGTCATGTGGGCGCAGCAGCAGCAAACCGGTACGCGACGTGAGCCGCAGTTCGAGAACGAGCACATGAAGGTCTGGAAGTCGATCATCATGCCGAAGCAGCCGCTGACTCAGCATCGCCACGACCATGGTCGCGCGCTGATTGCCCTGACCGATGGCACGCTCGAGGTGGTCGACCAGAACGGGAAACGGACCAACACCTACAAGTGGGAAAAGGGCAAAGCCTACTGGTTGGGCGTGGACCCGCCGAATGAAACGCATGCCGACGTCAACAACACCGACAAACCGATCGAAGTGATCGTGGTCGAGCTCAAGAACGACCGGTAGGATCGTTCACTGCTGGTTCAGCATGGCTTCATGCCGATCGAGCTGCGTTCGCGTCGGTTACCCGACCGCGTTGATGTCTTCCCAGCCATACCAGGTTTCCGGATACTGCCGGTCGCCAAGCGTGAGCGACGCCTCTTTCAATCGTCGGCCGCCGAGACGCTCATAGAAATTGCACGCCGGATTCGCCGACAACACGCGGACATAGAGCGCGCGGTGTCCGCGTGAGCGCAATTCGGCTGCGACGGCATTGAACAAGCGCCGCCCGACACCACGACCCTGCGCTTCCTTCAGCAAATAGATCGCGAACAGCTCGGCATCGTAACCTTCGCTCTCTTCGCGGGCGGACCCACCCGACGCAAACCCGATCAGGTTCTCCGATGCATCGGCCGCGACCATGACCGATGGTGCCTGCGTCGTCGGGTCGGCCAGTCTGCGCTCCCACCGTGCGGCCTGGGCCTCGACCGTGACCCGGTCGATGTGGTCCTGCGCCACGATGCCCGGGTAAGTGGTGCGCCAGGATGCGACGTGAACGGCGGCGATCGCAGGTACATCGGCCAGCGCGGCCGGTCGGATGTGATGGAGATCGCTCAATTACCGATCCAGGCGCAGGCATCGGTCGTGACCACGTACCGCCCGTTCGCAGAGCCACCTCCTTCGCAACGCCACGGTAGGTGGCGGATCATTGCTGCTGAACATGCTCCACGATCATGTCCCTCATCATCTGCATGCAGACTGTGCACGCCCTCAGCGCTGCACCATTGGCAAAGGACACGAGCGGGCGTGCCCCGTCGCAGAACTGACAGCGAGGAACCGGCCCAGTTGGCCGAACGGTCTCGGGTGCACGCTCGGTTGCAGTGCCGATGCAGGACCCGCACAGGTAGACGCCCGGCCCACAGATGATGGGGACTGCATCGCTCCTGGGGTGGTCACACGCGCTGCACCGGAGTGGCGGGCTGGAAAGCCCCAGCATCTTTTTCATCCGATGCGCTGCGTCGAGTATGGTTCCCATGGCCAGCTCCCGCGTTATCGGTGTATTCGTGCGTTACCGCCGAGCGAACTTCAAGTGCGTCACGTTGGGCGCTGCAACGGTCCGCACGAGCTCGAGTCCGTGTCCGCCAAACATGTTGCGGCCCATCACGGTGGCGCCAATGTTGGCGATCGACTCCTCGACCACCGGCGTGCTGGCGTTGACCTCGCCGCCCTCCATGCCGTGCATGGCCCGCCACGCAGCCTGTGAAACGATCCATTCGTGCAACCGCTCACCGCCAATCCCCAATGGGTTCTCCACGCTCTGGTGCGCACCGGCGATGAAGCCGTCGAGCGACATCGAAATCGTGAAGCGTATTCTGGACACGATAACTCCCATTTCTTGTTCATTTCATTGCGTTGAATGCATTCAGGATTTCGAGAAGGTCCGGACTTGAAAACGTGAACTCGCCCTCCTTGAGGCGTTGGGCTCCGCGATAGAGCGGCCGCTCCTGCTTCACCTTGAGCACCATAGTGTACGGCCCGGACAGCTTGTACGGTCGGGCCCTGCCACGATTGCGGATCGCCTGTTCTACCACTCTGCGGATCTCCTCCTGCGCCTGCTTGGGCGACAGGCCGAGCGATGCATCGGCGATCTCCTGTTTCACTGCAACGCCGTCGATCGGACCCAGCAGAGTACGTATCTGATCGACCACGGCGCGATCGCCAGCAACGAACACGACCGGCACGCCGTAGAGTCCGGCGACCAGCGCGTTGTAGCCCCCCTCAGGCAAAGACACGCCGTTGATCGCAAAATCGACGACGTTGCCGGTCGAGGTGTGCTCGAGAATCGCGTTGGGAGTACCAGCCCGCGCGTGGTAGCCGATGAACACGACGGCATCGAAGGTCGAGTCGATGCCCTCCATCATGTTCTTGGGTCCGAGACTGGATCCGCGCAGCAGTCGCGCGCGCGGGTCGACATCCGCGGGCAGCAGGTTCTGCTTGCTGCCATGCGAGTCGCGGACCAGCACTTCGGTGGCGCCCGCCCGGAAGGCACCGTCGATCGCAGCATTCGCCTCGCCGGCCATGATCGCACGGAAATGCGCGTAGTCGGGGCCGGATCCCGTGACATCGCTCGCGGTAACGACTCCGGCCAGCCCCTCCATGTCGATCGAGATGAAGACCTTGAGTCTGGGAGTCTGCTGCGCACTGACAGAGGCCGACCCTATGACCAGTGCGACCAAAGCGCTGCTAGCCCGCGCACGTAGCCTCATTTCTTCCTTTCGACGAAGCGATAGCTCGCGTGAGAGTCGTAGTCGATACCGTGTTTCTTCTTCAGTTCCTGGATGTAGCGCAGATCGCTTTTCGTATGCGGACTGGCGACACCATCACGCAGCGGTTCATTCGTGTGCAGCAGGATTTCCTCGAGGCAACTGTCCAGCGTCATACGCTTGTGCGCAGCCAGGTCGTGGAGCAACGCAGCCAGGCGCTTCTCGAGGCGGACCGGCACCGCCACGCGTTCGATCTCGAGCGCAGGACCAGTGTTGTAAATGTAATGACCGAATGTCAGGTGGTAACCATACGGGTCTCGAACCGTGTAGTCACGCAGTCCATAGTCGCGATCGTCCGGCGGTAGCGCGACTTCGACACCGTTCGCATGATGGAACGCATACAGCTCGTCGGCATTGCCCACCACGAAATACAGCGTGCATCCCTCCGGAGCAGGGTTGCCCCGCTCGAGAAAAACCTGGACGTCACCCAGATTGACGCCGGCCATCGTCGTCGGTTCACCCCAGAAGAAGCCGAGTGTAAAGCCCAGCTTGCTCGTATAAAAGTCGGCGGCCGCCGGGACGTCGGAAACCATGAGGGTCGGGTGCAGACGCTCGCAGTCGACCTGTGGCACGTTGGGTTTCGTCATCACGCTTCGGCCCGCCGAGGAAGGGGCTGGAATGTTCGTTTGCAGTGCCGTGGCCGTCAACGTGGGGGTGAACGGCAACGTGGTTGCGGGGACTGGCAATTGTTCGTGGGTACGGGATTGGTCTACTGGCAACCGTTTCGGAGTCGCGGGACTGGCAACCGTTTCGTAGTCGCGGGACAGGCAACCATTCGTGGTTACGGACTGGCAAGCATTCGTGGGTACGGGATTGGTCTACTAGCAACCGTTTCGTAGTCGCGGGACTGGCAAGCCATTTTCGTGTTTTCGGGATGGAACTACCAGCAATTGTTTCGTAGTCACGCGACTAGCAAACGGTTGCTAGTAAACCTTGTCGGGAATACACGAACGCCGCCCCGCCAAACTCGCGGGGACTGGCAACCATTCGTGCTTACGGGATGGAGCTACCAGCCAGGTTTCGTAGTCACGCGACTAGCAAACGGTTGCTAGTAAACCTAATCGGAAAACACAAGCGCCACCCCCGCGCGCCCATCCGCAACAGTTTTCAAATATCCTCGCGATAGTAATTTTCCCGCCGGACCCACCGGCGCAGCGGGCGAGGCGATTGCATGGCAGCAATGGTATGGTTCAACGGCTCGAGCGCTCTCAGACCCTCACCAAGCCACTCGCGTACGCGATCCTGGGCCAGGCGCCAGCCGGTGTGAGCCGCTCGCACTTTCCGCTTCCCAGTAGCAGTGAGGAGGAGGGTTTTGGAACGCCGGTCAGCTCCGGGCCGCACCTCTACCAGTTCATGCGCGACGAGCCAGCCGATGTGCTTGCTGACGGTAGAGCGATCCATGTGAAGTTCGGACCGCACGTCGGTAGCGGTGATACGAGCACGCTCGCGAATGCACATCAACACGCTGAGCTGGGCAGCTGTGATGCCGTCGGCGGCAAGCGCATTATCAAAAATGCCGGTGACAAATCGATGCAGCCGCGCACAGCGCAAGGCTGAGCACTTGTAGCTGACGGGAAAACCGAGGTCATGGGAGCGCATACCGAACAGTGCAGCCTGCGCTGGGGCACAGCCATGGCCAGTTGCGACTACTTCGCGGGCAGACAGAATCGATGGGGGCCGGCCATCAACGGCGTGTGGTCGGAGTGCGGCACGCGGCCGACCTGCTCACCGCGCTGGTAACTGAGAATGAAATCCGCACCGGGATGCCTGGAACGGCGGACCGATTCGAGGAACGCGTGATGATCGTAAGAAACCCGACGATGCTCGATGGAAACAGCGTCCGGCGCTGCTTCGAGCAGGACGTAGCTGGCGCGCAAATCAGGTGCTCTCGGGTTACTGACGCTGCCGAGGTTGACGACCAGCGTAGAATCGAGGGCACGAGTCATGGGCTCGTGGGTGTGTCCGACCATTACGAGGTCGGCATCGCAGCCTGCCACCAGGCTTCGGATACTCTCGTTGCTGCGGCCGGGATGAATGCCTTCACCATCATCATTACCGGGGCAGGCGTGAACACCCAGCAGCCGGGTCCCATCTGGCAACGCAAGGCGCAGGTCGATCGGGAGCGCTTCCAGCCACTCGAACCAGCCGGCTCCCGTGATGAAGCCGCGGGTCCAGGCCAGGGATGCTGCGATCCCCGCGTAGGTGGCGACGAGTTCGGGATTCGCGCGGGCGGCTGCAAGCGAAGGTGGCGGGCCGTCACCGGTGACGACATATCGATCCGTGTTGCCGCGGGTCAGCACCGCGTTATCGAGGCTGGCCACGGACTCGATGGCAGCGACCGGCTCGGGCCCAATCGCAGCCAGGTCACCAAGAATGCAGAACCGGTCAACACCGGCGTCGCGCGCGTCGCGCAAAACCGCGGTGAGCGCGATTGAGTTGCCATGGATATCCGACAGAAGTGCGATACGCATTTTCAGCGACGATGATTCAGCGCGGTCAGCGCAGCAGCAGTGCGGTGATGATGGATCCGAGGACCGCGCCCAATCCCAGGCCGGCGCCGATCAGTGCGATGAACACCCCGGTACGAGTTCGGCCGGCGAACTCCGCTTTCTTGGGCCGATTGAGCCATACCTCGGAAATCGGAAACTCCCGCGTCTCGCTCCAGCCGTCACTGACCTTGACGCGTTGCGCGGCGGCGTCGTAGCTCACCACGGTGCAGGTCCACGGTCCCCAGGATGGCCATTGGCAGACGACCCGCTCGCCCGGCAGGAACGAGCAAGGGCGCAGCTCGGTGACCGGGACGGTGTGCTCGCCACCCCGCATGAAGCGCACGCGAACGACGTCATCACTCGAAGACAGAACCTGCGCGACATAAAACTTGTCGTCCGCCGACTTGGCGAAGGTGAGATCCCCCACCGCAGGTGGTTTCGCGGGGACGCCCAGTCGTTCGCGCAATGCCAGCTCGACCGATTTGCGCGTGTATCCAACTTCCTCGGCCGCCTGGATGAACGACTCGAGCTCGATGTCCGTCACACCGCTGGAGGACCTTTGAATCGTGTCGGCCCGCGCCAGCACAGCGCGCAGCTCGTCATCCGTTAATCGCATGTTCAGCGCTGGCGTGCCGATTAAGGCGATTTGCACCCAACGCTCGAGCGGGGTACTGGCGACGACCGCGCCGATCGCGTCGAGGGGCAGGTCATCTGCGGTTTTGAATCGGATGCAGGCCTTGCCCATGTTCAGTTTCTTTCCGGCAGCCTGAAACGCGTCCTTGAGTCGCTGAGCCTGCACGCTGTCCTGGTAAATCGGCATCAGATGCAGCGAGAGGTACGACTTTTCCGAGGCGAGCGCGACGTACCAGAGTGGCTGCCCGTTGTACGTCTCCGCGTATTGTTTCAGCGGGACCTGGTACACCAGCATCTTCTTGCTCACGACTTCCTCGTAGCCCGCAGGGAGATGCTGTTTCACCAGGTCTCGCACTCGTTCGACCTCGGCCCGCCGGTCCGCTGGAAGCTGCGCCAGGAAAGTGGCCACACTGGTAGAAGGTTTGGTTCCGCCCATGGATTATGTCCGGAGAGAAAGTTCACCACGAACAGGATCTCCAATAACCTGCGAGGTCGGGCTTGTCGTGGTCAAATCGCCGCGTATCATTGTCGAACCTTGCACTGCCGTACGGTTCGCTGTCCTTCGAAGGAGATCCGGAGCCGTGAAACCAAATCGCGCCATCCTGGCCGGTCTGCTGCTAGCATCACCCGCGCTCGGCCAATCGACGACCAATCCTTTTACCACACCCATCAAGGCAGACGGCGCCATACAGGTAAACTATCGTGAGTTTGCGCGCGTGCCGGACCTGGCTGGCGCGGCCGCACGCATGATGCTGATGGTGGATGAGCCGGGCGCCAACAATTTCTTTGTCAATGACATGCGCGGGCCGCTGTACCGCATCAGTCAGGATGGCCGTTCCGTTACCGAGTACGTGAACATCGATGATCCTGCCTGGGGCCACGACGTGCAATCGCAGGGCCGCGAGCGCGGTTTTCAGAGCTTCGCGTTCCATCCGCAGTTCAATCAGCGAGGCGCGCCCGGGTACGGCAAGTTCTACACGTGGAGCGATGTGACTGACACGGTGCCGCCGCCGGATTTTGTCCCCAGTGGTGCGGGCAATACGCACGACATGGTGCTGCTGGAGTGGACCGCCCGCACGCCCGGTGCGGCTCGCTACGATGGAGCGGCCCCGCGCCAGTTGATTCGATTACAGCATCCATTCGCCAACCATAACGGCGGGCAGCTCAGCTTCAATCCAAACGCACGCTCGGGCGATTCCGACTTCGGCAAGCTCTATATCGGTAATGCGGACGGAGGCAGCGGCGGTGACCCGATGAACATGGCGCAGAACATGGCGTCGGTGTTCGGCAAAATTCTGCGCATCGATCCACTCGGTTCCAACAGCAAGAACGGCAAATACGGAATCCCTTCGGACAACCCGTTCGTCTCCGGTGCATCAGCCGGCGCGCTGGGTGAGATCTGGGCGCTTGGCGTCCGCAATCCGCAGCGTTTCGGCTGGGATTCCAGAAACGGTAACCTTTACGTCGCCGACATCGGCCAGAACATCGTGGAAGAAATGAGTCCGGTGCGTAAAGGCGGCAATCTGGGCTGGAATGTATGGGAAGGCAGTTTCCGGTATGGCGGCCGCGCTGGAGTCGACACCTCGAACCCACGCGGTGATCCGGCAATGATCTTTCCGATCGCCGAGTTCGATCACACCGATCCGGTACTCACCGGTCGCGCCGCTGTGACCGGCCTGGTCGTTTATCGCGGTACTGCAATCCGTCAGCTGTCCAACCTCGTTCTGTTCGGCGACAACCCGAGCGGAGAAGTCTTCGCTGTGTCCGCCGACAATCCTCCGGCAGGCGGGCAGGATCCCATTCGCCGCATTCTGCTCAATGATGAGGGCCAGCCCAAGACACTGCTTGAGCTGGTTCGTAAAGCGACCATGGCGCAGGGAAAGCAGCTCGCGACGCGTGTCGACCTGCGCTTTGGTGCTGGCCGCAACGGCGAAGTGTTTCTGTTGAACAAACACGATGGCGTTGTGAGGCTGCTAATGCGTTGATGGATCTGCGACAATATCGGCATCACCGGGGAAGACAACGGCCGTAATGAAGCCAAAGACCGCGAAGATTAGTCCGCCAACGGGCGACACGAACATGAAAGACAGCGCGAGGAGCACGGCACCGTAGATCCCGGCAATCACGCGTCCGCGCAAGCCGAGCCGTTCACCGGGGCGTCGCGTGCCGAACGGTATCAAGAAGCGCCGCGAGAGCGCGTAAACGGCGCCTAGCAACAAGCCACCCACTGCGCCCAACCCCGCCATCAGCGGCCACATCTCGCGGCCGCCCATTACGTCGCCAGTGGACTCGGGCCCCAGGGCACAGGATGCGCCGAGCAAAGTCCAGGCGACCCCCCATGCGAGGGCAGAACGACCCATCGCGCGCGCCAGCGTGGGTGCGGTTGGCTCAGTATGCATCAGTCCTGGTACGTGCGAGGAATTCCGGCGCCGTGCTGCTGGGCCTGCGGCACTGAGCGCTCCGAAGCGAGCAGAGGCAACAGCTCGGGAATACGGCGGATGTGGTAGTCCGCGGACGCTGTGCGACCGGCTATCTTCTCGGGCCAAAGCTCTTCGAGCACGCCGGACATTAATACGGTGGCGAGGCCGGCGTCACGTGCGCCGTCCAATTCGTTCGATCCACCATCACCAACGAACAGGCAATCGTCTGCCTCGAGACCAAGCTGAGCCAGACAGCGATCGTAGATTTCGGGATCCGGTTTTGCACAGCCCGCATAACAGGAGAAAAGCTCGACATCGAACAGACCCGACAGCGGGGAATCGGACCAACCCGCAACTTCGATCACGTCGGCGTTGCTGATCAATGCCAGCCGCACGCCGGCTCTACGCAGGGTCTGCAAGGTTTCCAGGTTGTCCGCCGGGATGTCGGTCAATGCGTGACGAAAGCGCTCGATCCGGCGTTGCGTTGCATGTTCGATCAACTCCAGCGGAATCGCCGGATCGATGCTGTGCGCCAGCCTGCGAATGATCGTGATCTCATCGAGCTCCTCGCCGATGAGACGCCAGCGGGAGTTCTCGAGCAGCGCATGATTCCACGCGGCCGGATCAATGCCCAGAGTCGTGCAGGTTGGCGGATGATGCGACCAGCGCGACTCGAACCCGGTGAGCGTGTGGAAGAGATCGAAGATCGCGCCACGATAGGCGTCACGCACGCGCATCGGCAACCCGCCAGTCGACAACGAAAGTAGCCGGCCTCATTCCTTCGCCTTCCGATAGAACGCCTTGCGACCGCCTGACCTTCCCGTCATGGTGGTTTCGATGACCAGCACGCTATCCGACGAGAGGTACAGTTGTTCGCGATAGCGGAGCTCGGTGGTGGTACCACGGGCGACGAGTTTGCGGACAATTGCCGTCTCCAACCGGTCTCGGTTCCAGCGGCTCGAATAGGTCGCCTCGGCAGTTTGTCCGCGCCCGGTCGGCAAGGGAACCTTCGTAGCCTTGCCGTTGAGTCTGTAAAGAATCACGGCGCCGCTGCCGTCTTCTTTCATAACCACCATGTGCAACGTCGAATCACTTTGCTGAATGATCAATTCGGCGCCGGGCGGACCCAGTCCGATACCGCCACCGCCACGGCCGCCGCCACCAGAAGCGTTGCCACTTGCATCTCCGCGGCCTCCGCCAGCGACGTCGATGGCATCCCGATCCAATAACCAACGGCCCGTGAGCGCAGGCTTCGCTTCCTGAGTGCTCACCCTGCACGGGACTACGGGCAGTGCACCTGCTACCAGCAAGGTGGCCCAGACGCGATGCATAGCGGCTCGATTCTGCGATGTGTGGGTTCGGCTCATGTAGCGTCCCCAGGATCCGGTTACGCGGGCGCGTAGGCGAGCAGCACCGTACCCCGATCGAATGACTTCGTACTTAACAGCTTCAGGTCGGACGGACCAGCCTGGTTATCAAAGAGCGGCTTCCCGCTTCCCATCACAACCGGGCAGACCACCAATTGATACTCGTCGATCAGGTTCTCACGCATGAACGACTGCGCGAGCGAGATGCTGCCCCAGATCACCATGTCCTTGCCGGACTCCCGGCTCAGGCGCGCAACTTCCATCGCCGCGCTGGTCTTGACGATCGTGGCGTCGGCCCACTTGCCCCACGGGGCACGATCGAGCGTTTTGGAGAATACGACCTTTGGAATGGCGTTCAGCTTGTCGGCAAACGGCTTGTCATCTCCGGAAGAGACTTCCGGCCAGTACGCGGCAAACATCTCGTAGGTCACCCTGCCGAGCAGGATCGCATCGATGGAGTCAATGAAGCCTAGCTGACTCTGGCCGAAGCTCTGGTCTCCGCTGGTTGCGGCCGGCACAAAGTCCACACTGTCGTTTGGTCCGGCGGCCAGGCCGTCGATGGTTACGAATTCCTGCAGGATTACCCGTCTCATGGAGAATTCTCCCGCTGTTGTGCTCTTCGAATGCAAACGGAGAACGGCAATTTCAAGTTCAAATTCAAATTTTTCCAGGGGAGGGCCGCGCGTGGTCGCGTCGCAGGCCGATAATGAACTGCGTTGTGTTGCGGAAACGCCGTGCGACATCGCCATCAGGGGGCATGACCGCGGCTTTCGCTTCGTGCTGGCGCTCATCGGTCAGGCCCGCGGTGGTCACGCCCGCGAGTGCGTTCCACGCCGTAGCGAAACCGGGGAAATCGAAGAAGAGCGTCTCGGTCTTTGCGCGTGCATCAATACCGGCCGCATCCAGTTGCAGGAGAAATGGGCGCGGGTCAGCCAGTGCTCCAGGATCAACACCCTCGAAGTGAGCGATTCCAACCAGGATATCCAGGATCGGCTTCGCAGACAGGCCGTCAATTGCCGTACTGCCTACGTGGTGGATACCGAGCGCGTGCGGTCCGAGCGCCTCACGGAGTTCGGCCGCGGCATGCTCGAACAGGCGCGGCCATTGCTCATCATAGGCAACGACTCGGGCCGTCCCGCTCTCCAGACCTAACGTCGTTTCGATCAACGCGTCACGCATCACCGGCATACTGGTCACCGAGCCACTGCTGCACGGCGGGTTCATCGCGGGTTGTGTAAAGAAACCGGTTCCACGCCTGCACTTCATGCCAGACCGGCACCAGCTCCCAGACACAGAACGCGGGCTTGTGCTCACCCTCGCGCGGGAACCGCGCGAATTCCGCCATGTCGTCGCCGTTCTTGTACCACACGGTTTCCCAAAGCTCGTTCTCGTTACGCCACGTGCAGATGAGCAGAAAGTAGAAATCCTCGCCGCAGCGGTGCAGCACCACGAGTCCCAGCCCGCGAGCCTCCAGAGGAGTGCTGGCCAATTGGGCGCGAGCCAGGCCAGCGATGTGGTCGGGCACCGGACGATCGGGCGCGGCGAGTGCGTACCACACGCGAAGATCGATGCGGTTGTTCAGGCCGTTACACGGTCTTGTCCCAGACGATTGTGTAGCGCCAGAAATGGTGCTGGATGATCCTGGCGCGCGGCAGGAGCCGTGCGGCCATTTCATTGACTTCATGCATGGTCAGGTAGCGTTCGCGCGCGCCATGTTTTGCCCACGCGCGTCTGAGTGCGCGAGGAGCGAAGGGCCAGCCGGTCCGCAGGAAGCGACTGGCTGCCTGGTAAGCAGGCCCGGACCATGAAACCAGCTCATCGAGCAAACCGGCGCTGGCGCGCAGGTCGTGGATGATCACACGGCCGCCGGGCTCGAGTAATTGCTTCATCCGCGGAATTGCGAGGTCTGCTGACATGTGGTGCAGAGCAGCCGCGGAGACAATACAGTCGAACCTGGCCAGCCCGAAGTCCAGCTCGAGAAAGTCGCCGCACACGAATGATGGACCGCCCGCCACTGCATCGCGCTGCGCCCGCCGAATCATTTCCGGTGAGAGGTCTACACCGACACATTCCCGCTGACTCTGCATCAGCCGCACAGTGAGACGGCCGGTACCACACCCGACGTCGAGAACGCGCTTCGCTTCCGCAGGAACCAGCGATTGCACCAACGCGTCGAACCTGGCCGACCCACCGTCGAACTGCTCACTCAGTCGGGCGATCTCGTCGAAATCAGCGCGGATGGCGGCAGAATCGTGAGTCAGAAGATTCTCCTTCAATCCTGATCAGTTGAACGGACGACTCACCATAAGCTACGTGAACCCTTGCAGCAGCGGTCAATCGCCTCCTCAGGTCATCCGTATATGAGGTGCCAGGTCAGGCCGCCCACGATTACGCGCCCATTGACCTCGCTGCGCGGCCGATGCAAACTGAAAACGACACACGCTTCCCACCAGCCAGGGCGCCAGTCCAATGACTGCCAAATCTCGTTGCACTTCGGCCGCGGCGATTGCGCTGCTGCTCACCTTCGTCTCTGCGGTTTCTGCGCAGGAAACGCACAGCCATCGGCCGGGGCAGCAGCTGGGTGAGGTTTCCTTTGCGAATTCCGGCGCGCGGGCTGCCCAGGAGCCATTCCAGCGCGGGCTGGCGCTGCTGCACAGCTTCGAGTACGAGGAGGCGGGCGAAGCGTTCCGCGCAGCCCAGAAAGCGGATCCTGATTTCGCGATGGCGTATTGGGCCGAGGCGTTCACGTATACGCATCCGCTCTGGGGTCAGGACGACGCTGAGGCCGCACGAGCGGTCCTGCAGCGGCTGGGCACCACACGCGGGGCGCGTTTGCAGAAGGCCGGGACCGATCGTGAGAGAGCGTATGGCGCCGCGATCGAAAGCTTCTATGCGAATGCCGATCTGCCTATTCGGGTCCAGGCCTTTGCGGCGGGAATGCGGACGGTGCTGCAACAGTATCCGGATGACATCGATGCGATCGCGTTTACATCGCTCGCGAGCATGCTGGTCGATTATCTCGGTGGTGGCCCGCCCGCGGAACGGCGGGCTGCGCGCGACCAGGCCATCACACTGGCCGAGCGCGTCTTTCAAAAGAATCCGCAGCATCCGGGCGGTACGCACTACCTGATTCACGCCACCGACGATCCGGAATTCGCAGCGCGCGGGCTCGACGCGGCACGGACCTATGCCCGCATCGCGTCCGATGCCGAGCACGCGCTGCACATGCCCTCGCATATTTTCCTGCAGCTCGGGCTTTGGAACGACGTGGTCGCCTCGAACGAACGCGCCTGGGCCGCGTCGCGCGCCGAAGTGATCGAGCGCAAACTCTCGAATGCCGATCTGAGCTTCCACGCGCTGCAATGGCTCCAGTATGGGTACCTGCAGCAAGGACGGTACAATGCCGCCGCGGCGCTGATCGATACCGCGCGCACTGTGCTGACGGGCGTAAACCTGGACAGCCTTCCCTATCCGGATGCGCGCCACGTGATTGCGCAGCTCGAGTTCATGCAGTGGTCACACACGGGACGATGGCGCTTGCGCACCTGTGCGGGCGAGCCTTCGAAGGCACGGCCCGCGACATCGGATCGTGAACGTGGACAGCAAACCCTGGAATTCCAAAACCGCGCGATCGCTTCGGCTTATTGTGGCAATCCCGATGCGCCGAACCTCGTGGCCCTCCGGCAACGACTCGAAGGCCTGGCCGAGAGCGATCCCATGCGCCGCAGTCTGGCCAACACGCTGGTTCACGTGAATGCAGTGCTGGCCCAGACGGCCGGCGATTACGCCCGGGTGATCGAGCTGCTGACGCCGGTTATTACGGCACCGCCACGCCCGCCAGTCGGTCCGCCCGGATTGCCGCGTACATTCGAGCTGTTCGGTGAGGCGCTCCTGAAGTCCGGACGTGCCGGTGAAGCGGTTACTGCCTATGAACGCGCACTGCAGCTCACGCCCAAACGGTCGGAGGCATTGCTCGGTCTGGCGCGCGCGCGCGCTGCTGCGGGCGATGCCGCCGGCGCCACGGCGACTTATCGCCAATTGGTGGTGAATTGGGAGCGTGCAGATCGAGGAGTAGCTGCCGTCGCTGAAGCCAGGAAAGGTTCCCAAGAGTAACCAGCTATGCGCATAATGACCCCCGAACGATTGAACGAATTAACGGACGAGCACGAGCACGACCAGAAGCGACCAGGCAATGTCGG
>JBBDWZ010000216.1:0-17021 GCA_040902615.1 Gemmatimonadota bacterium | reverse complement strand
CGGTGTCGTGTTATTTCTGCTCGAGCTCTATCAGGCGACGGGTGACCGTCGCCACCTGGATGAGGCCCTGAAGGGGGCCGCCGATCTCGCATCTGACATCCCGGTCGATCCTGCCGGCGTGCGCGATGCAGGGCTCTACACAGGCCTCGCAGGCATCGGTTTCGTGCTGGAAGAAGCGCACCGCGCGTCGCGCGACGCGCGCTTCCGCAGTGCGGCTCAGCACGCGCTCGAGCTCGTCAAGACCAGTGCGAAGCCCGTCGGAAACGGTGTCGAGTGGAGCGAATCGACTGACATCATTAGCGGCAGCGCGGGGATTGGCCTCTACCTGCTCCGCGCCGCGCGCACCTTCGAGGATCGCGCGGCCGTCGAATTGGCGGCCAGGGCGGGCCGCCGACTCCTCCAGCGTGGGGAGCCGCAGCATGGCGGCTTGAAATGGGGCATTCAGCCCAGTGTTCAGAACAAGTACCCGAATTTCTCTCACGGTGCCGCGGGTGTCGGCTATTTCCTGGCGACCCTATACGGCGCCACGCAGGACCGTGCCTTTCTGGATGGCGCATTGGCCGCGGCGAAATACCTGGACGCGGTTGCGCGCAAGGAGAACGACGGCTGGCTGGCCTTTCATCATGAGCCAAACGGCGAGGATCTGTTTTATCTCAGCTGGTGCCACGGCCCGCCGGGCAGTGCCCGCTTGTTTTATCGGCTGAATGAAGTGACCAGAGAATCCGCGTGGCTCGACCTGGTGCGCAAGTGTGCTCGGGGGACAATCGGCACCGGCATTCCCGAGCAGCGGACGCCGGGATTCTGGAACAACATCAGCCAGTGCTGTGGCAATGCTGGCGTAGGCGAGTTTTTCCTGTCGCTGCATCGCCTGGCGCCAAAGCCCGAGTACCTCGCGATGGCGGAACGGAGTGCAGCCGACACCCTCGCGCGCGCCACCGCTGAAGCCGACGGATTGAAGTGGGTTCAGGCCGAGCATCGCGTGCAGCCCGAACTGCTGATCGCTCAGACCGGGTTCATGCAGGGCGCGGCAGGCGTCGGCACGTTCTTCCTGCATCTGGATGGACAAAAGCGCGGTCGCAAGACTGCGATCGTGTTCCCCGACAATCCCTTCGTTTAGTCGCTTTGTTCCTGACGCGGGTTTGTTTCTCGGTACAACCCATCGCGCGGACACGCAGCGAGCTCGCTGAAAAGACCTGCCAACTTCGCCGTGATCGACTCGAGATACTGTTTCCCCGCGTCCGCGGTCGCCCCGCGCGGATCGCCGACGCCGGTGTCTTCCGTCGCTTTGGTCCATTCACGCGGCGTCCAGGCCCAGCCCTCACGTAACGCGGAAATCACGAATGGCCGAGCCGCGCCCGCACCCGCCTTTTCCAATGCAACCAGATCGGGCGCCAGCGTCAGCATGACTGCAGTTTCGAGCGCGCCCGCGTGATCGCCTGGATCTGGGAAATGCGCTTTTCCGCTTTCGATCTGCCACCAGTTCACAGTCACGATCAGCATGCCGCTCTTGCCCTGGAGCTCCCGTACCAGGCCCTTGAAATCGTTGCCCCCATGACCATTCACGATTACCAGCTTGTCGATCTCATGGCCCTCCAGCGAGCTGACAATGTCGTGCAGTACCTGGAGCTGCGTCGTGGGGTTCAGGTTGATCGTGAACGGGATGTCGAGCTGCCCGGTATTCACGCCGAATGGAATCGCAGGGAGCACGATGACGCGCGTTCCCCGCTCCCAGGCAATGCGCGCTGATTCGATCGCGATTGCTTCCGCCTCGTAGGTATCGGTGCCGAAGGGCAGGTGGTAGTTGTGCGCCTCGGTCGCACCCCAGGGCAGAACGGCGACGCTATAAGACTCCGACTTGATCACGGCCCAGGAGGCTTCCCTCAGCACGTACGGCCGCGCGTTCATTGGCGTGATGCCTGTGCTGCGAGCAGCAGGAAGAGGGGATAACTGAGCGCCAACAGTCCAATCGCGTAGAGCGCGTGACGCGTGTCTCCGAGGACGACCGCGGCCAGGAAGGCGACCGATCCCAGGAGCACCGTCCCCGTGGTAAGCGGGTACCCCCACGCCCGGTACGGTCGCGGGGTGTTGGGCTCCTTTTGCCGCAACACGAACACGGAGAGAAACGAAAGCGTGTAGTTGGCGACAAAGAAAAACGCAGCCAGCGCGCCTACCGAGTTCACAGTTCCAGTCGCAGTGAATACCACCACGACAATCGTGCTGAGCAAAAGGCTCACCGTCGGGGTCCCGCGGTCATCCACCTTGTGGGCTGCCGGCAACAGCCCAGAGTCGCCAATGGCGTAGAGCACCCGTGGCGCCATCATCGTGAGCGCGTTGATCGCGCCCAGCATCGAGACGATCGTGAGCAGGCGGATCACGAGATCGCCTTTCTCGCCGAAGATCGCGCCGGCTGCTGTGGCTGCCACCAGGGGCTGTCCGGCCATGGACGAAACCGGAAGCACGTACAGGAACGCTGCATTGATCAGCACGTAGATCGCGGTGATGGCCAATACGCCGCCAACCATCGCCCGGGGAATATCGCGTCCCGGGTTTTTGACTTCTTCCGAGAAATAGATGGGGCCGGTCCAGCCATCGTACGTGTAAATGACGGCCTGCAGCGCAATCACGACACCGGCCAGGAGGCTGCTGGAGCGCACAGCCGCGGAAGCCGGCTCGGTGGTCGCATTGCCGCCCAGAACGAAGCAGGCGGCAATGAGGAGCAGAAACGCGACTGTCTTGGCAGCGCTGGTGACCAGTTGCGTGTTGCTGGCCAGCTTCACGCCCCGGGCGTGCATGAGTGCAAATGCAGTTGCAACGCCGACTGCGATCGCGGTCTGCCACGCAGCCGCGGCAGGCACCAGAAAGCCGGCGTACTCGCCGACGACGATGCTGACGAATGCGGTGCTGGCGCAGGTCGAGATCCAATCGCTCCAACCGACGGCAAAGCCCGCGTAACGGCCCAGTGCGCGACTCACGAACACCGTTTGGCCGCCCGACTTCGGGATCATCGCGCCCAGCTCAGCTAGAGACACCGCACCTAGCAGCGCATAAACGCCTCCCGTCACCCACAGCGTCATAATGAGGAAAGGACTGGGCAGCTGACTGGCGATTTCACCTGGTGTACGCAGGATGCCGCCGCCAATGGTGTTGCCGATGGCGACCGCAACGCCAAAAGCGACTCCAAAAATGCGCAGCAGGCGGCGCTGGTCCGGCAGTCTGACCTGGCTTTGTTGTTCTGGTAGTGTGGCGGTCATTGCGCCATATTACGTTCAGCCGCAAGACAATCCAAATGCGGCCAGGGCGGCCGAGACGCCGCGACCCGGGCAAAATGGGCGCCCGAATCCTGCCCTGAATCTTTCATTTCCGGACTCTCGTACGGATGATGAACGGTCCCTCCAAGGAGTCAGTTATGGGTTCAATGGGTGCCAAAGTCGTAGGCGGCGGTATTCTCGCAGTGCTCGGTCTGGTCGTGCTGAAGTTCATCATCGGCGTGTTTGTCGCCGTGACCGGCCTGTTCGTGTTTTTCCTGGTGAAAGTCGTTCCGATCCTGCTCATCGGCATGGTCGTGATCTGGCTCTTCAGGAAGCTGTTCCGAAAGAACCGGACGGTTACCACGGCGAGCTGACCGCTCCTGCAAGCGGCCACAAAACGAACGGGGAGCCCAGGCGGGCTCCCCGTTCGCGTTGTTGTAATGAAGAGCTCTACTTCAGATGCTTGTTCACCAGTTTGGTCATCTCGAACATCGAGACCTGCTTCTTGCCACCGAAGACGGGACCCAGCTTGTCATCGGCGTTGATCATGCGCCTGTTGTTCTTGTCCTGGAGACCCTTGGACTTGATGTAATTCCACACGCGCTTGGTGACTTCGCTGCGCGGTATGGCGTTCGTGCCTACGACTGCGCCGAGCTGGCTGCTGGGCGTCATCGGACGCATGAACGCTGCGTTCGGTGTGCGCTTCTTGGCTGCGGCCTTCTTCTTGGCTGGCGCCTTCTTCCTGGCTGGTGCCTTCTTCGCCGCGGGACGCTTGGCTGCTTTCTTCGCCGCCTTACGCGCGGGCTTCCTGGCTGCCGGCCTCTTCGCAGCCTTTGACTTCTTTGCCGACTTCTTCTTTGCTGGCATAGACGCGCTCCGAATGAGTGTAGAGGGCAAACCGACGAGTTCGCGTCGGACGGGCCCCAAGTTAAGCGCTCTGCTGAGGGAAGCAAGTATCATCTGCACATTTTTCCCTCTGAGAACGCGCTCACTGCGCGTTATGCGCTGTGCAATTCGCGTGCGATGCGGTCGAATGCGCTCTCGTAGATGCGCAGATCACGCTCGGAAAAAAGCACGAAACGAACCTCGTCGAACGCGCTCCGATTTCCCTCGAGTACTGCATGCACTGTCCGCAGCGCGATGTCCGCTGCGGCCTCGATCGGGTACCCATAGGCACCGGTGCTTATAGAGGGAAAAGCGATGGTGCGGAGGCCCTCCCGCGCGGCGCATTCGAGTGTGCTGCGATATGCGCTGGCCAGCAATTCCTGCTCATCGGAATTGCCGCCCCGCCAGATCGGCCCGACCGTGTGAATGATTCTGCGCGCCGGCAGCGCTCCCGCACTCGTAGACACCGCGGTGCCGGTCGGCAAACCATCCGGCAGTGATGTCGCGCGCAGGCGTTTGCATTCTTCCAGTATGACTGGGCCGCCACGCCGGTGAATCGCGCCATCCACACCGCCGCCACCCAGGAGAGTTGAGTTGGCGGCATTGACGATGGCATCGACGGTCTGCTCGGTGATATCACCTCGTACGAGCTTCACGTTCGCGCCGGCAGAGGTCATTTCAGAAGCGCTTACGCTCTTCCAGATGGCGCATGACATCCTCGCGGCGCAGCCAGGCCGGTCGCAGCTCCTGCCGGGCAAACAGCTGCAGTTGGTCGGTGCGATGTGGCGAGTCCGGCTGGCTCGCATTGCCATAGGCCAGCAGCGTCAGTGCGCGTACCGGTCGCGAAAACTCGATGGCGGCGACGTAGCTGTCGCCGCTGACGGCCGTGAACGTGCCACCGGTCCGCTCGTAGTTCAGCACCCGGAACGCACCCAGCTCACCGCCAGCGCCGTTGGCGGGTAGGTCCACGCGGTCGCGTCGCAGCCGATACACATCGCCCCAGCGCACGTCCAGCGTGCCCCAGCTCTGCATGACCTGGCCAGCCGCTTCATCGAGGACGGCGACGGCCTGTTCGGCGTCACTCAGTCCGTCAGGCGTGCTCAGGGGTCGACTCTCATTCCAGCGGACGGCAAACAGGGAATTCCCCGGCCAGCGCCGTCGTGCCGTCGCACGATAGAAGGCGTCGAACAGCACGGCGCCCCGGCTCTCCGCATTGGCTGAGCGGTCCCAGCGTTGAAGTACGTCCGCGGCCTGACGTGCGCGCGCGGAGCCATGCGTTCGCGCCGCCGCAATCAGCTCATCCAGGATGCGGTCGGCCAACTCGAGCCGGGTCGAGTGCTTGTATCCAACCAGCTCGGTGAACGTGATCGAGGAATCGCTCGCCAGCATGCGCAGGGAATGCTGTGGCCGAAACGACGGCGGAGTCCGCGGCGCCATGTAGGGCGGGTAGCGGCCCGGATCCAAAGCCGCGGGAATAGTCGTGCTCCAGGGTGGATCGTTTGCGTTCTGCAGCCACCCGCTCTCGGGATCGACGACGCGCGGCAGATCGCTGTACGCGTGCGTCCTGATCCAAAGCAGCTCGGACGTGTCACCGGCCACCGGACGGTTCCAGAACGCCCAGTCCCCCCGCGCGCGAACCGGTACCCGCCCGTTGAACAGATGCAGGATGTGACCATCCCGGTCCGCGTACAGCACTGTGAACATCGGCAGCTGCAGCCTGCGCAGTGCATCCTCGAACTCGGACAGACCGTCCGCCCGGGACATGCGCCAGTACTGCTCCAGCAGATGCGGCTGCTCATTGCCAACCACTCGCAAGGCGAGCGCTTTGCTGCCCGCTCGCGCGATGACCGGTCCGTGAACCGATCGCAAAATGGTCAGCGTATCGGTTTTGTAGGTCTCGCCTTCGCGAATGCGGATCAGCTCCTGTGACTGATCGAACGCGCGTACACCGCCGTTCCAGCGGTACCCTCCGGTCACGAGGGTGAGCTCATACAGATCGGCGCCGTCAAAGGTATTCACCGTGTGCGTCCAGCCCAACCGCTCACTGAAGCCGATGTTGATGGCCGGCATGCCCACGAGGGCTGCACCGTAGATCTGTACGTCGGATGAAGTCAGCTGAGCCTCGTACCAGGTGAAGAGATCACCCCAGGGCAGATGCGGATTGGCCAGGAGCATCGCGTTGCCGCTGGCCGATCGCTTGGGTGCAATCGCCCAGCCGTTCGAGCCGCGCAGAAACGCCTCGCCTGCCTCGGCAGTGCGGGGGTTCGCGATGAACGAGTACTGCATCACCCGATTGGTGTGGGCCAGTACATCGCTGGCGCGGACTGGCAGTACCGGCTTCACGTCCGCGTGCAGCTTCTCGGGGTGTTGCGCGGCGTATGCGTTCACGCCGGCCACGAACGCATCGAGGAAGCCGCGGAATTCGGGACGGGTCTGACGGTACCAGCGTTCACCACGCTCGGGCACACCATTCACCCGGACCCACCGATCGGAGTCGAGAAAGTCAGCGCCCCAATACTCGGCCGCGCGGCCGCGCGCCTGCCCGTACAGCCGCAGCAGCAGGTCGCCGTGACTTTGCATCTGAGCCCAGCCAAATGCGTAGAACATGCTGCGCGAGTCGCGCGCGAAGACGTGGGGCACTCCATACGTGTCCCACAGGATTTCGGTGCCGGATCGCGGTGTGTAGAGCTGCTGGCCACCGGCCGGCGCGGTGAACCACGAAAGTGCGAAAACCACCGCGAGTCGTCGCATCACGATTGGATTGCCTTGTTGGAAGACCTGCGCACGCTACGGCGCGGACAACCGCAGAGGCAAGGGGCACCGAGTACGTTGCGTTTCCGCTCACGGCCGGTACCGCGTGGCCAAGAGCGAAAATGAAACCGTCATTCGGTCGATCGTTGCCGAGGGCAGCGGCGGGGCGGTGAGTCTCCGCGGCTGCTGGCTTGTCCGGGGCCTCTCACTAGAATTCGCCGATCAGGCCAATCTCCGTTTGCAGCTCATGGCCGAGTTTTTCCTTTACGGTGGTCTGCGCCAGCTCAATGAGGTGGCGCACTTCGGCGGCCCTCGCGCCGCCCAGGTTCACAATGATGTTGGCGTGCTTGTGGAAGATCTCAGCCCGGCCATGCACGTGACCCTTCAGCCCGCATTGATCGATCAACCGACCCGCGCCGATTCCCTCGATCTTCTTGAAAATCGATCCGGCACACGGATACAGCCACAGATCCGGATGCTTGTCATCGCGCCACTTCAGGTTCTCCCGCATCGTGTAACGCAGATCCTCCTGCTCCGACTGCGCCAAACGAAACGTCGCCGTCAACAGGATATCCTCGCGGTCGTGCAGGATGCTGTAGTCGTAGCCGAAGTTGAAGTAATCATGTCCAACCGTGCGGACATCACCTTCCTCGGTCAGAATCTCACAGGACTCGACTACCTCTTCGATAAAACAGGTCCGCTCCCGATCCGGGGGCGGCGAGAGGAAATGCAGATTCTGCCAGATGGCTCCACCTACCGTGCTCGGAATTCCCACGTAATGGTGAATCCCGCCCAACGCACGGTCCGTGGTTGCGACGATCAAGTCCGGAAATACGACCTCGCCCGCAGCCGCACGTACCCGCACATCATCCAGGAATTCGATGCCGCGCGTCTCACTGCGGATCACCAGCCCGCGATAGCCACGGTCGCCGACCAGGATATTCGCGCCCAGACCCAGCAGGAAATACGGGATCTCCAGCTCGCGCGCCCCGCTGATCGCAGTCACCAGTTCATCAGCCGTGCGCGCGCGCACGAAGTAGTCGGCCGGTCCGCCGATCTTGAACGTCGTGAACGGTGCCAGCGGCACGTCGCGTTCGACCCGCCGCGCGCCGCCCAGCCGCCGGCCCAGCTCGTCAATCGCCGATGTCATTTGTGTTTTCATTTGGTCATCAACTTGCGCCGCGGGTGTGTGCAAGTCGAGGGCCGGTACCGGTTTATTCCGGGTTTTGGCGGACCTACTATCGAACTAGTTGACAAACTCCACCTCCTACTATATGTCTAGTAGCATGGACATCCTGTTCACCGATCGCGAGCTCGACATCATGGCCGTGTTATGGGAGCACGGCGATGCAACCGTGTCCGAAGTGCGTGATGCACTGCCCGACGAACTGGCGTACACCACGGTGCTGACCGTGCTGCGTACGCTGGAGGAAAAGGGGTATGTCGATCACGTCGAGGAGGGCAAGGCGCATCGCTATCGGCCGCTGGTGGGGCATGAACGTGCGGGCAAGAGCGCGTTGACGCGTCTGGTCGCGAAGGTGTTCCGCGGATCTCCGGAGCTGCTACTCACTCACCTGGTGTCAGACCGCAGCCTGACGGCGGCCGAGCTGAAGCGAATGCGGAAGCTCCTGGACGATCGGTTGCGGGAGGAGGAGTCATGATCGCGTGGATGGTCTATTCTCTGGTGTTGAGCACGCTGGTGTTGGTCGGAGCGTTTGCGCTCGAGCAGGTACTGCGATTGACCGGGAAGCCGACCCGGTGGGTGTGGCTGAGTGCGATGGGTATCTCGCTGCTGGTGCCGGCGCTGCTTCCCTTGTTGCCCGAGCGCGTCTCCGACCAGCCCGTGCTGGCCGTGATTCCTCCATCGTTCGCAATACAGCTGGATGCGGTGACGTCCGGGCCTGCCTCGACCTGGACGGTTCCGCGTCTGCTGGGCACGGGTTGGCTGGTGCTCTCCGGGGCGCTGGTGTTGCTGGGCGTGGTTGCGGCGCTTCGGCTGCGTCATGCACGGCGGAGCTGGCGTCCTGGCGTGGTTACCGGCGCCGACGTACTGATCTCCGAGTCGACCGGCCCTGCAGTTGTGGGTTTCCTGCGTCCCGATATCGTGATACCGGACTGGGTGCGCGACCTGCCCGAGCCCAACCAGCGCATGATCCTCGCGCATGAGCGTGCGCACATCCGGGCCCGGGATCCGCTGCTGGTGATCCTGTCGCGCGTAGCGCCGGCGCTGTTGCCATGGAATGCGGCGCTCTGGCTGCAGGCGCGCCGGCTGCGTGAGTGCGTCGAACTGGATTGCGATGCGCGACTGTTGGCGGACTCCGCGGATCCGAAGGGATATGCCGAACTGCTGTTCGATGTGGGCAGACGGACCGCGTCGGCACCGATGTTCGTCGCGGCGCTGACGGAGCCCCGCTCGTTGCTGGAGCGGCGTATTCAGCGTTTGCTGGAGCCGCGGCCGCGGAAGCGCTGGCTGCGGGTGAGCAGCTGGAGCCTGGCCGCGGTAGCAGCGCTGCTCTGCGCATTCAGTGCACCGCTGCCGGGTGAGCCGGTCACTATCGCTGAGCTCATTGACCGGCCCATGCTGGTCGTGCACCCGGAAACCGAGCTGCCCGGCTCCGTTCCGCAGGATACGTCTGCACCGCGTTTGCTCAATCCCGCCGATGTCGAAGAAGCGGCTCGCAAGTTCTATCCGCCGCTAGTCAAAGACGCGGGCATCAGCGGGACGCCCATGGTCTGGGTCTTCGTCGACACGGATGGCGCTGTGCGCAGCAAGCGCATGAGCCAGGGTTCAGCGCACAAGGCGCTGGATGAGGCTGCGCTCAGGGTGGTCGATGTAATGCGGTTTGCACCCGCACAATTCCGCGGCCGTGCGGTTTCGAAATGGATCGAGGTAGGCGTGGAGTTCAAAGCGAATCGCGAGGCGCCTGTCCAGCAGTCATCCAACCAGGAACGCGAGCAGGTCGAGTACCGAGTCAAGCCCAGCCTTAGGGACGCCGAGCTTGTGGCCCGTCGGCTGCAAGGTCTCTACCCGCCATTGTTGCGCGATGCCGGGATTGGCGGCATGGCTATCGTCCTGCTTTTTGCGGATGAATCCGGAACGGTGACCAAGGCGCAACTCAAGCAGGGGTCGGGTCACCCCGCACTGGATGAAGCCGCAATGCGCGTGGCCGAACTCGCCACTTTCACGCCTGCACTCATCCGCGAGCAAAGAGTGACGGCCTGGATAGAATTGCCCGTTACGTTCAGGACGAACGGCTCGGTCGAGCTGGGATCAACCAACGCCACATTGACTGGACAAGAGGAGCAGGACCGCCGAATCGAGGAGCAGCGAATCCGGCGAGTAGAGCTGGCCAGAGCACAGGGCGTCGATCCGATAGAACTCGCGCCGACATTTACATCGTATACGGTCAAGCCCGAGATGGCGAACACACAGGAAGTGATCCGGATGATGCAACGGGTGTATCCGCCCCTCCTGCGCGACGCTGGCATCGGCGGCAAAACACTGATCTGGTTCCTGATCGACGAATCCGGGAATGTCATTAAAACCCAGATCAAGCAGGGATCGGGTCACCTCGCTCTCGATGATGCCGCACTATCAGTGGCCCAAATGGCCCGATTTTCCCCTGCACTGAATCGGGATCAGCGGGTCAAGGTGTGGATCGAATTGCCTATCGAGTTCAGGACGCAGGAGCCGGAAGCGGCCCCTGTATCATCATCCTCATGGGAAGCGTAACGGACGAGTCTGGTATTCCAGTGTCTGCTGCGCAGGTTGCCATTGTGGAAAACAAGCGCGGCGGCCTTACGAGCAACGATGGGCGTTTTCTTATCCGGACAACACCTGGTACCTATACGGTCCGTGTGACTGCACCGGGATTTGCGAGCGTCACGCGGCAGGTTTCAGTGGCCGAAGGCGCAACCCGGATGGACCTGCAATTGTCGAAGTGATGCACCACAGTTCGTAAGCGGGCTCAACGGGGCGCGGCTATCCGCGCCCCGTTCTGTTTGGGGCTATATTCACTCGCCCGCTCCAACGGAATCGTGAATGCTGAGACAAGTCATCGAATTGTTGGCCGCCTCCTTTCTTCTCGCCAGTCCCATCCGAGCGCAATTCCCTGCCGACTCCATCGTTCGCTCGATCCTGCGGGATCGCGTCGAGAACAAACGCAGCACCGGCATTGTCGTTGGACTGCTCGAGGCTGATGGCCGGACTCGTGTGGTCGCATACAACGAGCGCGCGCATGGAGAGCCGGTCTTCGACCAGCGCACAGTCTTCGAGATCGGATCGATCACAAAGGCATTCACCGGATCGCTGCTGGCCGATATGGTCGGCCGCGGTGAAGTGAAGCTCGACGATCCGGTGTCCAGGTTCCTGCCTTCCAGCGTCCGAATGCCCGCGCGCGCCGACAAACAGATCACGCTCCTGGACCTCGCTACTCAGACATCGGGTCTGCCGCGACTGCCGGGCAACCTGCGGCCGGCCGACATGAGCAACCCGTACGCCGATTACACCGTCGGCGACCTGTACGCATTTCTTTCCGGCCACGAGCTGACCCGTGACATCGGTGTACAGTTCGAGTACAGCAATCTCGGCGTCGGACTGCTCGGGCACGTACTCGCCTTGCAGGCGGGCAAATCGTACGAAGCCCTGGTAAAGGAGCGCCTGCTGGATCCACTGCGCATGAGCAGCACTGCGATCACACTGTCGGCGGAATCGAAGGCACGCCTTGCTGTCGGGCACAATCCCGCCGGAGCTGTGGTCGGTAACTGGGACCTGCCAACCATTGCAGGCGCGGGCGCGCTCCGCTCCACCGTGGAGGACATGCTGAAATTCCTGGCCGCGCACGTCGATTCGACCGCCAGCCCGCTGTCGAAACGGCTGCAACCCGCCGTCCGGCCCCAACGGCCCGTACCTGGCGGCTCGATTGGTTTTGCCTGGATGCTGGCACCAAGGCCCGACCGCACGATCGTGTGGCACAACGGCGGTACGGGCGGCTACCGCACATTCGCCGGGTTCGACCAGAAGAATCGCCGGGCCGTGGTCGTGCTGACCAATTCGGCCATTGGCGCGGACGACATCGGCCTGCACCTCCTGGATCCGGGCATCCCTCTGCAGGCGGCGCCCGCCACACTGCCTGTGGTCCGCAAGGAAATCTCCGTTTCGCTGGCCGTACTCGAGCCTTACGTCGGGGAATACCAGCTCGCCCCGAACTTTGCGATTGTGGTCACGCGCGAGGGCGACCGGCTCTTTGGGCAGCCGACGGGGCAGCAGCGCTTTCAATTGTGGCCGGAATCAGAGACCGACTTCTTTCTCAAAGAAGTAGACGCGCAGGTCCGCTTCGTAAAAGATTCAACCGGGAAAGTCACGAGCTTGATCCTGGTCCAGGGCGGGCAGCAGGCCCCGGCAAGGAAGATTCGGTAGGTTGCTGCAGGTCGAAATCGCCCCTGAATGGGGTTTCAGGATCACTTTCTCGGTTTGACTCATGCATCGATACCGTGTACTGCGCACGATTCTTTTCCTCCTGGCACTCAGCATTTCCGGGCGCTTGCCGGCGCAGGTCGCGGTGGTGCCTTATACGACGCGGCCCATCGTCACAAATGCGCTGGCGGTAAAACATTCGCAGACGGCTGCGTATCGCCGGCTGAAAGAGCCCCGGCCGGAAGGACGCGTCGTCCTGAGAGGGTTGCTGGACCGGCGCGGGTCACTCGTGCAGACCTCGTTCGTCTCGAATGCCGATCCGGTGCTGGACGAAATCGCCCGGACAACCTTCATTCAGATGCGCTTCACACCCGCGCTGAACGGCACCGACTCCGTGCAGGCCTGGGTCGAGATCCCGTTCGCGTTCGGACCGGACCTACTGCGCGAGGCGACTCAGTCGGCGGATCGCGATCTGGTCCTGCGCGGTGGAATGATGTTCGACGCGCTGCGCGACAATGCGGTGCCGAATCCGGGGATCCTGATCCGTGCGGGAAAAATCATGCAGCTGGGCGGCACGATCGATACTGCCGCCGCGCAGGTCGTTCAGCTCGCGGCGGACGAGTTCATCCTGCCCGGCTTCTTCGATCTGCATGCGCATTACGCCGTTGATTTCTTCAGTGGCGGGCGGATCGATGAAACGACGGTCTACCCGACGCTGTTCCTGGCGAATGGTGTGACCTCGACGTTTCCTGCTGGCGAGATGCAGCCGGACAAGATGCGGGCGTTGCGATTGCGGATCGAAAACGGCGAGCAGCCGGGGCCGCGTCTGTACAACTCGGGCCCGTACTACGGGACCGCGCGGCCCGGGTGGACCCAGACCATCAGTGCGGATTCGATCTACCGTGAAGTCGATTACTGGGCCGCGCAGGGCGCGCGCGGCTTCAAGGCGAAAGGCATACGGCCCGAGCATTTGAAGCCCCTGATCGAGCGGGCGCACCGCCACGGCCTGACCGTGACCGGCCATCTCGATTCGGGCGCCCGCAACAGCGTGAACCCTCGTGATGCGATCCTGATGGGCATCGACCGCATCGAGCACTTCATTGGCGGCGATGCCTTCTCCAACGACAAGTCGGCGTACGCATCGTTCGAGGTGATGAAGTTCGATACGCCCGAGTTCGTCCAGATCGCCCGGCTCTATGTGCGTCACCGCGTCAACTACGACGCAACGCGTTCCGCGTATGGCTATTACGGCCGGCGGGAGCCGCAGGTCTACGAGTATTGGACCGACGAGAAGCGGTTCCTGACGCCTTACATGCGCGGCCTGGTTGAATCACGCCAGCGAACCGTGAACGAGCAGTTCGAGCGGATTTACCGGGTCAAGAAGGATGAGATCAAGGCCCTCTACGATGCCGGTGGCGGCCATCTGATCACGGTCGGCACCGACCATCCGAGCTGGGGCGAATTCTTCTCCGGGTTTTCGATTCACCGCGAGCTGCACGCGATATCGCTGACCGGGATTCCGGCACATGCCGTCTTGAAAATGGCTACGATCAATAGCGCGCGTGCGCTGGGCGTCAGTGATCGCCTGGGCACCATCGAGATAGGCAAGTTTGCCGACCTCGTGGTCATCGGCGGCGATCCGTTCATTGAAATCCGTAACACGCGCAACACGCGCCACGTCATCCGCGCCGGCGTGCTGTACGATCCAGCGGTGCTGCTGAAATCGGTCGAAGGCAAACTGGGTCCGCAGACAGAAGCCGAAGCCGCTGCCTGGGGACGCCGCTCGAACTGAGGGTAGGCCAATGATGCCAAAGCTGGGCATTCCCGTGGTATTGGGTCTCGTGGGTGTGGCCGCCGTTGCAGTGGGTTGCGCGAGCTCTGGCCGAGCGGCAGCGACATCGGCTTCGTGCGCACTCACGCGGCAGGACTCCACATTGCTTGCAGGCGGTCCGCTGTTTCGCGCCTGCATGGTCGACGACACAGCTCGGGCGCTCAACCTGACCGGACTGCGCACCGATTTTCGGCCGCAACCCGTGATGGGTGAGCAATGCTTCAGTGCTGTAGTCGAATTCGTCGTCGATCCGCGCGGAATGCCGGAAGATGGCACTGCGAGAGTGATTACATCGACTCATTCGAACTACGCTAACGCCGTGCTGGCGGCCGTCCCACAACTCCGTTATCAGCCTGCACGGAAGGCAGGCGTTCCGGTGCGCCAGCTCGTGCGGCTGAAACAGATGGCTGCCGTCGTGGTGACCGCCTCGAGGGTGGGCGGACCCCCGTCACGGCCGCCGTCGTCACCACCGCGGTGCTGATCCGCAGCGGGCGAAACGCAAAATGGCAAAGAAAAGAACCAGCCGTGCGGAGAAACCGGCGCAACGCAGCATTCGCTCGAAGGCACTGAGCTTCGACGAGGTGCGGGCGATTGCGCGGACCCTCCCCGGCATCGACGAGCTTTCCTCCTACGGTACGCCGGGGTTCAAAGTGCGAGGCAGGTTTTTGGGTCGTCTGCACGAGGACGGGGAATCGCTCGTTCTGAAAATGGATCTGGAATCCCGTGCCTTCCTTACCCGCGCCAGTCCGGACGTCTATTACTTCACCGAGCACTATCGTAACTAATCCGATCGTGCTGATTCGTTTCGCGGCCGCTGATACCGACGCCTTACGCGAGCACTTCGAAGACGCCTGGCGCGGTCTCGCGTCCAAGCGCCAGATCGCAGAATACGAGTGCCAGTCCGTGCCCTCCCGCTGAGGAGCGTCCCATGTACGCGCGCGCCGCGGTTCTGCCGTTGTTCTTGTTCCTCATCGATTCTCCGCTCAATGCGCAGGTCATGCGCGGCCGGGTTACCGACTACGCAACGGGTGAGCTACTGCACGGTGCCGCAGTTCTGCTTCTGGACGAGAACGGCCGTGGTATCGCACAGACGACTACCGACACGACCGGCCTGTTCGAATTGCGTGCGGCCCGCGCAGGCGCGTTCCAACTGAACGTCAGCCTGATCGGGTATTTGCCGTTCACATCGGTCACACTATCGTTGTCGTTACGCGAGACCATGCAGGTGAGAATACAGATCGCCACGCAGCCAATCCCCGTGGCGCCACTGGTCGTTACAGCGCGTTCTCTGGGTGTAGTCGGTTGGATGAATTCGAGAGGCGGCGGACCAGGGAGGGCGCTGGCCATTTCATCACGCGAAAGGATATCGAAAAGCGACCGCTGGCAACGGCCACTTCACTGCTGCTCGGCGTGCCGGGTGTAAACCTGGTTGGCAACGTCATAACGATGCACGGCACTGTGTTGCGCGGGAATAGGCTCGAGTGCAATCCCAATGTTTTCATCGATGGCAGGATCTATGTCGAAAGCAACAACAACAGTGTAGACGATTTGATTATTCCCGACTGGCTAGGTGGCGTGGAAGTCTACTCCCGCGAAGCGACTTCACCAGTCGAATACCGGCGCGGTGATGGCTGTGGCGTGGTCCTCTTCTGGACGAAGGATCCCGAGCGTGGCGGCCGCTGGACCCTGGCCAAATTAGCTGCCGCCGCGGGCATGGCGTTTTTTGCCGGCGCGATCGTGGCGCGGTAGGCCGATAATGCGCATGCGATCGTCGCACGCGGCTGCACGAATAGCATTGTGTGTTGTGTGCATGTTCGCGAACTCTGGTTGTGGCTCGGGTAGCGGCAGAGCCGCCAATTCTCAGGATACTGTCGTGGTGCGTTCGAGTGGGCCCGGCGCCTGGGGCGCAGCGCTGAGTTTGGTGGAGGAATTGCGCATCGGCCAGGTCGAAGGCGACGAAATTTATTCGTTCGGGCGCGTGACCGATCTCACCGTCGGCAAAGACGGGTCGATCTTCACTGCCGACATCAATCCGACGTCGCTGCGCAAGTACGATGCGGAGGGCCGCTTCGTTCGGGTTATCGGGCGCGTCGGTGAAGGGCCGGGCGAGTACCGGCGCCTGACTGCAATTGCGTTACTGCCCAATGACAATATTGCCGTGCGCGACGATGGTCTGGGTCGCGTGACGATTTACAATCCGCAGGGTGAGTATCAAAGCAGCCTTGAGGTGCGGACCGGTTATTCCGCCGCTGACATTTTCCGAATTGATGAGCTCGGGAATTTCCTGGTGAAAGCCAGAGCCAGGCCAGTTCAACTGGGTGTATTCGAACTCGACCGCCCGATGGTCTGGATCAGAATCAAATGAAGAGTACGTCGTGCGTTATCGAATAGAAGCAATTCGGCAATGAAACCGACGGCGGGCCGAGCTGGCCCGTCTAAATACGGAACGGGTTGTGTAGTGCCTCAGTCCTGGAGTTCACCATGCTGACACGAACCGGTATAGCCATTTTGCTCGCGGCCACAATCGCGGCCAATGCGAGCGCGCAGAACGCCGTCGCCGGTGCCGGCGCACCCACCTGGGGTAGCTCCACGCGTCTGGTGCAGGAGCTCAAGATCGGGCAGCTCGAAGGGGCAGAGCAGTACACGTTCGGCAGCGTGGACGGCATCGCCGTCGGTCTGGACGGTGCGATGTTCGTTTACGATGGCAAGGTGCCGATCATTCGCATGTACGACGCGACCGGCAAATTCGTGCGCAACGTCGGGCGCGCAGGTGAGGGCCCGGGTGAATATCGTGATGTACTCGGCATCGAGACCATGGCTGATGGCCGCATCGCAATCTGGGACCCGCGCAACAACCGGATTACGCTGTTCGACGGTAAAGGTGAGTATC
>JBBDWZ010000215.1:0-17097 GCA_040902615.1 Gemmatimonadota bacterium | reverse complement strand
ACGATCTGCGCCAGCACGCTATCCGAACCCAGCGTGGTTGCGTCGTACTGAAATGCGCCCAGACGGTTGATGGTGCCGCCCACTACGCGATCGCCAATCGTCTTCGCCACCGGAAATGGCTCACCGGTCAACATCGATTCATCGATCGAGGTGGTGCCCCACGTGACCACGCCATCTACTGGCACGCGCTCGCCCGGCCGAACCAGGATCGTATCGCCACGCTGCACACGGTCGAGCGGCACGTCGGTTTGCACATCGCCACTCACGACTCGTGCGGTAGCCGGCTGAAGATCGATCAGGCCGCGAATTGCATTGGACGTCTCTCGCTTGGCACGCGCCTCCAACGCATTCCCAACCAGGATCAGCGCGATAATGATGACCACCGCTTCGTAATAGACATCGGGAGCAACGCCGCGCCTCAGAAAGAAATCCGGCGCAACCGTCGCAAACACCGAGAACAGGAACGCCGCTCCAGTGCCAATCGCGATCAATGTGTTCATGTCCGACGACGCATGCCGCAGCGCCGACCAGGCACGCGTGTAGAAATGCCGGCCTGCCCACACCATCACGAACAGCGTGACCACCAGCAGTGCGTAACGGAGAAAGTCGGGCGGGATTCGGTAGAGCCACGGTGCCGTTTGTATGAGCACTGGGTCGACTACCCGCATGGCTACGCGCAGGAACGGGTCCGCGACCTCAAAGTCACCCCCATGCACGTGCGCACCCATGAGCGGCATCGAAACCAGCATCGCAATCGCACCCAGGAACAGGCTCACCACAGCCTTCGCGCGCAGCGTGCGAAACTCCACCTCATGCCGGCGATCCAACGCCGCCTGATCTTCAATCGCGTTGCGATCCTCCACCGGCAGTGCCGCCCCGTAGCCGGACGACTCGATCCGCTCGACCAGGGATTCCGGATTCGACAAGGCCGGATCGAACGACACTGTCGCCGTGTGCGTCATCAGGTTCACGACCGCCTGCTCCACACCCGGCGCCTTTTCCAGCGTGCGCTGCACGCGCGCCTGACAGGCCGCGCAGGTCATTCCGGTTACCGGGATGCTGATCTTGACCGTTGGTACCCCCATGGGGTATATAGTGGCATAGGGATATGGGGTATGTCAAGCGCCCAGGTAACTAGGGCTGGCGGTTGTGTGGGGCTGGCAAGGAGGAGGAAAGTTCAGGACTAGAATTAGGACTAAGGACTTGGACTCCAGGGCGCTTGGTTCGAAAGTCCGCGTATGGCGCTGCGGCAGGAACACTCTAGTACCTAGTCCTCAGTCCTACACCTCGTCCTCCGGCCTTCCTTCTTCATCCGGCGGACTCGGAACCTCAAGTCGGGGATGCTACGACCCGAGCCTCTGGCTCACGAGCAAAGGAGGCCAGTTAAGCCCGACGGCACAGTTGTGGCACTATCCGCATTGAGATGGATACTGTGTAGCCCTGGTGAATTCGTACCTCCGGTTCAACGGGTACGTGGCGACGCATGAGCAGCCCGTGCTGATCGTTGGGCATAATCGTCGGCGAAGTAAAACAGAGCCGTGCGCGCCTGACGCGCTGTTCCTGATAATGAGCCAGTGACACAGAGCGGACTGGAAGAACCGGATCCGGTGGTTACGCAGCCGCCGTCGCGACGACCGTCGAAGGCGCGCAAGCCGCCGAAGCTGCCTGCGCAGCCCAGCTTCGACCGGCCGGAGGAGGCGACAACATCGCCGCCCGAAACGAAGCGCGTGCGTAAGCGCAAACCGCGGGAGAAGCAGCCGCCGAAGAGCGAGCTTCAGCCGCGTATACATCGCGCGGGTCAACAACTGAAAACGACATAGCGCAGATCACATAGCTCAGTGGAAGCGGTCCCGTTATTTTGCGGCAGGAATGGGGGGAGATGAAATGGCAACGGCTACGTTGAAGGTTTCAGGTATGAGTTGTCAGCATTGTGTGCGTTCGGTAGCAGGTGCACTGCAGGGGGTGGAGGGAGTTGAGCGCGCGGAGGTCGATCTGGCCAAAGGGCGCGCAGTAGTCGAGTATGACTCGGAGCGCACGAATCCGCGGGCGCTGGCGAATGTGATCATGGACGAGGGGTATGTGGCGGAGGAAGTGGCATGACCCAGCAGCCCAGGACAACGGAATCGATCAGCCGTGACAACGCGACGATCCGGGAGATCATGAACCAGATCCGCGACCGGCTGACGGTGCCCGACCGAGCCACGCTGGCCCTCGGTCTGATCGGTCATTTGGCCACCATGATGAACTCACGACAAATAAGCAAACTGATGGAGCAACTGCAGGAAGAAGCGGCAAAGGTGCAGGACGTGCCGCCCTCGCGGCAGAAGGGCCGCGACCAGGAAACCTGACCACAGGGCCCGATCCCTGCATCTGCGCGGACCGCGCGTATGACAGAGAATCGCTTGGGGCAGTTGGATACGCGCCGACTCCGGTCGGCGTTTTTGTTGTCAGCTACAGTGCTCGGCGGGCTGGCGGGCACCGCGTTACAACCACGTTCACTACGTGCCCAACAGCTGGCTCCGGAAGTCGAAGCGATCGTGCTCGACGGCGTGAACTCGCTGGACCCGGCGATGGTTCGCCGTTCGATCGCAACCAAGGCCTCGCGTTGCCGATCGCCGCTGTTCTTTCTGGCGTGTCGCATCGGCGATTTCGATTGGGCGGAAACCAGGACCAGAGTCGATACGATGGAAGTGCGGCGTGATGCCGATCGCATTGCAACGCTCTATGAAGTGTGGGGATTTCCGGACGCGCAGACGCTGGGCGAAGTAGTTCCACAATCGGACGGCGATGTCATCGTCAAATTCCGGGTGAACGAAGGCCTGCCGATCGTGATTCGCGACCTGACGGTACGAGGCGCCGAAGCGGTTCCGGGATTGCAGGTGCCGGCGAGCCTGCCGCTCAAGAAGGGCGAGCCGTACGCGTTACCGCGACTGGAGAATACGCAGCGGCTCTTGCGGACGTTGCTCGCAGAACGCGGATATCCGCTGGCAGAAATCGAAGTCTCCGGCGACCTGGATCATGCGGCGCGCACAGCGACCGTCATTCTCGATGTCCAGCCGGGGCGCCTGGTGCGATTTGGTTCGACGCGCATCCGGACGCAGCGGCCGGTCGAAGAGTCGGTTGTGCGCAAACGCATTGCGTACTTGCCGGGGGATCCCTTCTCGCTCGATGCTCTCGTGCGGACCGAGCGCAATCTGTACGCGCTGCCGATCGTCGAGCGCACGGTTGCCGAGCCGACGCGCGCGCCCGGAGCAGACACGATCGTTGATGTCGCGATAGAGGTCGAGGCGCGAGAACCGACCGGGTTTTCGGGTGAAGCGCTGCTTTCGTCGACCGACTGCGCGGAAGTGCGCGGCCTGTGGCAGCACCGATACTTCCTGGGAGGTCCGCGCATGTTTGTGCTCGGCGTGAGCGCGGCCAAACTTTTCGCCGAACAAGTCGATGGTGAGTTTCCGTGCACGTCAGCGGGCACCGGCGTGTATGGCAAGCCGGAGCTCGGCATCGAAGCCGACCTGCGCCAGTTCATTGGCCGCGATCACATGCTGATCGTCCGTGCATATGCGGATCGCGAATCATCCCCCGGCGTTTACGTACAGAAAGGGTATGGCGGCGAGCTTGCGCTGGCCCGGTCGTTCTCGCCGACATTCGACCTGATGCTGGGCGTGGCGACTGCGCGAAGCCGGTTGAGCGCAACAAAGCTGTACTTCTGCGGGCAGTACGGCGTATGCACGGCTGAAGGGACGGCCAGTCTTTCCGACGCACGCTGGCTTTCACCGATCGAGCTGACCGCGGTCTGGAATTCAACTGCGGCACCGCCGGATCTGCGCAGGCCCGATCCCGGTCCCGGTCGCGATTGGGTGCACGGACTGATTCCGATGCAGAGGCTCAGTGTGCGTGCGTCCGTTGCGGGTGCGGGAACCTACTCGGGATCGGATTACACGTACCAGCGTGCGCTCGCGGAAGTGCGAGGCACTCGCCTGTTAGGCAATCGGGTCGAGCTGGCCGGTCGGATGCGTGCCGGCTGGATCACTGGCGATGGCATTCTGCCACCGCAGACCCTGCTCTACAGCGGTGGACCCAGCACCGTACGCGGCTACGCGCAGAACCTGCTCGGTCCAAAAGTCCTCCTGACTCGCGATACGCTTGCGCTCTGCACTGGTTTTTGTCTTGCTGATGGAGATGTCGATCCGGCAGCAGTAACCGTCCGCCCGACCGGCGGTGAGCGCGTATTGGAGGGGAACCTCGAGGCCAGGCTATGGCTGGGGAGCCGTCTTCAGGTCGCGGCCTTCCTCGATGCCGGCCGTCTGGCCGGAAGCAATGCAGCCGGATTCGCATCGCGGGCCGAATCGAATATCACACCCGGCATTGGACTCAGAGTGCTGGCGGACGTCGGGCCGATCCGCGTCGACCTGGGCTACGATCCATCCGGAACCAGACAGTACCCGCTCTTCACCGAGGAGGCCAGCGGCGACCTTCGGCTCCTCCGTCATGTGCGCTACAACCCGTTTACGTTCGATCGGCCCGGCTTTTTCAAGGAAACCTTCCGGAGGCTCCAAATTCATTTGGCAGTGGGCCAGGCATTTTGATGCGGATCCGTCTTCTCGTGGCTGCATTGGCAATGGTGCTGACCGGCGCCTGGATGCTGCAGCGTCAACCATCCGGTGTGATTCCCGAGCTACCCGCGCCTCCACCGGTTCCGGCCCAAGCGTTGAAGGCGTTGAGCGGCACCGCCGCGGTGACACTGCGCGACGTGCATTTCACAACCAGTCTGGGTGCACGCGTGGATATCCCGCTGCTCGAGGTCAAGCCAAAACTGACGTCTCAGACCAGTGCGAGCGGCGAAGTGCGCCTGGAATCGGTCCGGCTGGTTGGCCTGCGAATAGTCGCGCCGGTTGATAGCGTGCATACGGGCATCAATGCCTTCATGAAGATCCCCGGGCCGCGTTTCATCATCGATCGCGTGAGTGTGGTGAACGCCGATGTTGGGGAGCTGGCTGATCCCGCGCGCGGTTTGGGTCGCTGGTTCTACCGGAATCACGACATCGACATTGAACTGCGCGACATCGATATCGGCGGCCAGCGCTCGGTGCCCGAGAAGATTCGTCTCGCGCGGCTGGAACTGCAGGGTCAGTCGAAAGGCGTGCCCTCTCTCATTACGCATGGGGCGGGTACTGTCGTGCGCACGCCGAACCACTTCGATGTACGGCTTGGCATCGGATTCGGGCTGACCGAAATGAGTGTGCACACCAACTTTGCTCGCGCGGGCGGCTGGAATCTCAACCTTCTGGCTGACACCATCCGTTTTTCCGAGTTGAAGGCGTTTGTCGGCAGCATGCCGAGCACCGGTACGGGCAAGATTTCGCTGTCGGCCGTGAAGCGCGGCGATGAGCTCAGCGGAACCGTCCGGCAGGCAACCGCGCAATTCGGTCAATCGCGACTGGATGTGCGCGGCGCGTTTTCCACGATCGCCGGTGGAGCCGCAGAGAACCTCGTACTCGTGGTGACCAATCTGCGGCCGGATGACATGAAACGCGCGTTCGATGTCGACGTGCCGGACGATGGTCCCTACAACGGTCGGATTACGGCGAGCGGTGCGTTACGCGACGGAATGCAGGTCAATGGCAACGTCGCCGGCAGTGCGGCAGGTGCGCCATCCCGGATCGCACTCAACGGCCTTGTACGCGTCGATCCCGATCCGGTGTTCGATCTGGAGATCGTTGGGGATCCAATTCGACTCGCCGATACCGCCTTCAACGCCCGCCTGACCGCGCGCGGTCCGTTGAGCCGGCTCGGGATCAAAGGCGGAATCGAGCTGCGACCAGCCGCACAACCGGTGGTGGTGGTGGCATACGGCGTGCAGCCCGCGCCGGTCGAACGAGTGGGCAGCGCGAGCGCAGAGGTCGATCTGGAGCTGATCGATCCTGAGGGTGAAGCGCCACGGCGGTTGAGCGGCAAGGCACTCCTGCATGTTACGTCGACCACCGACGTCAACGGTTCAGCACCGGTTCACGCAATTGCGGAAGGTGCCATCGTTTTTGCTAAAGCGCGCACCGTTTCCGCGCGAGTAACGGCTGACTCGCTTCCACTCGCTGTTCTGCCCTGGCCGGACGGTATCGAAGATGTCCGCGGTTTTGCTCGCGGAGACTTCCGGATCGAAGGCGCACTCGAGCACCCGGACATTCAGGGCCGCATCGACGTGCAGAGCGGCGCCGTGTTCATTCGCGCAGCTAACCTTGCGATCACCGACATCAATGGGCCGATCCGAGTGCGCGAGGAACGACTTGTGATCGATGCCTTCTCGGCCCGTGCGCGGGAAGGTACCGTGCGCGTCGCCGGAGAAGCCTTCGTGCTGGGCGAAAACAAACGGGTCGATCTCACCGTGCACGGTGATCGGCTTCACTTGATCCGGAATTCCGGTCACGAGCCGCTCTACCTGGCCGGTGTGGACCTGCGGGTCACGGGTCCGCTCGACGGCGCGCGCGCGGCCGGCAGGATCAATGTCATCGATGCTGCAACCCATAGGCTGTCCGGCACGGCTACCGGCTCCGCGATCCTGAATCGGAGTGGCGCGCTCGACATAGCCATCGCCGCGGACTCTCTGCCGCTTGCAACCATGCCGCTGCCGAACGGCGGGTTGGATGAACTGAGCGGCCACGTTCGCGGTCGCATCGCGGTCAGTGGAACCTTCGATGATCCGGCTGTGAACGGCGCGGTACGCCTGGTCGATGCCGGCACCCGCATTCGGAAATCCGGCACGCGTATCACTGATCTCGGCGGAGAGCTGCGCATCGAGGATGGCATCATCAATACGGACATTCGCGGAGTAGCCACGACCGGTACCGTCGCAGTATCGGGCTCTGCCAACCTGCTGGGCACACGCGCCATCGATTTGAGTCTTCGCGCCGACAGCGCGACACTTACCGACACCGATTCCGCGCGAGTCATTGCTTCAGGCGTCGTAAGCATCACCGGAACGATGAGCCAGCCATGGGTAGACGGCCGCATGCGGCTGGTCGATGGCTGGGCCAAGGAAGACTTGATGCTGAAGAATCCGGTGATCGATCCTGACGACCCGCCGTACGCGAAGCTGGCGGCACGCGTACCCTGGATCGCCCACTCCGACTCACGACTGCTGAGACGCGAGCAAGAAGAGCAGAGTGCCTCACCGCCGTTCCGTGGGGTCATCGCCGTCGAGGTTACACCCGGCATGAGAATGATCGATGAGGACAGCGAATTGTATGGTACCGGTGTGATGCTCGTGAATGCGGATAGTTTCGGTGTGCATGCCACGGGCGACGTAAAGTTTCTGGGCGGCTTCTATACCAATTACGGTGAGCGATTCCGGGTGATGGGCGGCGGATTTCGGCTGTCCAATACCGGCGAAGCCATGATTGCGATGCGCTCCGAGCACGAGCGCGATCTGTTCGGCGGCAGAAATCAGGGCAGTGCGTCTCCGTTGGAGTGGTATCCTGGCCTCGAGATCCTCGCGCATGGAACCACATCGACCGCATCCGAGCAGGCGCGACGGTTGTCTCCGTGGCGCGAGAGTCAGACCGAACTGGCGGCGTTGCTCATTTACGACCACGTGCCCGATCCATTCATCGGCCTGCGCAATCGCCGGTTCTGGCTGCCCGATGAGAAGTCCGACCTGATTGGCGAAAGGGCCGAGTCACAAGGTGGTCCACTGCTCTGGAGTTACATCGCCGATGAGCTGTACGACTACCTGCCATTGAGCCGCGCATCACTCCGTGGCGGCATTGTTACGATCGGCAGCCGGTTCCCTGGCCGCATCGTACAAGGTCCGCTCTTCCGGATGAGCGCGACGGTCTCGGACAATCTGCAGCTCTTTGGCAACTGGGCCTCCGAAGGATCCGCCTGGCCCGGCGTACGGGCAGAGCTGCGTCGCGGCAGTTTCTCACTGGTCGCGTTCCACGAGCCCAAGTTCTTTGCCGCCCCAGCTTCTGGATGGGAACTGCCTGGTTACTTCCATCGCCGCCGCACCGGGATTGGACTGCGCTTCGAAAGCGAACGGTAAGTAAACCACCGTTTCACGCAGAGGCGCAGAGGTAGCAGAGTTCGCAGTTGGCCCGGCGCTCGACCAGTCCCACGTCCGCGAAGTGCTTCTTTTTTTCCGTTTACACCAAAGCCGTCTGCAGCTCATAGCCGCATCGTAACGGCGAAATTCTGCCGTTACCAGGCGTTGTGAGCACTGTGACTTGTTGGTAATTGAACAAAAAGGGAAGAGTGCGCGGTGCCAAGTGAGCGCGAGTACCCTGCGGTCTCTGCTACCTCTTCGTCTCCGCGTGAAACCTGTTGTAATGGAGCGAGCGGTTGACTACAGTCAGAGTCATGATCCAGGTCTCGCTAGATGCAATTCAGTTGGCCAGGCAGAGGATTGCCGGCATTGCGCTGCGCACACCGCTGGTACGGCTGCAGACGGACAGTGTCGGGCGGGAGATCTGGTTGAAGCTCGAGAATCTGCAGCCGGTGGGGTCGTTCAAGATTCGCGGATCGGCCAGTGCGATGACGGTGCTGCAACCAGAGGAGTTGCGCGCTGGCGTAGTTACCGCGAGCGCAGGCAACATGGCGCAGGGTGTTGCCTGGATGGCAATGCAGTTTGGTATACCTTGCACGGTGGTCATCCCGGAAACCGCGCCGCGCGCGTAGGTCGATGCGATTCACCGGCTGGGCGCGCGCACCATCGCAGTGCCGTTTTCCGTGTGGTGGGAGACGCTGGCCAATCGTGCGTATCCTGGTGCGACCGGAAGGTTCGTGCATCCGGTTGCGGATGCCGCAGTCATCGCGGGCAACGGTACAATCGGATTGGAGATCCTCGAGGACCTGCACGATGTCGATGCGGTCCTGGTCCCATTCGGCGGCGGCGGCCTTTCGTGCGGAATTGCAGCGGCTGTGCGGGCGTTCCGGCCGGACGTGCGCGTCTACGGCTGCGAGCCGGTCACGGCCGCGCCCCTCAACGCGTCGCTTGCTGCAGGCCAGCCGATGAGCATCGAGCGAACGCCGACCTTCGTCGATGGTTGCGGTGGTCGAGCCATACTGCCGGAGATGTGGCCGTTGGTGAGCACACTGCTGGCCGGCGCGTATGCGCCGGCGATCGCCGAAATCGCAGCAGCGGTTCGGCTCCTGGCCGAGCGGAACAAGATCGTGGCCGAGGGGGCAGGTGCGGTTGCCACCGCCGCCGCGCTGGGTGAGCACGCGCCGGTCGGCAAAGTTGTATGCATCGTATCCGGCGGCTGCATCGATGCGGCGCAGCTGGCCACAATCCTGTCCGGCGGAATTCCCTAACAAGCGACGAGCGAGGAGCGACGAGCGACGAGCTACTGCGTGAGCGGGCCCGCGCTGGTTGAACTCACTCCCGCCACTTGCATTACCGTGCATGGCAGCGGTGATTTCAATAGCGCGGGCCCGCTGAAGCTGTTGCTCGTCGCTCGTCGCTTCCCGCTCGTCGCTCAGACGTGCACTACGATGTGATCGAGGCGGGCACGTCGTTTCGGTACAAAGCGTTCCACGATGCGGCCGCGGCGCTTCAGCTGCTCGCGCTCTTCATCGACGTCCTCTTCCTGATCCTGCAGCATGAGGCCAAGCACACCAATCGCGGCAAAAGCCAGGGGCGCAAAGGATGGCATGCTCTCCAGCCACGATTGCCGTTCCTCGTCGGACGCACCCGCTTCGGTGAGCGCTGCGTAGACACTATTCGCCAACCCGGCTGCGCCCACACCGATTGCCATGCTGTTGGCAACCTGGGTCAACACGCGCGTAGTCGAGCTCGGCCAGACCGCCTGGGCCACGTGGGCGGCACCAGCAACCGGAGCCGTCACCAGCGGCGCCCAGCGGATGGCATCGGGCCGGCGATATTCACCGCGCCTGGCACCAAACGCAGCTTCGGCACCGGCTGCGACAAACAAGCCGGCAGTCAGCCAATGCAGTCCGCTGAATGCGAAACCATCATCGGCATCATCGTCACGCATGTTCAGTTCCCCAGGTGAATGTATTCGTCGGCTACATCCTTGAGACGATACGCGCGCGGAAACAGGTCGAACGACATGCCAGGTACCGGGTTCTCACGAATCGGACGGGTCAGGAAGTCGAACGCCTCGTTAATGCGCAGTGCGTAACGTCCGGCGGGCAACAGGGCCTTGGTTTCCTCACCAAGCCGCGTGCCGGTATAAGGCACCAGCTCGTCCGGCGAGCCAGAGCCGGCTGCGTCGAGCACAAAGCTGTGCACATCGCCGGGATGCCGCTGCGCAATGCGGGCGGCAAACCATAGCGCGTTCACGGGCGTACTCCCACCGGTCTGCAGCTGGCCGCGTCCACTGCGAAGCACGTGCAAGCCGGTCATGAAGACCAGGACGCGCGCCCGCGCACCCATGCCAATGGATTCGCGATCCAGGTTCTTGACCATTGCCGCATCGCGCTCGGAAAACTGGCGTGCGCGGTGGCTCGGCGAAACGGCGGGTTCCGGTGGCCAAAGGTCCAGATCCGCGGCGATGACCTGGATCCGACGATCGGCGCCGAGCTTCTCGTTCAACTGCCAGATGACATGGTAGATCTCGAGGTACTCACGAGACGCCGCGCCCGGCTCGCGCAGTGTCCGCGGGTTGGACAGCAGAATGCTCGCATTCTCGGGCGTGGTGTCGAAATAGCGATCGATCTGCGGCTGCAGATCGTGACCCACCTCGAGCACGACAGCATCCAGGCCGGGTCCTTCGGCCACGGCCCTGATCGCCTGGGCAGCGAGCCGCTTGGCCTCGACCGAGGAGTGAATGTCGGCGAGAAAAACGAACCTGCGCGAGCGCGCTGCCGCCACGATTGCCGCCACCGGGTCCTGCTGGTTGGCGCGCGCGTATTCTCCGAATTCGCGCACTTCGGCACGATCTCCGCGCAGGTCGAGCAATGCCCCGGCCGCAACGATGAGGACCAGCGCGACGATGCTGAATAAGCCCGTAACGCCGAGTTTGCTGTAACGGATCCGCGCCGGGTAAACCCGCCTTTGCGCTCGCTTGATCACATTCCACATGACGACACCGCGGCATGCAACGGTTGGACCAGCTTCACCTTTGCGTGTAGTTATGCACGAACTTCAGGAATTCCTCCGCGACATCGATCATGCCGAGTTCGCTTTGCCACCAATCGCGCGGTGTGTACGCCTGCTCATCGGCGGGCACCATGCGCACGTCAATCGAATCCGGCACGTACTGCCGCACCGCCCACCGGGAGCGTCGCGTGTGGAATTCGCTCGTAACCACCAGGACGCGACGATACCCGCGTTGCCGCAGATACGAGGCAAGAATGCGGGCGTCGTCGAGCGTGCTGGTCGAGCCGCGGGGCGTTTTCAGCAAGTGAATCGCAGAATCAGGCACACCGTGACGTTGCAGCATCAGCGCGTTTTCGACGGCACCATTCAGACGAATACCGTACTGCACCGCAGGCGTATTCTCGATATACGGCGTGGCGATGTGAGGCGCGTAGCCAGCGCGAAACAGCTCGGCGGCGCGGATCGGCCTTGCATCCAACCCACCCCCCATCACGTAGATCAGGTCTGCACGCTCGAGCGAGTCGGCCACGATCAGGAAATTGGCGACCGAGCTCAGCAACGGAACGCGGAGGAGGAAAAGGCCGACCACGCCGGCCAGGACCAGGCCGAGACCCAGGGCCAGCCGCCTGGGCCAACCACTGCGAGACCTCCCCGGATTGAGCCCAAAGGGACGCGCTGCGGATCTCATCTTTTGTACGAGAGCGCGGGACAACGGTGATTGAAGCCGCCCCGGGCCAACGGCGGGTTGAAAAGAGGCAAAGCCGTACACCACAAAGAATTGCGGTATGTGAAACGCACAAATGGTCCATCGAAGCGCGGAAACATCGTACCCATGCGGGTTTCCACGATTGGGGCAACGTTGCCCGACGGTTCAAAAAAGCTTAGATTTCGCCCCAGAAAACCTCTCAATAAGGAGTGCTCGATGGACGACAGTGTGGCCAAAGACGCCAAGCGGTTGCTCCTGCGCTACGGCGCACCCATCGCGGTGGTGGATCAGCTGTCCGAAAGCGAGCGCATCACCTACGCCCGCTCAATTCTGCGCACTGGAGTCCCGGATCGCCCGGCGCACCTGCGTGAGATGCTGACAGACGACGGCCGGCTGGTCGCGCGATAAACGCCTGAACTTGCTTGCACAATTGACCGTCCGCTGGGATTGCCGGCGGACGGTTTTCATTTGGTCGTGTTCTGGTTGCCCGTGCTTGCCATGAAAATGGTGACCACCCGTTCCCGATCGAGGTCGACCTGGACCGGGCACAGCCACCGTTCATTGACACGGCGCACATCCAATTGGGCGGCCTGCCCATCGATAATGACCGTGCTGACCCTGTCTCCGGTCACTGCCGGCTCGAACACGACCCGAAATGGCACTCCCCCTGTTTGTGGCAGAACCCGGAACCGATGCTCCGCTTCAACGCGCTCGTAGCGCAGGCCGAGCGTGCCATCGCCGACGCGCAGATTGTCCGCTTCCAGCCGATCCCAATCAGCAGGTACAGAAGGTCGCAGTCCCACCCGATTCCGCGCCGCGTCCGGCTCGATTCCAAGCAGGCCACTCACAAACGCTGCAACGCTGCCTGGTGGCCACGCGGGATCCCTGCCACTGGCGATCCGGCCGAGCAAGGCTGCGGGTCCGAATTGCCCTTGCAAATGCCGATTCGGATCGCCCTGGTTCTGCTCCCGGCTGGCTGCCGCCAGCAGTTCCTGGTGGTGGGCGGACTCGCCGATGGATTCGGCTGTGTTGGCCAATTCGCGCAGCAGGGCCGCACTGGTCCGCGCGCGTATGAGTACATCGCGCACCTGACGCCACACGTGCCGGGCCCACCCAATGTCTCCGGTGGCCGCGAAATACCGTGTTACCAGCCACAAATAGGGCGCCGCGAATTCTGATTCATCGCTCTGGTCGCGCAGCCAGTCCAGAATCCCGCGCGCCGTGGCGAAATCACCAATCGCCAATGCGTCCAACGCGCGACCAATCCGGTGCGATGCCGAATTCGTCGTCATGCTTGCACTGTCGATGTGTTGGATTGCCCAACGCCAGGCCAGGTCGAGCTTCGCGTCCGGTGTTCGCAGCTGGACCAGCTCATGCTCGCGCTTGCCCACCCGTCGGCCCCCTCCACGTTCGCGTTTTTGACCGGTCTATTCATGGTGCGAGGTGCCCGCGCCGCTGTAATTTCGGGAAACGTACCGGCTGTTCGCCTCACCAGAAATGGGTGTGATCGTTGATGAGCATCGCGCATAGAACTCGGGAACTCTGCTGCGGATTCTCCGCGCTGCTGCTCTTTGTGCTGGCGCCCCACGTACACGCGCAAAATGGAATCGATCGGTTCCTGCCGCACGTGCGATACTTTGCGCTGCCCATCGCGGATCCGCTGGAGCCGCGGTTAGGCCTGGGCCTGCTGAACACCACCTTGTTTCGGACCGCCGCCGAGGGTCGTGAACGCATTCGCCCATTTTTCATCCCGGATCCCGCCGATTCGAGAAACGATGTAGATGCGGTCACTTCCATCGGCGGAACGCTCCCGCTCTGGCACGTCTCCAGTAATGGCCAGGGCAATGGCGTGGTCATCGCCGCACAGGGTGGCGTGATCTCACGCTTCCGTATCGAGTATCCAACCCGCGAAGATGTCGGCCAGGACTGGTTTGTCGGGATGCCCATCGAGTTTGCCGACGGGGCCTGGTCCGGACGGTTCCGCATCATGCACCGCAGTTCCCATCTCGGCGATGAGCTGGTCGAAACCACAGGCGCGGCACGCATCGAAGTCGGCGGTGAATTCCTCGATTTCCTCGCAGCGTACACATTGAGGCCGGAGACCCGCGTGTATGGCGGCGGGACCTGGGTGTTCCGGTCATACACGGACAAGACACCGGTCATGATCGCGCGCAACCGCGACGATCGGTTCGCCCTACAAGCCGGCGCGGAAACCGGGGCATATCCATGGGCCGATGGCCATTTCGGTGTCGTCGCCGCCGCCGACGTGCACCTTGCTCAACGCACCGACTGGGATCCTTCCATCGCTGCTGCGGCCGGCTTTTCCGCGCGCACCAACACGAGAGCCGGGCGATTCCTGGTCCGCTACTTCACCGGCCCATCGCTACTCGAGCAGTTCTTTTTGACGCCCGAGAAGTATTGGAGCATCGAGCTCATCTTCGACTTCTGACGAGCGCGCAAAGCTCAAACCCCAGACCATCCCACCAGATTAATTCGAAATTTGATCAAAGTAGGAATTCAAATTCAAATCAGGGGTGGGTGGCGCGATTCGTTCTGGTGATTTAGGTTAGGCTAAATCGTTTATTAGCCGGGACTTATTTATGAGTTTTCACACCATCTTCGTTTTCGAGTTCACAGCACTCATTGCGTTACGGCTTTACTGGCACTGGCGCGCGAACACGCGGCGGGATCGCGAGACGATCAGGGCGGGAATGGCGCGCGAGGGTGCATTCAAATGGGTCAGGCTGGTCCTGGGAATTCCAGGCGCCGTGATGTTGGCGCTCTACCTGTTCAGGCCGTCGACATTGAGTGGGTTCGAGCTGGAGTTGCCTGCTGCGGTGCGCTGGACTGGAGCCGTGCTTTTTCTGATGGCCCTGCTGGCCCTTGGATGGGTGCATCACGCGTTGGGTCGCAACTTCAATACGATCCTGGTTCTGCGCACTGATCATCAGCTGGTGACCAATGGTCCGTATCGGTGGGTGCGTCATCCGATGTACACGGCCTTCATTCCACTTTTCATCGGGATGTTCCTGGTCACCGCGAATGTCCTCTTTGGCGTCTTTGCATGTGGCATGCTGGGCTTCTTGCTGATTCAGCGAACGCCGCGCGAGGAGGCTCAACTGCGGGAGAGATTCGGGCCGGAATACGATACTTATCGGGCTAGGACCGGAGCGCTTCTGCCGAAATTGCGGGTCTAGCGCTATCGCCGGATACGCGGAGCGTGCAGTGAGTCCTGCCAGGGTACAGGAAACTCGAAGGTCTCCTGCCTGACGCTGATTGACGAGGGAGTGATGAGGCCGGCTTCGACCAGGCGAAGGTATCCGCTGGTATAGAACCGGATTTGGCGTTCACCGCGGTTGCCGTACGCCTCGACGCGGTGCATGTCCTCCATCTTGTATATGCTCAACGCTTCCAGAGTGATCGCTGCGTCATCGAGGTAGACCGATGGGATCTTACTGTTGACCGGTATCGGCGGTGCTGCCGGGTCGCGGTGGTACTTAGCCATATAGGCGCCCATGCCGTTGCCGCGGCCTGGCGTATGGCCAGGCTGCACCGCGTCGCGAGCCGCTGTTACGGACTTCCAGGAAGCGTTGCCTCCGTACTGCGGGTGTGACAGGCCATCAAAGGGAATTCCGACGCACAGGCGATTGGACGGCATTCTAAAGGTGCTGCACTTGCGGATCGAGATATGTGCAGTTTTGGTCAGGAAGTCGACCGGTTTGGACCGTCCGCTTGCGAGGATCTTGTCGCGATCCCACTTCTGCCAGGCGATGGGCTCACCACTCGTACCCTGAACCCGGCTTTCCGCACGCTGATCCATGAATCGGGAGGTGACAACCACGACGGGTGCAAGCTGAATTGGCTGCGGCTCGATGGAGAGAATGTAGAAACTGTCCGCCTGCACATTCAATCTGGTGGCAAGCTCACCATAGCCGAGGTTCACTACGACAATGTTTTGAAACCCGCGTCCGACTCCATCGATGCGGAATCGTCCATCCGGATTGGTGAGGGTGTACTTTCCCACCGCGGGCACGCGTACGATCGCCTGGTTGACGGGTGTACCCGTGTTTGCATCGAGAACGCGGCCGCGCAGCTGGACGCCCGCCTGCGCCTTGGCGAAGCCCGAGGGTGCGAGCAGCCCTACTGTGAGTATCGCTGCTGCGACTGTAGTCCTCATTCATCTCCAGCTGAATCCCTTGGACGGCTGCGCAAGAATGCGGCGTCGTCCAGGTTCTCGTCAATCCGGGATGCGGAAGACGCGTGACCGTTTGGCGATTTGACCGGATGCGACGTCACGTACGGCAACGGTCAGGCGGTAACGGCCCTTCCCGAGCGGTGCCTGAACGCTGCGCAGCTCGGGCAGCGTGCCGTCGGCGTCGGCAGTTGACTCTCCCGAGAAGCGAATGCGGATGTCTTCGCCCCCGCCCAGGAGATCACGCAGTTTGGCGGCGGTGCCTTTGTCGATCTGTTCGATGGTAATCTCAGTAGTGTAGTTGGTGCCGGCGGGCAGGTTGTAAACCTCGTAATAGACGCTGAAGTTGCCGCCCGGGAAGTTGCTGGTGGGAACGAGCGCGAGGGTGACTTGTCCACGCTTCCAGCCACCGGTCGTGTCAGGTCGTCCGAGCGCGATGTCGCTCAACATCAACTGCTTCCCACTGTAGTCTGGAATCGGGAATGGTCCGCCGTACAACTGCCCAATGCCGGGAGAAGTCGCGTCAGTCACGATGACGCGTTGCAGCGTGGTCATCGAAGGGGGCACCTGTACCTCGAGGTGTTTGCGCAGCAATTCGTCGTCGTCGACCACGAGCCGAGTGCTGACCGATGTAGAATCGTCGGTGCGGGATACGGTGCCGGTAGCAGTGTCAGCCAGGATCAGCGAAATATCGAAGCGGTAGTGCGATCCGCGGCCATCGTTGGTTTTCTCGAGTTTATCGGCGGGCACGGCGAAGGCGGCAACCACGGCGGTTTTTCCGCGATCTCCGCGAAAGGTGTAGAGGTCGTAAAAGAAGGGCAGATCGCGCGTAAATCGCGGGTAGTGCGAATCGCTCTCGAGCGCTTCGTGGTAGAGCCTTCGTGTGTCGGCGCTGTGGAGCGCGGTCCGGCTGGCGGAGCAGGCGACGCCGAGATGTCCGACGGCGGGATCGAGCGGAGCCCGGTCGAGTGCCCAGCTCTTATCGCAGGGAACCACGTAGGGCAGTGAATAACCACCGCTCACGCGGAAGAAATGGAAGACCCGGCTCGAGCCGTCGGGCATCCGATACCGCCAGGACTCGCTTTCGCCCGCGAGTCCGTCGGCCACTGGCGTGCGCAACACCTTGTCGGGGTTGCCGTGACGCAG
>JBBDWZ010000214.1:0-17682 GCA_040902615.1 Gemmatimonadota bacterium | reverse complement strand
CCGCACGTGGGGCCAGCGGGGGGGGGGTTGGGGGTGCGGGCCCGGGTGGCGCAGCCACGGCCGGCGGAGCCACGGGGGTCGCGGGTACCGCCGGCGCTGGAGGCTGGTCGTTGGCTTTGGGCGGCGCCGTAGTCAGACGCTGGAACTCGGCGGTCGCGTCGATGCGCGCCACGATCTGCCATTTGTCCGCGATGCACTGGGCACTCACGGTGAAGGCACCGTCATTGGTCACGTGCGCTACGGTGGTCGGCTGGTTCGCGTCGAGGAGCTTTTGCGCATCCACTGACGCGATCTCCCTGAGCAGCCCGATGATCTGCGTACTGGTGATCGGTGATTTCGTCAGCGGTCGCAGGTGACCCTGCACGTCGACCTTGGCAAGATCGCCGTCTTCGAGTACGAGTGAGTCGGCCTTGTTGCTGACCATGGCAGCGAGCAAACGATCGATTTGAGCCATTTATCCGACTTCGCGCACATGCGCGATGGTTTGTGTGTTCACGAGCAGCACGTGCCTGGGGTCGAGCACAGGGAGGAAACGCTGGGAGTATGAGTTCAGAAAATCCAGCAGTCGCGGACGATCGGAAGGTGTCTCGAGAAAAATGGAGCCGGTGCAAACCGTACCATCGGTCAGTGTGACCTCGACCGGTATGCCAAGCGCAGCAATCTCGAATTCCTCCTCGGCCGGCACGGGCGTCTCGGCATAGGCGACGTTCGACTTGGCGATGAGCACGGCTTCACCAGCTCGGTCCAGTACGAAAAACGGTTCAGCCTCGTTTAGCAGCTCGCCTGGCTCCTCCGGCCGTGAACGATACCGTGATACAGGACGCAAAAAGACCTCGCCTACCAGGCGACTCCCGTCGGCCAGCACAACGGCCAGATTGCGCCGGATCTTCTCAATGCGATACTCGCTCATGGCGCCGCATTGTGGCGTCGCGCGTCAGCAGCGTCAAGGAAAGGTGATTCCCGGTACGCAGAGCATTACGTAAACGATCAGGTTCGCGGGCGCGCTTCGCCGGGTCCAGCGCTGCGTCCCGGCCGCCAGCGCGGTAGCGCTCCTCGGGTCGAGGAGGCGACGCCGAGAGCGAGGGTGATCGAATCGCAATCGGGCGAGCCGTACCTGCACCAGCCGGTCGGGGACGCGAAGTACCTGAGGCATTGGTCATGACGCCCTCCGGCTGGGCCTACCTGGAACCGAGCTGGCACTCGGTGTGTCCGATGCGACAGTGTCCGGTCCTTGCCCGGTTGGCAAGTCTAATGAACTATGGTAGCCGGAATCCGGGAAGCGAGGTGTGCATGTCAGCTATGCGTCTATGGGGGATGCTCGTCTGTACCGCGGTCGGCGCGTGCGCGCCAGTCAACAACACGGCGGCGCCGACTACGGAACGCGACCGGGAAGTCATCACGATCATGGATGGCGGCACGCCGATCCAGATCACCGTGGACCGCGACCCCTCGAGACACAAGGTACCGGCCTCGGTGACCCGGAGCTGGAACTCGCTGGCCAGCGTATACGAGTCGCTGGGCATTCCGCTCGAGTACGCGGACGTGCGCCTCCACAAGGCCGGCAATACCCGTTTCATTGCAACACGGACGCTGGCTCGTCAACCGATGTCGAAGTTCCTGCGCTGCGGCGGGGGAATAGTCGGCCCAATGGCGGATACGCATCGCATCCAGATGAGCATCTGGACCCAGCTTCAGCCGGTCGGCGCAGACAGCACGGCGGTCTTTACGCAGATCGAGGCCAAGGGATCGCCGGTTGACGGTACGGGCGGCGCGGTGAATTGTGTGACCACGGGGATGCTGGAATGGAGTATCGTGACACTGCTCAAGCTGCGGGCACTAACACAGGGATAGCCGGCAGCCTGCCGATCGGGTTTACTTCGCGCGCTGCAGTTTCTTCGCTTTCTTCCGCCGCTCGGCCAGCGCGACCTTCTCGGCGTCGAGGTGGTCACTGCCGCAGAATGCGACGTATTCGTCATACGTGCCCTGGTAATCCACCACGCCGGTCGCCTCGATGTCGACGATGCGGGTGGCCAGTTGGTTAATGAACCAGCGGTCATGCGACACGAAGATCAGCGTGCCCGGATAGCTCTTCAGTCCCTCGACCAGCGCTTCGATCGATTCCAGATCGAGATGGTTGGTCGGCTCATCGAGGACCAGCACGTTCGGCTTTTCGATGGCCAGCCGCGCAAACACCAGGCGAGCCGCCTCGCCGCCAGACAACGCGCTCAGCTGCTTCTTCGGATCATCGCCGGTAAACAACATCAACGCCAATTCTCCGCGCACGAACCCAATGCCGCGATCCGGACAGAACTGCGTGACCCACTGCTCGGTCGTCAGGTTCTGGGTCTCGAGCGTTTCGTGATGGTCCTGCGCGAAGTATCCGGAATAGGTTTCGTAGCCCCACTCGACCGCACCTGCATCAGGCGCGACCTCGTTCATCGCGATCTTGAGCAGGGTGGATTTGCCAATGCCGTTCGGGCCCATGATGGCCAGGCGGTCGCCGCGCTTGACCACCAGGTCGACGCCGTGAAGCACCTGCTTGTCACTGTACGACTTGCTGATGCCGCTCAGCTTCAGCACATCGCGGCCGCTGTGACGCTGCTCCTGCAATCGGAATTTCGGATAACGGCGTGAGCTGGTGGGCAGCTCCTGCATCTGCTCCTGCTTGCGCTCGACCATGAGCAGTTTGCTCTGCGCCTGGCGCGCTTTGCTGGCCTTGGCCTTGAAGCGCTCCACGAATTCCATGGTCTGCGCGATCTCACGCTTCTGACCGGCGATTTCCTTTTCGCGACGCTCGCGCTCGTCCTGCTTGGCGGCCACGAACTTCGTGTAATTGCCGTGATACAGCGTGACCTGCTGGTAATCGACATCCAGAATGTGCGTGGCCAGACCGTCCAGGAATTGATGATCGTGCGAGATCACGACCACCGGACCGGCAAACTCGCGAATGAAGACTTCCAGCCAGCGGATCGACAGGATGTCCAGGTGGTTGGTCGGCTCGTCGAGCAGCAATACGTCAGGTGCGCTGGCCAGGACCTGGGCCAGGAGCACACGCAGCTTGAAGCCGCCCGACAGCGTGGAGAGCGGCTGCCGGTGTACCGCCGCGGGCAAGCCCAGGCCTTCCAGGATGGTCGCTGCCCGTGATTCCGCGGTGTAGCCATCGTGCCGCGCGATGATCTCCTCAACGATCGTATAACGTGCACTGTCGAAATGGCCATGCGCATTGTGCAGCAACTGATCGTGCTCGACCAACGCCTGCCACAGCTCCAGGTTGCCCATCAACGCGACGTTGATGATCAACTCGTCCTCGTACAGGAACTGGTCCTGCCGCAGGACGCCCAGCCGCAATCGATTGGGGATCGATACCGACCCAGCGCTGGGTTCGTCGTGGCCGCTCAGGATATTGAGGAGCGTGGTCTTGCCGGAACCATTGGCGCCGACCAGCCCGTAACGCTCACCTGCGTTGAGCTGGAGCGATGCGTCCGCGAACAACGTGCGATCGCCATAGGTCTTGCCGAGGCCGGAAATCGAAATCATAACCTGCAAATATAACCACGAATGACGATTTGCTGTACTGGGGGGTAACGAATTAACGAATTAACAGACGCGCACGAGCACGACCACGAGTACGAATTACGATTACGCGCTCCAGACGATCAGGATTTTGAGTCAGCAGGGCGCCCGTCGAAGGTCCACACGGTTTGACCCCGTAATCGTCATCGTACTCGTGGTCGTAGTCGTGCTCGTCCGTCACTTCGTCCGTTTACTGCCGCCGGACTCTCACCCGATAGCCCTCACCAACGGCGCCTACAACATCTACGGTCAGGCGATCCGTGGAGTTCACATACTGGTGCCTGCGCCGAGTTGGCCGCGGTCAGGAACACTAGGTCGTAGGTTGCGAAGTTGCACAGGAAGTAGGGGCGATTAAGGCATTGATTAAATCGGGCGAGCCGCCCTTGGCGACCGTCTGGTAGTCGTTGCCATGCACTCAATTGGGAAGGTTAAATGTCTGGCAAGATAGTTGTGCTGGATTTCGAGGCGGGCTACCCAACGGCCGCTGAAGCGAAGCGACGACTACCGATTGAGCTCGACCTCGCGCGGCGGAACGGCGTTGCCGTGGTCAAGATCATCCATGGGTACGGCTCGAGCGGAAAGGGAGGGAAGCTGCGGTCATCGATCCGATCCGCCCTTGCGCAGTACCGACATGCGGGCGCCGTTGGAAGAGTAGTGTTCGGAGAAGCCTGGAGCATCTTCGATGAATCGACCCGCGCTCTGCTCGAGCGCTACCCGAAATTACGCGGCGACCGAGACCTCGAGCGCTCCAATCCCGGAATCACGATTATGGAAGTCGCGCGCGAACCCAGCAAAGTCGTCTAGGCTTTGAAAATGCCAATTCGTTACTTTGCTTCTTGCTATGCGTCGGCTTTCAAGGCTTCGGTTGGCTCAATTCGAAGCGCCCTACTTGCAGGTACCACGCATGCCAGTCCAGTGATGCCCAGTACAATAATGACCGGCAGCAGGAGCATCAGTGCCTCACGCACGGTTTGGATCCCAAGAAGAAACGGGACGATACCACGGCGCCCGCCATCACGCCGAGGGTAACTTGCACAAGTGCTCGCGAGAATATCGACCAGAGGACACGGCGGCGATTTCCGCCCAGCGCGACTCGAATCCCGATCTCGCGGGTGCGGCGTGTGACCGTAAACGCCATGATGGAGTAGATGCCACTCACGGAGAGCAGGAGCACGATCGCGCTGATCCCGAGGGCCTGGTAGAACGCCTGCGGGTGGATCCTGACGTTGTTTTCGTAAGAATCGTGCAGATTACCGACGCCCAGGAGTCGCACGCTGGGATCAACGGCGCTAGCAATTGCGCGGAATCGCGGCACAAATTCCCTGACATTGCCCCGCAGGTGCAGCGCCAGGCGGGCGCCATAGGCATCACCAGGTTGCCACGGGTGGTAGAGACCGCCTTCTCCGTTATCCAGCAAGTCCGGTTGCGCTGACATGGCGATGTCATCGACTACGCCGACGATCTCATACCAGGAATTGCCAGTACCGACGGTGTCGCGGGATTCCCAGTCGTCGAGGCCGCAGCGCTTCCCCTGACAGGCATGGCGCACGCGTCGGCCTACGGCATTACCGCCGCCAAACACCTGCCGTACGAAGGATTCGTTTACGATCACGACGTGCGAGCCGATATCCGCAGCATGGAAATCTCGACCGGCCAGTATGCGTGCGCCCAACGCGTCGAAGTAGTTCACACCGACGGATGCGATCTGCACCATGTGACCGACGCCAGACCCGCGAGTCGTAGCTACACCCTCGGACTCGACTCGCTTGCGCGTGTGCCATGATCCCGGCAGCTCGACTGCGTAGGAAACTGCATCGACACCGGGCTCAGCCCCCAGTCGCTGCTCCAGTTCCTGGAACAGTGCCGAGATTTGAGCGCGTTCCGTTCCTGAATGCAATCGCGAGGCTGCCGACAATGGTCAGACCGGGAGACTTGACCAGCATGCGGAAGCCCAGGCGAAAGTCCAGCCACGACACCTTCAGGAAATCATTGCGTGCTTCCGCGCGGCGTTCCGACTTCAGCAGTGTCGTGCATTCACTCTGCACCGATGTTATATCACCCAACCGTTCCCGCGCTGCTGTACGCGCCGACTCCGGATCCATCCCGCGCGCGATGTTGTCCCGAACGCGCTGTTCCAGATGAAAAGCCAGCTCGTCCTCGACCTCCGCGCGCGCGTCCGGCTTGAAGATGCCGGTCCAGCGTTTGTACTTATCCATCGGCTCTGAGCGCTTCGGTAGGTTGTATGCGCAGGGCTCGGCGTGTGGGTACCACGCACGCGAGCATGCAGACGCCCATCATGAGCGCCGCGTAGACCACAACTACCACCACGCCCTTTGGCCAGAGCGCTCCTCGCATGATGCCGTATGCGAGCATGCCGGTCATCCACCCGCCAGCCAGAATGCCGATGGCGACCTGGGCGACCGGCCGCGCAAAGATCGCGGCGATGACGCGCCGCGGGTCGGCGCCCAGGGCGACCCGGATCCCGATCTCACGGGTCCGCCGTGAGACCGTGAACGAGGTCACCGAATAAATCCCCGCGAGCGACAGAATGAGCGCGATCGCGCTGAGGCCAACCAGCAGCTTGAACAAGAAGTTGAGCTCGAGCCACTGAGATGAACCGACCGTGTCCATGGGCAGAATCTCATGCAGACGCAGCGTGGGATCGACCGCTGCAGCAATTGTACGGAAGCGAGGCGCGAATGACGCTGCCTCTCCCCTCACATGGATTGCCATGTACATCTGGGGTGCGAAAGCCGCCGCTACTGGGTGATACAGTCCGGCGCCGTTGTCCGGGTTGTCGGCGACCAGGCCGAGGTCCTTCACTACGCCGACGATCTCGTACCACGGTCTTGGTCCATCGCCATCGTAACGCACTCGCCGGCCGAGCGGGTTTCGCCCGCCCAGCACCCGGTCGACAAACGACTGGTTCACCACGACCACCCGCGACTCGGCCTGAACGCTGCCGCCGACGACGAGGCCTGTGAGGTTCTGCGCTCCTTCGAGATCGCCGGAATGAAAACCGCGGCCTGCGAGGATTGGAGCGCCCAATACGTCGAAATAATCCAGGTCGACCCTGGCGTTGGTGATGGGATGCCCTCGACTCGACTGCGGCACCGCTGCACCGCCAGGGTCCGTCTCGACCCAGTGCTGCGGGTGATACGTGCTCGGCAGTCGATTGGTGAAGGTCACGCCAGCGACGGCAGGCTCTGCGACCAGGCGTCGCTCGAGCTCGCGGGACGTAGCCCGCACCTTCGCGAGGAACTGCTCAGATGCAGTGTCAGTGGCTGCGCGGTCGAGCTCGAGTCGTACCGAGAGGTATTCACGCGCCGCGAATCCGAGGTCGAGCGTTTGGAAACCGACCACGTACCGGCGCGCGAAGAAGGCAGTAGCGGGGAAGGCTACAGTGAAAGCGACCTGCGCGATGATGACGAGAGTCCAGACTCTGCCGAAGCGCAGGCCTCCACTGCCCGCCGCAAGCTGGCGGAGGTTACCCTCGACCCGGCGTCCGGTCATCTTGAGCGCGGGCACCACGCCCACGATGGCGGCCGTGAGGATCGTGAGCACGGCAGTATAGAGCAGGGTTGCGGGCCCGGTACTGTCATCGAACCAGAACGGCGTACCCCCGTCCGATTCCAGCTGGCTGACCCGCAGCCTGGCAGTCAAGGCGATACGAGCGCCCGCCAGGCCGATTACAGCGGCAATCACGCCCAGCACGAGCGCTTCCGCGAACAGTTGTGTGATAATCCGGCCACGACTCGCGCCCAGCGCATTTCTGACCACGATCTCACTTTCGCGCGTTGCGGCGCGCGCGAACATGAGCAGCGCAACGTTCGCGCAGATGAGCACCAGGAGCATCACGAAGAAGAGATTGATCGCGTACAGGACCGGCTCCAGCCCATGCGGGACGTCCGCCGGCCGAATGTCCAGCGCGTACGGCACGACTTTGGGAGTCAGGTCGCGATGAGTCTCTGGATACGCCGCCGCGCTGCGGGTACCGATCGTGGTCAGTTCCGCCTGCGCTCTTTCGCGCGTCACGCCGCGCGCGAGGCGGCCGAACACATGGATGCCGCGTCCGTCACCCCCGGCATAGTCCGCGTTCGGTCGCAGTGGAATCCAAAACTTGTGCGCAACCGGGAACGCGAAGCCGTCCGGCATGACACCGGCGATTGTGGTGTGCGTGCCGCCCAGCTGGACGATACGCCCCACCACGTTCGGATCACCGGCGAAGCGCGTCTGCCAGATGTCATAGCCAATCACGACCACCGGCGCAGCGCCGGGCTGCTCGTCTGCGTCAATGAGTGTACGGCCCAGGAGTGGTCTGACGCGCGCTACCCGGAATGCCGATGCACTGATTTCTGCGATGGAGACGGGCTCGGTCTGGCCGACGCCGAGGATCAGGTTGCGCTCGATCGTACGGAACGCGCCGAGGTCATCGATCGACTCGACCTCGTCGCGCCACAGCGCGAAATCCTGCAGTGACTGACCGAACACCTCGCCGACTCGCGTGTGGAAGTTATGGATCGCCACGATGCGATCGCCTTCCTCGAGCGGCAGCCGCGGGTCGACCATCTGCTTCACTACCTCGAACGCGCCGGCTCCGACAGCGATCGCGAAAGCCATGGCGAGGCCGCCAACCAGCGTCAGTCCCGGGTACCTGACCAGCAGGCGGAAGCCCAGCTTGAAGTCGAGCCATGACATTTTCATGAAGTAGCTCCGCGCATCTGATCGGCGTTCGGCCTGCAACAGCCGCGTGCATTCATTGCGCACACTGTCGAGTTCGCCGAGACGTTGTTGGGCCGCCGCCCGCGCCGTATCCGGATCCATGCCTCGCGCGATGTTGTCCCGAACGCGCTGCTCGAGATGAAATGCCAGCTCGTCTTCGACTTCGACGCGCGCATCCGGTTTGAAGATGCGCGACCAGCGGCGTCCCGAAGGATCTCTGCTCATGATATTCGATCGAAACGGCGGCTCAACCGCCGGCGGACAAGGCCTGGATTGGTTGTACTTTCAATGCTCTTCGGGTCGGCACGATGCACGCGAGGGCAGAGACGGAAAGAACAATCGCCATCGGCACCAGAAACAACACAGTACCGCGCGAAGATTTTATCCCGCCCATCATGGCGAACACCACTATGCCGCCGATCAGCACGCCGGCGATGACCTGGGTCAAGGCGCGGGAGAAGATCGACCACAGAATCTGGCGGCGAGCACCGCCCAATGCCACACGGATCCCGATCTCGCGGGTGCGCCGTGATACGGCAAAGGCCATGATCGAGTAGGTACCGGTTACGGAGAGCAGCAGCACGATCGAACTGGCAGCCAGCGCAACACGGGACCAGACGTCGTAGGCTCGCAGGCTCTGATCGTACAGGGCATCGAGTGATTGGACCGCATCCAGGCGCAACGTGGGATCGACCGCGGTTGCGATCGCGCGGAACCGAGCCGAGAAATCCTGCGCATCACCGCGCACATGGATGGCGATCCGGGCCAGATAGCCGTCGTCGCCCGGCGCCCACAGGTGATACAATCCGCCGATTTCGCGGCCGATCAGATCGGGGTCTCCAGTCATGGCGATGTCGTTCACAACGCCGGCGATCTCGTACCACCGTCCGCTCGCGCCGCCCGGTTCGAGGTGGCGGCGATCCGGAAGCCCGCATGGATCACCCTCGCAGACGTAACGAACGCGTCTGCCCACCGGATTGGCGGCACCGAATACCTGCTGCGCAAACGTCTGGTTCACGATTACCACGCGCGACGAGAGATCACCTGCCTGGAAATCTCGGCCGGCGACGAACTGTACGCCCAATGCATCGAAGTAATTCATGCCGACCGCTGCGATTTGGGTGCCGTAGCCGACACCTGTCTTCGGCGCGGCCGTGGCACCCTCAGCCTCGATCCGCCAGCGATCGTGGTACATGCCCGGGAATTGGAGACCGTAGGTCACCGCCGCGACGTTGGGTTCGGCGCTCAGGCGCTCCTGTAATTCCTGGAAGGTCGCCCGAAAGCGGGCCAGCTCCGATTCGGCATACGCCACGTTGGGAGCTTCGAACCTGCCTAGATCACGATGCATCTCGAGCTGGGCCCAGAGGTAATGCTGCGCGGGGATTCCGAGTTGCATTGCCCGCGCTCGAGCGATATCCATCTGCGCGTCGACCGTAAGCATCATGAAAACGACGGTGAGTGCTACCTGGGTTACGATGAGACCGGTCCAGGTCTTTCCGAACTGAAGGCTGGTTCCGCCCACGCCCGCCTGCCGAAGTCGTTCTGCTAGTCCGCGTGTTACCTTCAGCGCCGGCACGACACCCGCAATCACGGCCGCCAGCACCGCGAGGGCTGCCGCATAAAGCACCGTCATCGGCGAAATGCTGCCGCGGATCCAGAAAGGCACGAGTTCGCCTTCAGCCTCGAGCAAGCCGATTGTGGTGCGCAGGCCGAACCCGACGACCGATAGTCCGATCAGGGCAGCCAGCGCACCCAGCACCAGCATCTCGGCCAGAAGCTGCATCACGATGCGACCACGACTCGCCCCCAGCGCGCTACGCACCACGATTTCGTTCTCCCGCGTACTGGTGCGGGCAAATACGAGTGTCGCGACGTTTGCGCATACCAGCAGCAGGAACAACACAACGCCGGCCTGCGTGCCGTAGGTCACCATGCTCCACGACACAGGGAAAACCGATCGCGTGTAGGGCATGACCTGTGGGCGGATGTGCTCGTGTGTTCGCAGGTTGGCGGCCGCTATCTGCGCGCCGATGACGTCCAGTTCGGCTTGCGCGTGGTCCAGCGTTGCGCCCGCGGACAGACGGCCAAACATGCTGATGGCCATGCCCTGGCGTGGGCCGGTATTCGCATCTATGCGCAGCGGCGCCCATGCGGTGTGGTGCACCGGAAAACCAAAGTCTTCAGGCATCACACCCACGATCGTGCTAGGTGTCTGGCCGAGCCGTACGGTCTGCCCGACCACTGATGGATCACTCGCAAATAGCGTCTGCCACACGCGCTCGCCGATCAGCAGAACCGAGGGTGCATCCGCACGCTCATCCGATTCGACCAGCGGCCGCCCAAGTAACGGGCGCACGCGCAACAAACGAAATGCGGACCCGCTGATTTCGGCTACTCGGAGCGGTGCCGCCTGCCCATCCGCTGTGACCAGATTGCGCTCGACGTCGCGGTAGGCACCGAGCTCCTCGACCGATTGCAGCTCCTCGTGCCAAATGCCGTAGTCATACAAAGCCTGCTCTTCCACGCCGCTCGATTGCACATGCCAGAGCCGAAGCGCCACCAGGCGGTCACCATCCGGCCCGGGCAGCGTGCCGCTGCCCACCTGCGCCGCGAACTCGAACGCGAAAGCACCAACCGCAATTGCCAGCGCGATCGCCAGTCCGCCCACGATGGTGAGCCCCGGATACTTGACCAGCATCCGGAAACCCAACCGAAAATCCAACCACGACATTTTCATGAAGTAACTCCGGGCCTCGGCTCGACGCTCGGCCTCGAGCAGTGATGTGCACTCGCCTTGTATCGACTTCAGATCACCCAGGCGCTGCTGCGCCGCGATGCGTGCTGTGTCCGGATCCATACCGCGCGCGATGTTCTCGCGCGTGCGCTGCTCGAGGTGGAATGCCAGTTCGTCCTCAACTTCCGCGCGCGCATCGGTCCTGAAGATGCGTGACCAGCGACGATTCGGTGATCCAGCGGGCATGCGCTCTCGCTATTCTGTGGGACGTCAGGGCCGCGCTCAGCCGCCGGCGGACAGGGCCTGGATGGGTTGCACTCTCAAAGCCCGGCGAGTCGGTACGATGCACGCGAGTGCGCAAACCGTGAGAACAATCGCCATCGGAACCAGGAGCAGTAACGTGCCTCGCGGAGACTTGATTCCGCCCATCAGCGTGAACACCAGAATGCCACCGGCCAGCACGCCCAGCATGACCTGCGTAAGCGCGCGCGAGAAAATCGCCCAGAGGATGCGGCGCCGATCACCGCCCAATGCGACACGAATGCCGATCTCGCGCGTGCGTCGTGCAACCGCGAAGGCCAGGATCGAGTACGTGCCGGCCACGGAGAGCAGCAGCACAACCGAACTGCCGATCAGTGCAAATTGGAACCAGACATCGTAGGCTCGCAGGCTCCGATCGTACAGATCATCGAGAGGGCGAACCTGGTCCAGACGCAGACTGGGATCGACCGCGGTCGCGATCGCGCGGAATCGCGCCGCGAATTCCTGCGGATCGCCGCGCACGTGGATCGCCATCCGTGCCAGACCGCCCTCGCCGCCCGGAGTCCACAACTGATACAGCCCGCCAATTTCCGTTCCGATCAAATCGGGGTTTCCGGTCATGGCGATGTCGTTCACGACCCCGGCGATCTCGTACAACCGTTCCCGTGCGCCGACGGGTTCGAGGTCAGGCGGGTTCGCAATACATCGATGACCTGCGCAGACGAAGCGAACGCGTCTGCCTACCGGATTGGCGGCGCCAAACACCTGCCTGGCAAACGTCTGGTTTACGACTACTACGCGGGACTCGAGATCACCCGCCCGGAAATTGCGACCGGCGACGAACCGCACGCCCAGCGCATCGAAATAATCCATGCCGACCGAGGCGATTTGTATCAGGTGGCCTCCGCCTGCCTCCGGAGCAGCTGTGGCATCTTCGGTATCGATCCGCCATACATCGTGGTACATGCCTGGGAATTGAAGCCCATAGGTCACCGCTGCGACGTTGGGTTCGGCGCTCACGCGCTGCTGCAATTCCTGGTAGGTTGCCCGCACGCGGGCCAGCTCACCCTCGGTATACGGCTCACTGGAAGCTTCCGGCATAGCCAGTCGATCCATCTCGAGCTGGGCCCAGAGGTACTCCTGCGCCGGAATTCCGAACTGCATTGTCCGCGCTCGATGCACATCCATCTGCGCGTCGAGTGTGAGCATCATGAAAACGACCGTCAGCGCTACCTGCGTGACGATGAAGCCGGTCCAGGTCTTTCCGAACTGAAGGCCGGTTCCGCCCACGGCCGCCTGCCGAAGTCGTTGCCCGAGTCCGTGCGTTACCTTGAGCGCCGGCACGACGCCTGTGATCGCGGCCGCCAGTACGGCAAGCGCTGCCGCATAAACGGCTGTGATCGGCGAGATGTGGCCGCGGATCCAGAACGGCACGAGCTCGCCTTCAGCTTCAAACAGGTGGATTGCCGTGCGGAGAGCGAAACCGACGACCGACAGTCCGATCAAAGCGGCCAATGCACCCAGCACCAGCATCTCAGCCAGCAGCTGTGTCACAATGCGACCGCGGCTGGCGCCCAGCGCACTGCGCACCACGATCTCGTTCTCACGCGTGGCCGCGCGCGCAAATACGAGGATCGCGACGTTGGCGCAAACCAGGGCCAGAAACAACACGACGCCAGCCTGCGTTCCGAAGGCAAGGCCGGCGATCATGCTCCACGAAAAAGAAAAAAACGAGCGCACGTAGGGCAAGACCTGTGGGCGAACAAGCTCGTGCGTTTGCGGATTGTCCGCCGTCACTCGAGCGCCGATGATGTCCAGCTCGGCTTGCGCCTGGTCCATGGTCACGCCCGACGCCAGCCGGCCAAACACACGGATTTGGGTACCTTCGCGCGGTCCGGACTTCGATGCGTCGATCCTGAGGGGTGCCCACGCGTTGTGACGCACCGGAAAGCCGAAGTCTTCCGGCATCACACCTACGATCGTGCTCTGTGAATTGCCGAGCCCGACGGTTTTTCCAACCACTGCCGGATCGCCTGCAAACAGAGTCCTCCACACACCCTCACCGATGAGCAGGACCGGTGGTGCATTCGCATGTTCATCGGACTCGAACAGCGGACGCCCCACCAACGGGGATACGCGCGCAAGACGAAATGCAGACGCCGTGATTTCGGCCATTCGCAGCGCCGCTGCTTGCCCGTCCGGCGTAACCAGATTGCGCTCGATATCGCGGTACGCACCCAGCTCCTCGACAGATTTGAGCTGCTTCCGCCAAATCAGGTAATCATGCGTCGCCTGCTCTTCCACACCGCTCGAGGCCAGGTGCCAAAGCCGGAGCGCTACGATGCGATCACCATCCGGCCACGGCAGCTTGGCACTCATCACCTGCGCGCCGAACTCGAATGCGAATGCACCGACCGCAATGGCCAGCGCGATGGCGAGACCGCCCACGATCGTAAGTCCCGGATACTTGACCAGCATCCGGAACCCCAGCCGAAAGTCCAACCACGACATTTTCATGAAGTAGCTCCGGGCCTCGGCTCGACGTTCGGCCTCGAGCAGTGATGTACACTCGGTCTGTACCAACCTCAGATCACCCAGACGCTGCTCCGCCGCGATGCGTGCGGCGGCCGGATCCATCCCGCGCGAAATGTTGTCCCGAACGCGCTGCTCGAAGTGAAACGCCAGCTCGTCTTCGACTTCGACGCGCGCATCCGGTTTGAAGATGCGTGTCCAGCGACGATTCGGTGATTCAGTGCTCATGGGCTCTCAGTGTACCGCGGGATGTCACCGCAGTTAACGCGACTACGCCTTTATGTGCCGCCTTACGTGCCGCCGTTACGTGCCGTGGTCACGTGCCGATTCTCGCCGGTGGTCGGCACGGTGCCTTGGGCGCCGAAAGGCGGCACGTAACCCCGGCACGTAACCGCGGCACGTAACCGCGGCGGCATAACCGCGGCATGTAACTGCGTCCATCTCGCATCTGTCCGATGTCCTCAATCTCCGCCCTCGCATCCGGGAAAATACGCGTCCAGCGCCTGCCCGTTGACTCATGCTCATGCTTCATCTGTAACAATTCGAAATTTGAAATTGAAATTGAAATTGAATTTGAAGTCGAACCCAGTTCAGCGCGCCCAGCTCGGCGCCGTCGTCGCCGTCACCGCCTGACTCACCGCCTGCGCCAGCCGCGCCCACCCCTTTGACTGTTCCGCGAATTGCTTACGCCCCTCGCTGGTCAGCCGATAGAATTTCGCGCGTCGATTGTTCTCCGAGAGCCCATACTCGCCCTTGATCCACCCCTTCTTGGCCATACGATACAGCGCAGGGTAGAGCGATCCTTCCTCGACCCGCAGCACATCATCGGTGGCACTCTCGATCCAACTGGCGATGCCATACCCGTGCATTGGTCCCCAGGACAATGTCTTGAGGACGAGCAGCTCGACGGTGCCTTGCAGTAATCCGGATTCCTTGGCGAACACGAGGGCCTCGCTTCAAACGGGGTATGCCGGCGCTGGGCTGGCTTCCTATGCCGATCTAAGGAAGGTAAGGGAGGCCCCTTAGATGTGCAAGGGGAGCGAATCAGGTAGCGCGTCGTGGGTGGGAGAAGTGCGCGTCGCGATGGTCAGCCGCTGGGTAGCTCAACGCAGCTGGCCCTCATCCCGGTAGCGGCCACGCCGACGCGCCCACACGACTGCGTCCGATGCACTGCCAACATCAGCGCGCCAGCGCCGGCGATTGCGAGGAGAATACCTCGAGCAGGGCCAGTCTGTCGCGTCATTGGATGCGCAACCGGACCGGCATAACACAACTTTTGGTGATCGTCCCCCGAGATGGCGGGCCGCCCTGTGAGACCGTTTGGATTTGCGAATTCAACCAAAGCATTCGACAATGCGAATACGGGCCCGATGCCGGGATCGATTCCACGACAGGGGTGGCTATGCGTCGACTGAAGGGTAGCTGGGGAATGGGACTGCACGCGCGTCATTGGGCCGCCGTACTGGTCAGCCAGTTGTCGCTGGTTGTTCCACGCGACGAGCTCAGCGCACAGCACCTGGAGGTGCGCGCGCACGATCCCGTGATGATCCGCGCCGGCGACCGGTTCTACCTGTTCAGTACCGGTCGTGGCGTGTCGGTCTGGTCGTCGCCCGACATGAAGACGTGGGAGTCGCTGGCGCCGGTTCATGCTTCGGCGCCCGCCTGGACCGAGAGCGTGGTTCCCGGGTTCAGTACGCGCAACCACTTGTGGGCTCCCGATGTGGTCCATCGGAATGGAACCTATTACCTGTACTACTCGGTCTCGGCATTTGGCCGGAACACATCGGCGATCGGCGTTGCGACCAACAGAACGCTGAACCCAGCCGACCCGGCGTTCCGTTGGGTAGACCGCGGCATGGTCGTGCAATCCGTCCCCGGCCGGGATCAATGGAATGCGATCGACCCGAACGGCATCGTCGATGACAAGGGAACGCCCTGGCTGACTTTCGGCTCGTTCTGGATGGGCATCAAACTGGTAAAACTCGACTCGACGATGACCCGCGTGGCCGAGCCACAGGTATGGCGCACGATCGCAGCGCGACCTCGTGCGTTCCCAACCGCCGACGCCAACGCGGGCAGCGGTGTGATCGAAGCACCCTTTCTGTTCCGCAAGGGTGGCTTCTACTACCTGTTCGTTTCGCTGGGTGTGTGCTGCCGTGGCGCGCAGAGCACGTATCACATAGCAGTGGGACGGTCGGCGGAAATCACTGGCCCCTACCTCGACCGAGATGGCAAGGACCTCGCGCATGGCGGTGGCACCGTCGTGCTGCGCGGGAACGAGAAGTACGCGGGGATCGGTCACAGCGGAACCTACACCTTCGACGGCAACGACTACCTGATCGCTCACGCGTATGATGCAGCGGACCAGGGCCGCTACAAGCTCATGATCCGGCCGCTGCACTGGGAGAGCGGCTGGCCACTCGTGTCCTTGGAGAACTGAGCTATTGGAAGCTTTCCCGGAAAAATCCGTGGATCAGCGGTCGGTCATTTCGAGTCGGCGCAGGTCGGCCCGGATCGACCTGTTGTAGCGAAATGGGTCGATTCGAGCTGACGTCCGGGGTTGCTGGTCGTTGCTGGGTCTACCGCGCCTTTAGCTCGATCACGATCCCGCGCAACGGCAGCTCACCAACGTTCTTGACCGTATGCACCACTGGTGGATTGAAGCCCGCCAGGTCCGGGATGATATCCCGAATGACTTCAGGCGCACCGTCCGGCCACTGTTGCAGCTTTGTGCGGTTGAGCTGGATGACGACACGCGGGCGATGGCTATGCCGAGCGCGGGTCTCTCCAACAGCGAGGCGCTCCTCGAAGATGAAGAGGCGTTCGCTGTCGTGCACAACGGCGTTCTTGGCCGGCGGGATGTATTCGGTCGGCGAGGGAAGTGGCGGATGTCCGGGCTTGATCGCAACCTCGAAGTATGTGCCGGTCGGCGCCTGATACGACTCGCCCGGGCCGAACACCGCGATGTCACCCCGCACCATGTTTCGGCGCGCAGTTCCGGATCGCAGTTCGATATTGCCCAGCGCCACGATCACGCGATCGCGACAGCTGGGACTGGCGGTCGCGCACGGTGCGGCGTTGCGTGTTACCCGCACGAACTCGTTATCGAGTGCGATGTCCTGCGCTTGCATCAGCAAAACGGCGAACAGAAGGATCATGTCATCGACTCTTCAACGGTATGAGACGCAGCACTTGATCGTCGTCGTCGGCGGGCCGGCCGCGTCAGCTTGTAACCAGCTGAGCAACTCGAACTGTTTTCACGCCCTGAAGAGACCGCAATCGCGCGAGCGCGGCCTCGGCCGGCGGCTGGCCCATCGTCTGTATGGTCACATCTCCATTCAGGACCTGCAGGCGAAAAGCAGAGGTTACGCCGAGTACACCGATGGCGCGAACAGCCAGCAGGTCGTCGAGTGCGACGCGCAGCCAGCGCGGCGTCGTTTCAGTCGACAGGTAAACCGAAAAGCGCTCGGCGGGCGCAGGCGTGTCCGCGTCGACGTGATTGGAGCCGACGCTGATGCCGACCGGACGCAGCAACCGAATCATGACACGCTCCAGCCGACGCACATCGGCGATCCCGATCAGCTGCCTGGTTGTGTCTGCCAGCGTGAAAGCCGACAAAGCGAGCGCGCGGCCGCGGTCCGAGTCATCCCGCATCGCACAGTCGGACAGGATCTTGAACTGCTGGCGGCGCCCAAAATCAGTCGGGCCACTGTCGCGTGTCAGGCGTTGTATTTCGGTGGCCATGCAGGCTGAGGCGGTCGCGGCCGGCAACGCGCGGCGGAAGGCGATGATACCGGCCAGCGCATCGTTGGGTATCGCAGCGCGCCGGGCGCGGGCCGAGCGCTCGGCTCCGTCCAGGT
>JBBDWZ010000213.1:0-17700 GCA_040902615.1 Gemmatimonadota bacterium | reverse complement strand
CTTGTCGCCAGGAGACCGGAGGAGCCCCGGGTCCTCGGCGGCCCACTTCCCGGCCCAGAAGAAGGCGTAGGCGGACACCGCGCCGATCAATGCAGTCAGGAACGCGAGACCGCCGGGAAAAGCGGCGAAGCCGAGGCCGAGCACGGTACCGCCGAGAGTGAACTGGTCCGGGATCACCATTTCACGCGCGTCGGTCATGGCAATGCCGAGCAGGATCGTAAGGAACGTGGCTGAATGCAGGGCGGTGATCGAAAAACCAAAACGAGCGGCGGCGGCGGCCCACACGACGGCACACACCAGCTCGACCATGGGATACTGCGCGGCGATCGGCGCGCCACAATACCGGCAGCGAGCCCGCAGAATGATCCAGCTCAGAATGGGCAGGTTGTCGTACCACGCAATCGAGTTTTCGCATTGCGGACAGCGTGAGCGCGGACGCAACACGGATTGCTCGGCCGGCCAGCGATAAATGCAGACGTTGAGAAAGGACCCGATACACGCGCCGATCACACCGGCATAAACAATCAGCAACCAGTTCATTTCGAGCCGCGCGTCAACGCGTACAACAGGATTCCCGCAGCTACCGCCACGTTGAGAGATTCCGCGGGTCCCGGCATCGGGATGCGGACCAGCGCGTCCAGCAGCGTGCGCGTGTCAGCACGGAGGCCGGCACCTTCGTTGCCCACGACCAGTGCAACGCGAGGTGGTAGCGCGTCCACGTCCAATGGGTCTCCGGTTGTATCGGCTCCGAGGGCACGGTACTCGTGTTTGTTGAACCACTCCTTCAGCTCGGCGATCGCTGCAGGAATCTGGGGCATGCGAAACGATGAGCCGGCCGCGGAACGGACCACTTTCGGATTCCACGGGTCGACCGTGCCCGGCAGGAGCACCACGGCATCGAGCGCGAATGCATCCGCCACACGGATGAGCGTGCCCAGGTTGCCCGGATCCTGAACCGCATCGCAGACCAGCACGCGAGACGCTGTAGCTTGGGTGAGCGCGTCCAGATTGCTCTCGGGCTCGTGCGCTACCGCGAGTACGCCCTGTGGGTTCTCGGTTGCCGCGGCAGCGCGCAGAACGTGGTCCGGCACCACGGAAACGTCAGTTCGCTGGGACAGCTTCGCGATCAAGGCGCGCCCCCGTGAATTGTCCTCCAGCTCGGACGAAACGACGGCCAGCTTAATGGTCAGCCCGGATGCGACGAGCTCCTCGACGACGCGAATGCCCTCAGCCAGAAAAAACCCTTGTGCCTCACGGGCTTTTCGCCGGTGCAATGCGTGGATCAGGCGTTCGTCCGACCGGCTCAGTGCAGAGTTCGCCAATGGAATGCCTCTTGCTCCTCCAAATTTAGACGTTTCAATGGTTTACACAGAGAGAAGGGGATATGAAAAAGGCATCATCCTGGCGGGCATTCTTCAGGTGCAGCGTCCTTACCGCGCTGCTGCCGGTTTCTTTCGCCCTGTCGGCGTGCAGTTCCGTCTCGACGCAGCAGGAAGTCGAGATGGGTGCGCAGTACGCGACCGAAATCAATCGGCAACTTCCTATCGTCTCGGATGCGACCGTGCATCGTGCCATCAATTTGATCGGCGATGACATCGCGCGCTACGGCAGTCGCGGTATCAACTACACCTTCTATGTGGTTGACGCCAATCAGGTGAACGCCTTTGCCGTGCCTGGCGGTTACGTGTACGTCAATCGCGGCCTGGTCGAACGCACTCGCAATTTCTCGGAGCTGGCCGGCGTGCTGGCCCACGAGATCGGACATGTCGAGGCACGTCATGGCGTCGAGCAGATGGAAAAAATGCAGAACGCCAACCTCGGCCTCACCCTCGCTTACGTACTGCTCGGCCGTCAACCGAGCGGTGTCGAGCGCGCTGCGATCGACGTCGGCGGCGGTCTCTACTTCGCCAAGCACAGCCGCGAAGCGGAAAACGAAGCCGACCGCGTCGCGATTCCGCTCATGGTCGCCGCCCGGATTCACCCGAATGGCCTGGTGACCATGTTCGAAGAGCTGCTGCGGGCCCAACAGAGCAATTCATCGCAGGTCGGGCAATGGTTTTCGACTCACCCGACCACGCAGGAGCGCATCAACGCTACGCGCGCGGAAATCGCTAAGCTGCCGGCGTCCAGGCTCAGCGGCATGCGGACCACCTCGAGCGACTACAACTCGATGAAGAACCGATTGCGTCAGCTGCCTCCTGCCCGTGACGTTGCCTCGCGGTAACCCGCCCCGGGAGCAGAGTAATGGGCCAACGACGCGCAATCGTTGGCCCGTTTCTTTTGTGCGCCTGCACTGACCGCCGGACCCGCTGACCCCTAACTTTGCAGCATGAATATTCCGATCGCTCTCACCATTGCCGGCAGCGATAGCGGCGGCGGCGCCGGTATTCAAGCTGATCTGAAGACCTTTCACGCGTTCGGCGTTTACGGCACCTCGGTGTTGACGGCCATTACCGCGCAGAACACGCTCGGGGTCGCCGGCGTGCACGAGATTCCACCCGATCTGGTCCGCAAACAGATCGATGCCGTCGTATCGGATCTGCCCCCGAATGCCTGCAAGACGGGCATGCTCGCGAGCGCTGAATTGGTAGCGGTCGTGGCTCAGGCGATGGCTGATCACGAGCTGGCCAACTACGTGCTGGATCCGGTTATGGTAGCAACCAGCGGTGATCGGCTGCTCGATGCGGATGCAATCGGCGCGGTACGCGACCGCCTGCTGCCACGCTGCACGGTGATTACGCCCAACCTGGATGAAGCTGCGCTGCTGATTGGCGCCGAGGTCGCAGATGAGGCCGGAATGGAGAAGGCGGCGCGGGCACTGGTAGCCCTGGGGGCACCGGCTGCGCTGATCAAGGGTGGGCATCTGCGCGGAAACCGGGTCGTCAATTTGTTATTCGATGGTGAACAATTGCACCGGTGGGAACGTCCGCGCATCGCCACACGCAGCACACACGGCACCGGCTGCACTCTCTCCGCCGCGATCGCGTGTGGCCTTGCCCGAAGTCAATCGCTCACGACTGCAGTCGAGCACGCGCTCGGCTTCGTGCACCGCGCTATCGAAAGCGCGCCCGGCCTCGGCGCGGGCCACGGGCCACTTAATCACTGGGTAGATCCCTACTCCTGACAGATCCTCAGTTTCAAGCAGAGGCGCAGTGTTAGCAGAGAACGCTTTTTCTTCGCGCGCTCGATTCACATGGGAGCCGGACCACCACCCCATCCTCCCAAATGGTCCGAACTAAACATTCCTCCCTCACGGTTGCCGCATATTCTGGAGCCCGGCGGTTGAAGCTCGATCCCACGTTGCGTTGTACCATGGCCCAATCGGCCAAATTGGGAGGATCGGGTGGTGGTCCGCCTCGTCGCTCTTCACTTCCGTATCCACCACCTCGTAACGTTCACGAACGCGCCGCGGATATCCATCTCGGTTCCCTGCAGTTCCTCGCGAGCCACGTACAGATCGGGATAGAAGTGAATGAAGGTCCAGGGCTGATCTGCGCGCAGGATGGATTGGAAACGATGCCAGAGTGGTATCGACCGGGCCCGGTCGGGCTCGGCCGCTGCCTGATCAATGATACTGTCTACCGCAGGGTTGCTGTAGGAGGCGAACTGCAACGGACCATTCAGCGCCGATGAATGAAACATGTCGTGGAAGTTCAAGCGCAAATCGTTTTCCCAGCCCATCAGTGCAGCGTCGAAATTTCGCTCGCTACTCGTGAGGTCCTCGCCGATCGTGTTGAAATCGAGGGTGCGCGGTACCACGCGTACGCCGACTGCGGCGAGATTCGATCGAATCAGCTCGGCAGCATCGCGCATGAATGCGCTGCCCGACGGGACTTTGAGCTCGATTTGCCAGGTGGAGCCATCGGCCCGTTCGAGCAGGTTGTCGCCGTTGCGATCACGCAGGCCGGCCTGTGCCAGCAGGGCACGCGCGGAATCGGGCGAATAGGGCAATGGCGCGGCACTTTCGTCATACGCCCAGTGATACTTGCCTACCGGGCCGGTGGCTGGTTCACCGAATCCCCCGCGCAGATTGCGCACGATGCCGGCACGATCGATGGCCATGGTGAGTGCGCGACGGACTCTCGCATCGTTCAGCGGAGGCCGCCTGGCATTCCACGGGATGAAACCGTATTGGCGACTGTCCCGTGGTATGCCGCGCAGCGAGGAGTCGGCATCGAGCGGCTGGTACTGCTCGACTGGTATTCCCGTGGCCAGGTGTACGCTGCCGGTCTGCAACTCGATGGCCTGCGCGCTCGCCTCGGGGATGACCCGGAGCACGAGTCCGCGCAAACGCGGCTTGCCCAGCTCTTCCGGGTACCGTTCGTTCGTTTCGAACACCCAGCGATCGTTCGCTCGGTATTCCACGAATTTGAACGGGCCATTTCCGATCGGCTTCCGATTGAAGCCGGCCTGCGCCATCTGGCCGGCCGGCGTACTCTCGAGCAAGTGACGCGGCATGATCGGCAGCAGCGCTACCCCGGCCAGCGGATCGGCCATCCGCTCGAGTGGGAAGCGTACGGTGAACGAATCCAATACCTGCGGTGCGCCCCAGCCAATCAACCAATCCGCATTCGGAAATGCGGTGGCCGTGTCAGCCGCGCGCTGAAACGTGAAGGCCACGTCGTAGGCATTGGTCTGCTGCCCGTCATGCCAGAACACGTCGCGCCGCAGCTTGAACGTAATCGCGGTGTCACCGTGGCTTTCGTATGATTCGGCGAGTGCCGGCTGGTAGGACAACTTCTCATCGTAGTGCACCAGCGGCAGGAACAACACGTAACGCAGCACTTCCTGGGTGTAGCGGCTGTTGGTGGCCAGGATGTTGGCGTGGTCGAGATCGGTGGCGAGTGCAACCACTGCGGTTCCGCCCGTATCAGCGGCTTCGCCTTCACTGCGCTCACTGTCGCCTCGATCAGTGCACGCAGTCAAACTGTAGAGCGCACTCGTAACCAGGACCATGAGTAGACTGTGTATCGACTTCATTCCCTGTCCCGTCGTTGTTAGAGTGTCGCTATGACCCGGCGAATCAGCACACCGACTCTTTCACTGGCCTGCGCACCGACCTCCATCACTTCTTCATGAGACAGTGGCTTGGACGTGTACCCTGCCGCAAGGTTGGTGATCAGAGAAAATCCCAGTACTCGCATGTCATTCGCACGCGCAGCTATCACTTCCGGCACAGTGCTCATTCCAATTGCGTCGGCGCCCATTCGCTGCAGCATCCGGATTTCCGCGGGCGTCTCATAGGAAGGCCCGGTCAGCGCGACATAGGTGCCAACCTGAAGCTGGAGACCCAGCTCGATGGCAATTTGCTGCGCCAGGGCCTGCAACTCACGATCGTACGGCTGTGACATGTCGGGAAACCGCGGCTCGCCATCGCGGGCCGCACCGGTCAGCGGATTCTGCCACATCAAATTGATGTGGTCATCGATCAGCATCAGATCGCCTGGACGGAAGCTGCGGTTTACGCCACCTGCTGAGTTGGTCGCGATCATGGTCTTCACGCCCAGCGCTGCGGCGGCACGCACCGGCGCGGCGACGGCTTCCGCCGAATGACCCTCGTACATGTGCATTCGCCCTTGCATGAACAGCACGGGCGTCCTGGCCAGCGTGCCAGCCACGAGCCGGCCCTTGTGTCCTTCCACAGTCGATGGCATGAGGCCCGGCACATCGCTGAACGGCAGTGTTATCGCGTCTTCGACCTCATCGGCCAATGCGCCGAGGCCCGAGCCGAGGATCACGAAAACTCGCGGCGTGAATGGTATTTGTGTGCGCAGGTAGTCGGCGGTCGAGTTCATCCTTCGTAGGGCCGGCCCAGTGCCGCGGGCGGCGCTGACCTGCCTACCAGGCCCGCCAGCCCAATCAGGGTCAACAGGTAGGGAATCATCTGGATGAATTGGGTGGGCAGAATCTCCGCACCCTGCAACTGAATCTGCAATGTTTCAGCAGCAGCAAACAACAGACAGGCGATCGCGGCACGCACCGGCTCCCAGCGTCCGAAGATAACCGCGGCCAACGCGATGAATCCGCGACCGGCGGTCATCTGATCAGTGAACTGATGCTGGTCGAGCGCGAGGTAGACACCACCGAGCGAAGCCAGCACACCGGACAACGCGACCGCGACGTAGCGTAACCTGCCGACCGAAAGGCCGGCCGACACTGCTGCTTGTGGGTGCTCGCCGACCGCGCGCATGCGCAATCCGAGTACCGTGTTCCTCATGAGGAAGCCGGTAGCGGCGACGCACAACACGGCCAGCCAGATCATCGGGTTGCCGAGCCCGCCGCCGGCCGTACTGAGTCCGGGAATGCGCGGCGAATTGGATGAGCTGTCGAAGGCAAGCTGCAAAAAGAAACGCGTGACTCCGACGACCAGCAAATTGATGGCAATGCCGACCACGACCTGGTCCGCGCGGAAGCGTACTGTGGCCACGGCGTGCAGCATTCCACAAAGCAGTCCGGCCGACATGCCGGCCAGAATGCCAACCAACGCATTGCCTGAGTAATAGCTGCCCAATGCGGCACCGAATGCGCCGGACAGCATGAAGCCTTCCAGTGCCAGGCTGACCACACCAGCCCGTTCGGCGATGACACCGCCGGATGCTGCAAACAGATATGGCACGGCTATGCGCAGGGTCTGTCCGAGGAAGCTGAGTGGGTTCATGCCCGGCCCCCTCGTTGGCGCAGCAGCCTGCGCACTTCGGGCACCGAGACCGCCATTGCGATGATGACGGCGGCCTGCAGTACATCGACGATGTCTTTCGGCACCAGCGCATGGATGGCGAGTCCGCCTTGTGACAGCGTGGCAAACAGCAGCGCCGCCAGCACTACACCCATGGGATGGTTGCGCCCGACCAGCGCCACCGCGATGCCAAGGAAGCCGGCGCCGCCGGCAAATCCTTCCTCGTAGTAGCCCTTGTAGCCCAGCACGTAGTTGATGCCGCCCAGGCCGGCAATCGCGCCGGACAGCGTGAGCGTCGTGAACCAGACGCGGCCCACGTGAATGCCGCCGTATTCTGCCGCGGCAGGTTGCAGTCCCACGGCCCGCAGCTCGAAGCCCGCGCGCGTGCGGAACAGGAAGAACCAGACGAGTGCAGCCAGCACCACCCCAATCAGCAATACGCCATTCGCCGCCGAGCCGTGAAAGGATTCCCAGAAATCGGAGAGCCGCCAAACCTGTCCGGCGTTCACATCCGGCGTGCGCAAGGTTTCCGGCTCGTGCAGATGGGTCGCAACGATGTAGTTCAGGAGGGCCAGTACGACGAAGTTCATCATGATGGTCACAATGACTTCGTGCGCGCCGAACCGCGCTTTCAACACGCCGGGCACAGCACCGACGGCGCCACCACCAATCATTGCGGCCAGCATGCAGATCAGTATGGCGATTAAGGCGGGCGTCGCGGCGGGCAGCATGATGCCGATCAGCGCTGCCATGAAACCGCCGGCGGCCAGCTGGCTCTCTGCACCGATGTTGAACACGCCGGCACGCAGTCCAAGCGCCACCGCGAGCCCGGTAAAGATCAAGGTTGTAGTCTTGAACAGGACCTGCCCGAAGCCCCAGGCGTTACCCCAACTGCCCTCGATCAACAGCTTGTAGACATCGGCCGGGCTTTGCCCGAAGGAGAGGATCAGGACATCACCAATCACCAGCGCCGACAGCAACGCAATGATAACGGGCAGCAAGGTCTCGTCGACTCGGCCGCGCCAGTTCGACGTGTGCGCTGGAGACGCCATTGCCGGCTCGGGCGCTGCTGTCGTTGTGCTCACGCGCTGCCTACGCTTGCTGCGCCGGTCATGTATGCGCCCAATCGCTCCTGGTCCGCCTCATCACGGGACAGCGTGGCCGCGATTCGGCCGCGGAACAGAACGGCAATCCGATCGGACAGGGCCAGGATTTCGTTGAGATCAGCGGACACCAGCAGTACTGCCTTGCCCGCAGCACGTTCGGCGCGCAGACGTGTGTGAATCGCTTCGATCGCACCCACGTCGACGCCGCGCGTGGGCTGCGCCGCGAGCAGTACGCTGTGCTCCCGGGTCAGCTCACGCGCGATCACGATCTTCTGCTGATTCCCGCCGGAAAGCGTGCCCGCTGTCCCTTCCGTTCGGGGCGGCCGGATGTCGAAATCCTTGACCTTCTCGACCGCGTTCTGATGAATGGCGTTGCGTCGAAGCAGGCCGTTGTTGGTGAACAGGTGCTGCAGCCCGAGGATGAGATTGTCTTCTACCGTGTACTCGAGCAGCAGCCCGCGATAGTGCCGATCCTCCGGCACATGTGCAATGCCCGCATCGAAACGAGAACGGGCATCGCCTTCCAGTGTTTGGCCAAACAATTTCAGATCGCCGCCGCTCACCTGCAGCAACCCGGCAATCACTTCGATCAACTCGGTCTGCCCATTTCCCTCGACCCCAGCAATCCCCAGGATCTCCCCGCGCCTGAGTTCCAGGTTTATACCGTCGAGTGCGATGGTGCCGTCACGCTTTTTTACGCGCACACCACGCAAAGCCAGAGCGACATCACCCACGCCGCCGCCCCCGCCCCCGCCCCGCGCGGGCAACGCGACGTCTCGACCCACCATCGCCCGCGCCAGCTCGGCCGGGCTGGTCTCGCGCGTGTTGACCGTGGTCACCGTACGTCCCTGTCGCATCACGGTGACGCGGTCGGAGATCTCCATCACTTCATCCAGCTTGTGCGTGATGACGACGATGGTGCCGCCGTCCGCGCGCAATTGGCGAAGCACCTGCCACAGGTCCTGCACTTCGGGAGGCGAGAGCACGGCCGTCGGCTCATCCAGGATCAGGATGCGTGCGCCGCGGTACAGTGTTTTTACGATCTCGACCCGCTGCGCTTCACCAACCGTGAGCTCACTGACCAGCTTTTCAGCCGGCACAGAGAGTCGTGAGCGGGCCGCGATCTCGTTCACCTTCTGGACGGCCGTCGCTCGATCGAGCCGGATGCCCTTCTTCGGCTCGTGCCCGAGCACGACGTTCTCCGCGACGGTCAAGGTCGGTACCAGCATGAAGTGCTGATGCACCATGCCGACGCCCGCCTCGATCGCCTCGCGTGTACTCCAGCCGGTTACATCGCGGCCGTTGACCTGCACGCTGCCTTCATCGGGGGCGTACATGCCACTCAGGATGCGCATGAGCGTGGATTTGCCGGCGCCGTTCTCACCGACCACCGCGTGGATCTCGCCGGCCTGCACGGAAACCGATGCACCGGCATTCGCCGGCACCGGACCAAAATGTTTGTGAATGTCCTGGGCCGCGATCGCGCTGCTCATCGGCTGGTCGGCACCTTGATACGCCCTTCGATGATGGCCTGCCTCAATGCCTCGACCCGCGTGTGCACGGAATCTGGAATCAGATTGCGATTGCGGTCGTCGTAGACATAACCGACACCACCTTCCTGCAGCCCGAAGGAATAGACGCCGCCCTTGAACGTGCCATCGCGGACGCGCTTGATCGCATCGAATACAACGTTGTCCACACCTTTGATCATGGATGTCAGGATGAAACCGGGCGCTTCATTGTATTGGTCTGCATCGACGCCGATGGCCAGCTTGCTGGTCTGGCGCGCAGCCTCGAACACACCCAGCCCGGTCGAACCGGACGCGTGGAAAATCACGTTCACGCCCGAGCGGTACTGGCTGAGCGCGAGCTCCTTGCCCTTGGTTGGATTGGCGAATGCATCCGGCGTAACACCCGCGTACTGCGCCACGACGGTGCAATCGGGGCAGACTTCTCTCACACCTGCGCGATAGCCAGCCTCGAATTTGTGGATGAGCGGGATGTCCATGCCGCCCACAAACCCGACTCGCTTCGAGTTGCCAACCAATGCCGCAATTGCGCCCACCAGGAACGAGCCTTCCTCTTCACGGAACTTCAACGCAGCGAGGTTGGGCGGCGGCGCGATGATGTTGCCGAGGGAATCGGTCTGCAGCGCGTAGTCGACGCCGGCAAAATTGGTGGTCGTGTATTCAGTGGCCAGCTGCCGCAGATCGTCGGTAAAGATGAAGCCTACGCCCAGCACCAGGTCCAGCCCTTCGGCGGCCAGCAGCCGCAGACCGGCTTCACGGTCGGAACCCTCGCCCGGTTCGATCAGTCGAACGTCGGCATCCAGCTCACGTTCTGCCTTGAGGCCGCCATTGTACGCGCCGTCGTTGAATGACTTGTCACCGCGTCCGCCTACGTCGAAGACGATGCCCGCTGTCACTGCGGACTCGCCTTTCTCCTGGCTGGCACCGCTCGGTCGCACAAAAGAGAGCGCTACGTGCGTGCCGAGCAGTACGCCGATCGCGACAAAGAGACGGCCTCTCGGGCTCAGCGCCATGTTAGAGCCATCCTCGATTCTTGATCTCGAACGGGCTGAGCTGGAGGTGCTGCTTGCGCGCGTCCAGCAGCTGCCGGTTGACGAACAGCTTGATGCCGAGCAGTCCAGCGACGAAGCCACCTATGTGAGCCCAGAACGCCACACCGCCCCCAATGCTCGGCGCCCTGCTCGAGAGCAATTGCAGCGCAAACCATTCACCCAGGACGAACCACGCCGGCACAGGAATGATCTTGATGAAGACGATGATCACGAACAGCGTTTCAATCTTGATGCGCGGGTAGAGCAACAGGTACGCGCCCATGACGCCACTGATCGCGCCCGACGCGCCTACTGTTGGAATCAGCGAGTCCGGAGCCGTGTAAACATGGGCCAATGCGCCTGCCAACCCGGTCAGCAGGTAAAAGAAAACGAAGCGCAGATGGCCCATCGAATCTTCGACGTTGTTACCGAAGAGCCAGAGGAACCACATGTTGCCAATGAGGTGGAGCCATCCGCCGTGCATGAACATGCTGGTCAGCAGCGATGACCAGCGCAGTCCGCCAAACTCACAAGGCGGCAAGTCTTCCGCGAGCTGGACGCCCTCGAAGCCGCCCATCTGACCCGTCAGCTCCGCCGGGATCGACCCGAACTGACATACGGAGCTGGCCAGTACTTCCTGCGACATGCCCGCGCCCTGCAGATACAACCACACCACCACGTTGACGATGATCAACGCGATCGTGATGACGGGTGTCAGCAGCGTCGGATTGTCGTCACGCAGGGGGAACAAAGGCTCTCTCGTTCATGCCATTCGATGGGCCAGACAATACTCACGCCGTCCGCACGGCTGCAAGTCAGAGATAGAGACAGATCCAGAGTTCAGAGGGCAGAGCCAGAGACAGAAGCAGGTACAGTGACGGCGGGCCAGAAGCAGAGACAAAGCCAGAGACAGAAGCAGGTACAGTGACGGCGGGCCAGAAGCGGAGACAGAGACCGAGACAGAGACAGAAAACGGCTACGGTGACGGCGGCCGGAAGCAGCGACAGAATCAGCTCCAGAAACAGAAGCAGGGTCAGACCCAGAAGCCCGTACGGTGACGGGGCCACGGCCCCGGAGGTCGGGAATTTCTATCCGATTCTGACGGCTGTCACTGTACCTGCCGTCTGGTTCTGAGGCTGGTTCTGAATCTGTATCTGTTCCTGATGCTGATCGGCCGTCACTGTACCTGATTCTGCCTTCTGTTTCTGTCTCTGTTTCTGTCTCTGTTTCTGGCTCTGCCTCTGTCACTGTCTTCGCTTCTGGCCCTGCTTCCGTCTCTGTTTCTGGCTCTGCTTTTGACTCTGCCTCTGTCTCCGTCTGTGCCGACCCTGCCACCGGGACAGCGGATATGGCCATAATCCCGCCAAAACGGCCGGGAAACGGGGTCTCACACTTGCACGCCTGACGCCACCTACACAGGCGTACTGACAAGGAGAGCACATGGCGGGCAAAGTCATTGGTATCGATCTGGGCACGACCAACTCGGTGGTCGCGGTGATGGAGGGTGGCGATCCGGTCGTTATCCCGAATGCGGAGGGCGGGCGGACCACACCATCGGTCGTGGCTTTCACCAAGGACGGTGAGCGGTTGGTCGGCCAGGTCGCCCGGCGCCAGGCCATTACCAATCCCAAGAATACGGTCTTCTCGATCAAGCGGTTCATGGGCCGGCGCAGCTCGGAAGTCGAGAGCGAGCGCAAGAAGGTCCCGTACGAAGTGCGCTCGGACTCGCAGGATCGCGTCCAGGTGCATGTACCCAATACGGACAAGACGTTCAATCCGCCCGAGATTTCCGCGATGATCCTTCAGAAGATGAAGCAGACCGCGGAAGATTACCTTGGTTATGAAGTCAAGCAGGCGGTGGTCACGGTACCCGCGTACTTCAACGATTCGCAGCGGCAGGCCACCAAGGATGCCGGCCGCATTGCCGGCCTCGAGGTCCTGCGCATCATCAACGAGCCGACCGCGGCCGCACTCGCGTACGGACTGGACAAGAAGAAAGACGAAAAGATCGCGGTCTACGACCTGGGCGGCGGCACCTATGACATCTCGGTGCTCGAGCTGGGCGACGGCGTATTCGAGGTCAAGGCGACCAACGGCGACACGCACCTCGGCGGCGATGACTTCGACCAGAAGATCATCGACTGGCTCATTGAAGAGTTCAAGCGCGACCAGGGCATCGATTTGTCCAAGGATGCGATGGCGTTGCAGCGTCTCAAGGAAGCCGCCGAAAAGGCGAAGATGGAGCTGTCGACCACCATGTCGACCGACATCAACTTGCCGTTCATTACCGCAACACAAGAAGGCCCGAAGCACCTCAACATCTCGCTGACCCGCGCGAAGCTGGAGCAGCTGGTCGACGATCTCATTCAGCGCACACTGCCTCCCATGCAGCAGGCGCTCAAGGATGCCGGCATTGATCCCAAGTCGATCGATGAAGTGATCCTGGTGGGTGGCTCGACCCGTATGCCCAAGGTGCAGCAGGTCGTGAAGGAGTTCTTCGGCAAGGAGCCGCACAAGGGTGTGAACCCGGATGAAGTGGTCGCAGTCGGCGCAGCCATTCAGGGCGGTGTTCTGGCCGGCGATGTGAAGGACGTGCTGCTGCTCGATGTGATTCCGCTTTCACTCGGCATCGAGACACTGGGTGGTGTCATGACCAAGCTGATCGAACGTAACACCACGATCCCGACCAAGAAAACCGAGGTCTTTTCGACTGCGGAAGACAATCAGACCACGGTCGAGATTCACGTGCTGCAGGGTGAGCGGCCCATGGCCAGTGGCAACAAGACCATCGGCAAGTTCCAGCTGACCGGTATTCCGCCCGCGCAGCGCGGCATGCCGCAGGTCGAGGTCACGTTCGACATCGATGCCAACGGTATTCTGCACGTGACCGCAAAGGACCGCGCGACCGGCAAGGAACAGAAGATTCGCATCGAATCGTCGAGCGGTCTGAACGAGCAGGAAATCGAGAAGATGGTCAAGGACGCGGATGCGCATGCCGAAGAAGACCGCCGCGCGAAAGAGAAGATCGAAGCGCGCAACCAGCTCGATACCCTGATCTACCAGGTCGAGAAGGACACCAAGGAGTGGGGCGACAAGATCACCGGCGATGCGAAAACCAAGCTGGATGCTGCACTCGAGCGTGGTAAGAAAGCGCTCAAACAGGATGACGTGGGCGAGCTGAACGCGACCAAGGATGAACTCATGCAGGCGTTCAGTGCTGCTGGACAGCAGTTCTATCAAGCCCAGGCCGCGCAGCAGCAGCAGGCGCAGCCCGGCGCACAGGAAGAACCATCAGCGGAGCCGGCCGGCGCGGGAGCGCGCACTGGTGGCGGTGCTGATGATGTGGTAGAAGCCGATTACGAGATCGTCGACGACAACAAGTAATCAAGGCGGGGTTTGATAACAAGCGGGTCCAGGTCAACCCTGGGCCCGTTTGCATAACACCTCCTGAATCGTCCGCGGTTTCGCAATTGATGATGCGAAGCCCCTCGAGACAGCGAGGCCCCCGCATCCCTGGTGTCCTGCCGCTGTGCGTCGTTGAAGTAGGAGGGTACCGTAACTACGGCTTGCTTGCGGCCCGGGCCAAAATTGTGACTCGCGAAGGCGCGAATCGTTCAGCGCGAGCCGCAGCGCAGTTGGCACGATCATGGTGGGTTGATCGGCCTGAGTATACTGAGGTAAGGGTACCCATCGGCATCTTCCATCGCGACCACGATCCGGTCCCCCGGGAGGAACCCGGTCACCAGTCCATCGACTCGTGCATAGCCGCGTAGACGACCGCTGCGGTCGAGCATCTCGATAACGGTATCACGGTAGTCGAATTGACTCATTACCTGGATCGCGCCGGGTCTGGAATCCGGATGAATCGCGTTTCGCCAATCCGGATCAGCCACCGATATTGCCACCCACAGCAAACCGTCCCTGGCCTCCCAGACCTTTTGTATGGCCGGGAGCGGACCGGTCAAGCGCCCGCGTGTTGGCGTGTCCTCGCGGGGAGCGAACCAAGCGACGTTTCGGCGAACTCTTGCACGAATCCGATTCGTCGTGTCCCATCCGATGATTTCATATCGATAGATGTGGGCCGACCAGACAAGGCCATTCGCGCCGGCCGCCAAGGTTCGGCTCGGGCTCTGTTGGAAACCGGGGCCGAAGTCGCGATCGGTCGATCCGAATGAACGAACCAGGATGCCCTCGGCGTCGAAGACATGCAACGGCAGACCCGCGCGCTCGGGAGTCCGGATGTCCAGCGCAGCAACGAAGTGTCCGTCCTCCAACGCAATCAACTTGCTGCCGGGAGAATGCACGACGTTGTGCATCCGTGCGATCCGCAACTCGGGATCGAAGACGGTGAGGCGATTCGTACCATTATCGAACACATGCAGGGAATCGCCACGGCCGAGCACGATTCCGAAAGCACGTCGAAATTCGCCCGGGCCGTCACCCTCGCGCCCGAGCGTCCGCAGGTATCGACCCTCGGGAGCGAAGACAAGAACGCTGCTCGCGTTCGACCACGTGACGAAGTACCGACCGCGGCTGTCGGTGCGGACAACGGCGTCGTATCGACCGAGCGCCCCCGGCCCCTCTCGCGCGCCGAGCCGGATTTCCTCACGTAACTTGACCGCGCAACTCCCGCAAACCTGCGCCGCCGCGGGTGAGCTGCCGACAACCAACACCATTAGGAACATGGTGCCGGCAACCCGTGCAGTGATAGTCACGGGTTTCCCAACTCGCCACGCCTGTCTAACCCACCCGCTATTGAGCAACCTTGCCTCCGTCGAGGCCGACTGCGGCCGCCAATCGAACGTTGGCTACGACTTCATCACCGCAGCCGATGACATGGATCACCTCTGCATCAGAACTCAACACGAGCTGCGGGATGTCCGCTACAGCCTCGAGAGCAAGGTGCCTCGGCAGCCGGCGGAGAGCCTCGATTGCGCCATCGAGCGCAGCCGGATCACCGGCGAAATTAAAGCCGCACGAATGATCGTCGCAGAACGCTCCCTCGTGCTCGCCGCATTCTTCCAGCTCCGTCTTAGATCCCTTGGAATGTGTCCTGTTCACTGACTCGACGATGTCGTGGTGCTCTTCCTGGGTGCATTGGTCCGTTCGACATTCATGCGTGCACGGTGCCAGTGCCGAGAGGGCGGCGTGGATATCACCGATTGTTGCCTGTGACGGGATTACCCATGATGCAGCAATGAGCGTTGTGGCAGCAAGTAACGGGCCGGATATGCTCTTTGTCCCCGCTGCGGAGCTAAGCGGACTGATTGAACGCGGCGTGACATCGAAGCCCGGGTTGGTCGTCGAAGTATTGTCGCATGGCTCCAGCCGCTACGATCGCGTGCTCAAGCCGAACCGGTATCGCGATTTCGGCGTGAATGAGTACTGGGTGGTCGATCCGATTGCGCGCGTGGTCGAACAGTACCGGCTCCGCGAGCCCGCTGACCGGCCGATCATTTGTGCCGGCATTCCGCGCTGGCAACCCGACGCGGCCATTCCAGCACTCGAACTCCGGCTCGAGACGTTATTCTCCGCAGTCGATCTCATGGCGAACCTCTGAATAGGCATCTCGGAAAAAGTCAACCGGGTGGATGGCTCCGATTCTTAAACCTTCCGATAAACTTTTCCGTTGTGACCGCCTGAAACGGGCGGCTGGTCACGCCAGCGCCGCCGTCGGCGGCTTCCGCCTTGGTAAAAATCCGTTATGGGCTTATTTTACAGGTAGTTAGCTCACCGGACACCGGACCTAATGCTCAATCGAATCCGTCAAAACGCGAAGCTGCTGTTTCTGGTCGGTACTGCGCTCGGGATCTCGCTCCTGCTAGCCAGCGGGATTGCGGATCGTCGGGGACCTCCTTTGCCACCACTCAAGACCGTGCCCACGCCGGCGGTGACGACCGTCTCTCGCGACGTTCGTACGGCGTTGAACTTGAGCGATGCATTTCAATCGATTGCGGCATCGGTTACGCCGGGAGTGGTGCGCATTGAGAGTGAACGCGCGCCAGTGCAGCCTCGCCGCATGTTCCCCAATCGATTCCGTCAGTTTCTCGACGACGACTCCGCCAGACAGCAGCAGCCTGAAGTCGCGGGCGGCTCCGGTTTCATTGTCTCCGCGGATGGCTACATCGTCACCAACAATCACGTAATCGAGGGCGCCGATTTCATTTCGGTGCGGCTCTTCGACAAGCGTACGCTTCCGGCGCGGCTGGTGGGCCGCGATCCCTTTACGGATATCGCACTGCTCAAGATCGAGGCGACTGATCTGCCGGCCGTGCATTTCGGTGATTCGGATCAGGCGAACGTCGGCGAGTGGGTCCTGGCGATCGGCAATCCCGGCTTCGGCGATGCGAGCACTCTCGACTTCACCGTGACCAGCGGCATTATCAGCGCGAAGGGCCGTCCGCTCGACGTACTCGATCCGGCCTCGGGCAACAACACCCTGGATCGTTTTGCGATCGAGGATTTCATCCAGACCGATGCAGCGATCAACCCGGGCAACTCAGGCGGTCCGCTGTTGAGCCTGCGCGGCGAGGTGGTCGGCGTGAACACGGCGATCGCGAGCAGCACGGGTTTCAATCAGGGCTACGCGTTCGCGATTCCAGCTAATCTCGTGCAGCGCGTGATCAAGGATCTGGCCGAGTTCGGCCATGTGCGCCGGCCATTGCTGGGCGTGTCGATCGACGACATCACGCAGGAAGACGCCGAAGTATTCAAGTTGCCCGAGATCTCGGGCGTGCTGGTCGAGGATTTCTCTCCGGACGATTCTCCGGCAAGATCGGCCGGCCTCGAGCGTGGCGATGTGATCGTCGCGTTGGGCGGGAAAAAAGTTGAACACGTGGGTCAATTGCAGCGGCTGATCGCCGAGCATCGGCCCGGTGAAAGAGTGATGCTGCGCGTCATCCGTTACGGCGTTCAGCATTCCTTCGCGATCTCGCTGGAGCAAGCGCCGCTTCCGGTCAATGATGAGCCAGTGCGCACGCCACGCCCGGTACAGGGCGCAGGTCGACTCGGCATTCAGGTGCTCGAGCTGAACGACCAGCTGGCCCGCCAGTTCGGCTTCGACCGCTCCGGCGGCGCCGTGATCACAGCCGTTGAGCCCGGCAGCGCGGCCAGCCGCCGCCGCGGTCTCCGCATTCCGCAACAGATCGTCTCCATCGATCGCAAACCCGTGAATTCCGCACGCGAAGCTCAAGCAATGCTCCGCACACTGCGCTCGGGGCAGATCGCATCGCTCATGCTGCGAAATCCGCAGGGTGAAACGACCATTGTGAACGTTCGGGTTCCGTAGCGGATCGCGGATCGCGGATCGTGGATCGTGGATCGTGGATCGTGGATCGTGGATCGTGGATCGTGGATCG
>JBBDWZ010000212.1:0-17728 GCA_040902615.1 Gemmatimonadota bacterium | reverse complement strand
GCTTTCGCTGAGGTATCCTTCCTGCCACCGAGGAGAAACCGAGACACTGATGACGCCGAACAAGCCAGAAGATGTGTTTCGCGCGGAGAAAGAGCGCGCGCTCACATTCCGCAACTCGCAGCACGCGCGTCTGCTCGCTGAATGGGAGCATCGTGTACGGAGTCCCGTTGTCGAGCACCCCCTCGATCCGTTGATTCTCCTCGCGCGTAATCTTACCAGGAAAATTTGCGCTGATGAAGGCCAGCGAGCTGCGCGCGAAGTAGGCTGCACTGCCGTCATACTCACCGATGACCCGCAGGGGCCTGACGTCGGTGCGTAGCCACAGCTCACGCAACGCCGGCAGAAACGCAAGCAGGTACCAGAGAGCAGCGAGCAGGATCAGCAGGAGCAGCGCCGTCATATGATCCCTCGGAGAGAGGTTCCCGTTCGGGTGCGCTCGGTCTTGTGCCAGACAACCTTCCGCCCGCGTAAAGTGAGCCACCGTGGAATCGATGCGCGCGCGGTTGCAATCAGACTCACCAGGAAGGCAAAGAATGTGAACGGCAACAGACGTATGCGGTTGCGATAGCCATCCAGCCGCGCGGCCGCGGCAACCTCGAAGAACACGGCAAAGTTGCCCAGCGCGCTATAGGCAGCGACCGCCAGGAACACGAACAGCCAGCTGACCAGTGATACACCGGCAAAAAACAGCCCGAGCACCAGCAACCAACCCACCACCATGACTGCCGACATCGCATACACGCCCAGCAGCAGCATGCCGTCCAGACGTTGAAACCAGCCCGTCCAGCCCAGGTTGTTGAGCAGTGGACGGAAGTAACGGCGCATGCATTCATTGTGTCCGCGGGCCCAGCGATTGATTTGACGAATGCGTACCGGCCACGACTCGGGCACTTCCTCGTAGCACTCCGACCGATTCTGGTACGCGGTTTTCCAGCCACGCAGCAGCAAGCGATAGGTGATATCGGTGTCTTCGGTCAGCGAGTCTTCTCGCCAGCCACCTACGCTCACCAGCGCGGTGCGCCTCAGCCCACCTACCGTGCCGCCAAACTGCGGCACCAGCCCCAGGTTCATGCGCGCCTGCTGATCCACCTGGTAGCCACCCGAACGCTCGAGGTCGAGCAGACGCGTCAGCAGATTGCTGCCGACATTGATCGGAACTACTCGCCCCATCACGGCTCCGACTTCAGGATCGAAGAACGGGGCTACCAGCTGCTTGATCAGACCGGTTCCAGGCAGATAGTCCGCATCGAAAATCAGAATGACATCCGAGGTTACGGTCACCAGCGCATCCTTCAGCGCCGCTGCTTTCCCCGGATTGCCCGTGGTACGATGGAAGGGTGTGAATCGGCCCGGGTTCCTGGCCGCGATGGCATCGATCAGCTCTCCCGTCCGGTCGGTCGAGCGATCGTTCACCACCATGATCTCGAGGCGTGACTCCGGATAATCGCAGAGCAACAGCCCATCCAGCACGTGCCCAATGACCTTCTCTTCATTGTGCGCCGGGATCACCACCGTGGCCGACGGCCAATCGGCTTCCCGAACGTCCACGTACGGGTGCCGCTGTCGGCCGAACAACCGGTTCAGTGTGAACAGGTAATGGCGTATCGAATACAGAACGATCAAGCCGATGATCGCGGTCAGGACGACCAGCGCGATGATGCCGATCAACCCGCCCCAATCAATTCCGACTTCTGCCAGTGCTTTTATCCTGTCCATCACTCCTGCTACCTGCCGATACCCGGGGGGATAGCTTCGGCTCAGTTGCTAGGAATGTGCCATCCTTAACATTTCGTTACACTTGGCGTTCTCCTTGCATAACCGCCGGCGAGACCGAAGGAGAACGTTGAGAAAGGCAATGCCACGAGGGCTGGCGACTCCTGGACTCGGCGCTCCCACTGACGGCGTAGACCTGAACGTTGACGATCGAGTGAACGGCAACCTGCAAGCCTTGCCCGGTCCCAGTGGCGACGGCCTGAGCAGCCGCACGGGGTTGTACCTCGCAGTTTTCCGGAGGTATGAGCCATGAGCAATCTGCCGCAGGACGTTCTCGATCTTCGATTGCGTGGGTATGCCGGCGGTGCGATCCCCGAGCATCGCGCATTCCGGCGTGTACCCGATCGCACGCGTATTAGCTGGAGCACGATAGTACTCGTGGTCGTCATGACCACGCTGACCATGGCGGCGTTGCCGGCGATTGCGTCCATGTGGACGGTCATGCTGGCGCGTCTCGCCCCGGTGCTCGGACTCGGCGAGGTGATTGCGAGTCCGCGCTGGATCGTGCCGTTCATCCAGGTGGAGGTTCCGCACGTCACCGCCAATGCACCACTGCCCAGTCGGCCGGTCTGGTGGCTGACCCTGCTGGGTTCGATCGTGCTCCTGGTCGTCAGCTTCTTCCTGCCGAAACGCGTGCTACCAATTGCATACCTGATTCGTGCTTTGCTCTTCGTGCAGGTGGTATCGCTCACTTACTTCGCTTTGTTTGCCGCTCACTTCCCGTACACACTGGCGGGCTACACATCGGACATGCACACGATCGGGCTGGCGATTATTGCGCTGGTCCCCATTGTCTACGGCGTGACCTATTTCGTCTTCGATTTTGGTGTGGTCCGTAAAGTCTGGATCGTGCTGGCCAGCCTCGGACACCTGATCATCTTCATCCCGTTGCAGTACCTGGTTCACGGCGCCGTTGTCGCGAAGTTCAGTCTGCTCTTCCTGCCGGTCCTGTTCATGATCTTCGGCGCACTCCTCGACGTTTCAATCCTGATTGCCCTATACGGCTGGGCTATGAGCTGGAAAGATCGGGATGAACGGCGCGTTGGAAGGCCGGGAGATCCCGAGCGGCGGGCCGTGGCGCGCTGACGGGTAAGGCTGGCTCTGGCTTCGGCGGCAACGGATATGGGGAGGAAGGAGTGTGAGGACAAGGACCAGAGGACTAGGACTCATGACTAGCGCCCGGTTCCTTATTCCTCATTCCGTATTCCCCTTTCCCCATTCCCCATTCTCCAGCGTCGCAAAAGCTGCGGACGTCAAAATCTGCGGCCGCGCGATACCCCAATTTCCCAATTCCCAACCCTCCAGGTTCCCTAAGCCGTTCTGCCGCAACATCGCCATGAAAGGGTTGCTGGAACGTTTGGGAAAGGGGATTACGCAATCGGATGCTGGCGATACACCGGCAGACCTTTCCAGCGGCTGCTGGCACGCTGGGGATGAGGATTAGGGAATCTCGTCGCTGGCGATGTTGCGGCAGAGTCTTTTGTGCCCGGCTCGTGGCGGTTTGGGAATTGGGAATTGGGAATTGGGAATTAGGAATTAGGTGGAACCGGGCGCGCCTAGTCCTGGTCCTGAGTCCTGGTTCTAATCCTGCCCCCTCCCTCATCCTTCAGTTCGGAACCGGGCCGCATCCAGCGCTCCACCGCCAACCGCCTGTTGTCTTAACTCCCCCCGTCTTTAGGTTGTCCCTATCCAGACTTCTCCAAAAACAGGTGGGTGCTCGTGTTTCGGATGCGCTATTCGGTCGCCTGGGCGGTGGTAGCCACTGCGCTTGTGCTTCCCGCGGTTGCCGGCGCGCAAGCGCTGGTTAGTGGAGTCCCGGACTCGGCTGTTCTGGCCGGCCTGCGTTTCCGGTCGATTGGACCGGCGGTGATGAGTGGTCGGGTCGCCGATATTGCGGTGCCGCCAGCAACCCGGCCAGGCGAGCGCCTGGGCAAGACGATTTTTGTCGCCACGGCCGCGGGTGGTGTCTGGAAGACCACCAATGGCGGAATCACCTGGGCCCCGATCTTCGATGGGCAGCGCGTGTCATCGATCGGCGCAGTCGCGGTTGCGCCATCGAATCCGAACGTGGTGTACGTCGGTACCGGCGAAGCGAACAACCTGCGCAGCTCCAGCTGGGGCGAGGGCGTCTACAAGTCGACCGATGCCGGGCGCACCTGGACGCACAGCGGGCTGCGCACGTCGCAGCACATCCCGCGCATCATCGTGCATCCAACCAATCCTGACATCGTCTACGTAGCCGCGATGGGTCCGCTCTGGGGGGCGGGTGGCGAGCGCGGGCTCTTCAAGAGCACGGACGGCGGCCGCACCTGGACCAACACCAAATCCCTTGGGCCGTACACCGGCTTCACGGAAGTCGTATTCGATCCGTCGAATCCGAACACCTTGTACGCGGCATCGTTCCAGCGCGAACGCAAGGCCTACAGCGCAACATCGGGTGGGCCGGAGAGCGCGATCTGGAAGAGCACGGATGCCGGTGCAACCTGGATCATGCTGAGTGCGGGGCTGCCGGTGGGTGACAAGGGCCGCACCGGTTTGACCGTGAGCCAGAGCAATCCCAACACGGTGTACGCGCACATTGATGCGAGCGAGGGCGGGATTTTCCGCTCCAACGATGGCGGCACAACCTGGACACGCGCATCGGCTGTGGTCGGGCCGTTCCCCTGGTTCACCGGCATCATCCGGGTCGATCCGAAGAATCCGGAGCGCGTATACATCCTCGGACAAAACCTGGAAGTCTCGAATGATGGCGGGAAGACCTTCCGGACGATTGGCGGCAGCACCCATGCTGACCATCATGCCATCTGGATCGATCCCAATGATGGCGATCACGTCATGATCGGCAATGACGGCGGCTTCTACATCTCACACGACGCCGGCGCGACCTGGGACTTTGCGTTGAACATGCCGGTCTCGACCTTTTACGCGATCGCAGTGGATATGCGCGATCCGTACTGGGTGTACGGTGGTCTGCAGGACAATGGCAGCTTTGGCGCGCCGGTGAGGACGCGATTTGGCGGTGGCATCGGCAACGAAATGTGGGTGCGTACGGGCGGTGGTGACGGCTTCTATTCCGCGGTCGATCCCACCGATCCGGACATCGTGTATTCGGAATCGCAGGAGGGTTCGCTCAATCGCTTCAACCTGGCTACTCGCGAGAGCAAGAACATCCGCCCGAGCGCACGCGCGGGTGAGCAGCTGCGCTGGAACTGGAGCACACCGCTGCTCATCTCGCCGCATGACAACAAGACCCTGTACTTCGGGGCCAACATCCTGTTCCGAAGCGCCAATCGCGGTGATTCGTGGGAGCGTGTCAGCCCCGACCTCACGCGCGCGCTCGATCGCGAGACCTTGCCGGTCATGGGCATCATGGGTCCCGGTGGTTTCCGCCGTCATGCCAGCACGTCGCAGTTCGGCAACCTGGCCAGCATCGACGAATCGCCGGTCAGGCGCGGCCTGCTATACACCGGTTCCGATGACGGCGTGATTGCAGTCTCGCGTGACAACGGTGCCAACTGGACCAAGGTTACCAGCTTCCCGGGCGTGCCCGATCTGACCTATGTCAGCCGCGTCATTGCATCGCGGCATGCCGATGGCACTGCTTACGCGACCTTCGATGGACATCGCAGCAACGACTTCAAGCCTTATGTCTACAAGAGCACGGATTTCGGCCGGAGCTGGACCTCGATCACGAGCAACCTGCCGGAAGGATCGGTCTACGTGATCCGCGAGCATCATCGCGATCCCAACCTGCTCGTGGTCGGCGCGGAATACGGCGTGTTCGTAACCGTGAATGGCGGCGCGAGCTGGGCTCAGCTCGAGAACGACATTGCGCCCGCGCCGGTGCACGACCTGGTCATACACCCGCGCGACAACGATCTCGTGGTCGGCACCCATGGTCGCGGCATTTATGTAATGGAGGATATCGGCGTGCTGGAAAGGCTGGGCGCACCGGCCACCGCAGCAGCACGGACCGCGCGGGCCAGGTTGGCAACGCCCAAGCCGGCCACCGTTTTCAATCGCGGTGGCGGCTTCAATCTGCCGGGAAACCGCGAGTATGCGGCCAGCAACGCGCCTGATGGCGTGCCCCTCACCTACTACGTCTCGGCTGGCGCGGGTGGCGCGCGCGGTCAGCTCGTGATTTCGGACGCGCAGAATCGCGTCGTGCGTGAGCTGCCGGCCGCACTCGTTCCCGGTACTCACCGCGTACAATGGGATCTGCGCCATGACTCGCCGGTCCCGCGCGACACGAGCGCGGCGCAGCCGGGTGGCCGCGGCGGCCGCGGTGGGCGCGGCGCTGGGAATCCGGAAAACCCGGGCGCGCCGCAGTTCGGCGGTGGTGGCGGCACGCTCCCCGGTCCGTACGTCGTCCCCGGTCGATACACCGTGCAGTTGAAGAGCGGCAATGACGTGTTGTCCCAAAACACGATCGATGTGCGGCGTGATCCCGCCGTGCGACTGACCGTTGCCGAGTTCAACGACCTCTACACGGAACGCGCGCGCGCGTATGAGCTTGCTCGTCGTGTCTACCAGATGGTCGCGCGGCTCGAAGCCGCAAAACGCAGCATCACCGCGGCTACCACTGGCAAGGATGCCTCCGCCCAGCCGGTGATTCAGGCCAGGCAAGTCGAAACTCAAATCGACAGCGCGCTCCTTCGTCTTCGTGGCGCTGGCGGTACGGGTGGCCGCGGTGGACGTGGCGGCGGCGGCGGTGCCACCCCGCCCAATCTCGTCGCACAGATCACGGGTGTACTGACTGCAATCGGCACGCAGCACTTCCTGCCCACTGCTGCACACAAGCAGACGCTTACGGAGGCCGCGGCCGCGCTGCAACGGGAAACGGCACGCGTGAGCGAGCTGGAGCGCCGCGCTGCGGACGCTGTGAGAGCCGTTTCTTCCTAGGGAAGCGCTGAAAGTCAGTTGCAGTATTGGAGACGCCGTCTCCATGCAGCTGACTTGATTAGCGCTGCCCTGGAGCCGGCGAGCGCCCATTTCTTGCAAACGCCCTTCCGGATCGATATCCGGGAGGGCGTTTGTCTGACCTGAAGCGCGTAAGTGAGATCGAGATCAATCAGGACCTCGATTTCCAGCGCGTGGAGTGGCGGATTCAGCGGATTGGCTGGGTATTCATCGTCATCATCGCTCTGGCCTCAATCGCCGGAGCCTTCGGCGGCGGACCACTCGCCCATCAAACCCGCAGCACGTCCAGCGGTGACCTGGTCATCGAATATGATCGAATCGCGCGTCACGCCGCGATTACCCGCTTCGACCTGCACACGCCGCGCGCGCAGGGCGAAGTGGGTGTGGTGTTCTCGACCGACTACCTCCATCAGGCCGAGCTGCGCACCGTCATGCCCGAGCCGGACCGAACCGAGAGCGGCGCCGGCAATACCACGTTCTACTTCAACCTCGAGCCGAATGCCACAGTCAGTTTCGTCTTCGAGCCTGACGACATCGGCTTGCGCACCATTCAGATCGGATTGCGCGGCGGGTCAGCGCTCCGGCTCAAACAATTCGTGCTTCCGTAAGGGAGGGACCGCATGGATGCCATCACGCGTGCAGTCATCGTCTACCTGTTGTTGCTCCTGATCTTCCGCATCGCCGGCAAACGCACACTCGCGCAAATCACCACCTTCGATCTCGTGCTCACGCTCATCATCAGCGAGGCCGTACAACAGGCCATGGTCGACGCGGACAATTCAATGACCAATGCATTCCTGCTCGTAATTGGCCTGGTCGGCTTCGATATCCTGATTTCACTGGTAAAGGAACGGTCACCGTGGCTGGACCGCCTGATCGAGGGAACACCGTTGGTGCTGATCGAGAAAGGGAAGCAGCATCCCAAATACATGCAGAGAGAACGCATCGCTGAGAATGATATTCTTCATGCGGCGCGCGCGCGCTTCGGCACCAGAACGCTCGAGGAAATCCGCTATGCCGTGCTCGAGCAGGATGGCGAGATTACGATCGTACTGAAGAAGAAAGATGAGCCGGATCCGGAAAATTCATCGTACTGAAGATTTGGCGAGGAGGCGGAAGAATGTTACGCCGGCTGGAGTTCGGCTTCCACCTGTACCGAAATCATTGACTGCGTGATGACTCGCGCCGCATCCAGCGAAAGGAATGGTAGCGGCTCGGCTGCCAGGTCCATGGCCGGCTGGTTGAGCTGCTTGCGCGCAGCCCGCGTCAGCATCGGCGCTGCATCAGCAACAATCTGCGGATCCGCCAGCCACTGGTCGATCAACAACACCCGCATATGGCCATGCTCCGCAAACGCGCCAATCAGGTACCGTTCCGCGCGGTCGACAAACCGATGGTCCGCTGCCACAATCACCACCGGCCCCACCCGCAACGCCCGCTGAATCGCTTGCACCAGTGCATCGTTCACCGAGACCACGACCACCGGCTTCCCGCTTGCCTGAGCCGCCGCGCGTACTTCGGCCGCATGAAACGCCGTCGTCACCACGAAATCGGTGCTCTCAATGGCTTCCTGGATCCGTCGCTTGTCCTCGGCCTCGTCCGCTCCGCCTTCCCCCAGCATGACCGAGACCGTGTCCAGACCGAAGTCTTCTTCCAATTCGGCACAGAACGCGACCATGTGGTCTTCGGTCGATTCAATGCACGCGCAACTCAGCCGCCGCGATACGAACTGCTGCAACAGCTCAGGCAGCTGTGGCAGCGGAATCCGCCGCTTCCACGCATCCGTCAATATCGCCGAATACCACGCCTGCGGCTCCGACAGGATCGGCTCGACCGATGCCTGTGGTGCGACGTACACGCCCGATCGGCCCCGAATCGTGACCAGGCCCTCATTCGCCAGGTGGGCATAGGCACGCGAGACCGCACGGATTCCGACGCCCAATTCGCTGGCGACAATCCGCAGACTCGGCGCCCGATCCCCCGGCTTCAACCGGCCCAGATGCAGATCGGCGAGCAACCGTCGCCGCAGGTATTCCTGTACATCGTTTTGTGGCAACATCGCGCGCGTTTTTAGCAAGGTTCAGACCGACGGGAAAAGAGCGAGACAGGTTGGATTATGTCAATCTAACTGTTTCTGGTCGATATGCTATAAGTTAATGCAGTAAATGGGGTTACAGCAATGCTGACGTGGAAATGCAAGTTCTGACGGGGAAACGACGAAACAACGGTTTGGTTGCCTACCGTTGAACCCGCGGTCTACCGTTGGACCATGGATCGGCCAGGCCAGGCAAAATCGAAGCAATCGGAACGCGCAAGACGGCCAGGCGACGCGCCGGCCGTGATTCTAAGCGCCGCCAGCGCGGCGTTGTGCGGAGTCGCGCTGGGTTTGTTCGAGCGGACTCCAGCGGGCATGCGTCCGTTCCTGCAGCCAGCCGCGATTCCGGAAAGCGGTTGGCTGAGCGCGCCGACGGCGCGTCACCGCGCGTTCGAGGCGGTGCAGGAAAGTGCGTCGATTGGCGTTGGACAGACCGTGTTCCTGGTGCTGCTGGCGGGTGTGCTCGTGGCGGGCATTGCCTTATGGTCGCTGCTGCTGACGCGGCACACGCAACGCAAGAGCGAATTCGCGACGCGATCCGCGTTGGGTGCCTCACCACGCGAGCTGTTCATTGAGCTGGCGGCGCCGGTGGCCCGCGTTGCCGCAATCGGTACGGTGTTTGGGGTTCTTTCCGCCGCGGTGGTGGTGCTGGTTGTCATGCGCGGCTGGGCCGGTGTGGTTGAAGTAGGCGTGGTCCGCTCGATCGTACGTGCGTTCGCGGGTGCGCTGGTGTGCGCAGCAGTGCTGGCAGCGGGCAGTATCGCAACGCTGTGGCTTTTCATGATGCGCGGCCCGCTCGCGGATCGTTTGCGCGCTGGTACACGTGCAACCGGCACGCTGGGTGAGCGGCGGGTGCGCGAGCTGATGACCAGTGCTCAGGTCGGCGCGTGTGTTTCGCTGCTGGCGGTGGCCGTGGCACTGTCTGATCTGCCCGAACGCAGTAACTCGACCGACCCTGCGATGCCGCAATTGTGGGTAGCGGACGCCGGCTTTACGGATGAGTCGCTGGGAGCAGTTGAACGCAGCGCGCGCATTGAGGCATTGCTTCGCGCCGAAAGTGGGTTCAAACCGGAGAGCATTGCCAGTGCCGGCGCGGTGCTGGGCGCGACCTTCCAGGATCAGCTGTACAGCGAGTGTGACGAGTGTCTGCGAGGCTACGTGCCGATTCCAGTCACGCAGATCACCCTGCCCATGCACAGTGTTGGACCGGGCTATTTCGGGGTCGTGGGCAGCCGGCTGGTCGGGGGCCGTGACTTCAGCCTATCCGATCGAATCGGTGCGGCGGGTGTGGTCATCGTCAACAGCTCGTATGCGCTGCAGGTATTCGGCCGCAACAGTCCGCTCGGCCGCGTCGTGCGGTTGGGCAGCGCGTTGGGCGCGGAGCATCGCATTGTTGGTGTGGTCGAAGATCGATCCGGAACGGTGCTGGGGTCGAGCGGCCCGAGAACGGCCGAGATCTTTTTTGCTGCACTCCAGCATCCGCCGCTGCATTTCGATCTGTTACGCAGTGACCCGACCGATGTGGTCGTGGCCGCGCCAGGACTCCGCGCCGACGCGTACGTCCCGCTCGCCGATGTCGAGCGCGCCGCGCAGGCACCACTCCGGCAGACCAGCGTCGCGTTGCGCATTCTCGCGATTCTCTGCTTCGCGCTGGGCGCGTTGGGCCTGCACGCAACGACGGCTGCGCTCGTTACTGCGCAGCGGCGCGCGCTCGGCATTCGTCTGGCGCTGGGCAGCACGGCAGCGGGACTGGCAGGTCACGTCAGCGCGTATTCGGCGCGCCTGGTGGGTGTCGGAATCGTCCTGGGCGTTTGGCTGGCCGTGGGCGCGCAACAGTGGCTGGAGCTGGTATTGCCCCACGCGCGTATACACGCCGACGCTTTTTTGCTGGCGGCCGGGTTGCTGATAGTCATGACCGCTGCGGGTGCTGTCCAGCCGGTTCTGCGCGTGGTGCGCGAGCCGCCAGCCAATCCGCTGGCCGACTAGGGAAGCTCTGAGCCAGTCATCTGCCGTCTCCGGCGCAACTGACGGGTTCAGAGCTTCCCTCGCTCAGCGGATCCGCGTGACCGAGAGCACCGCGTTTTCAAGCGTTCCGAAATCGATGAGCAACCGGCCGCTGCTGGTTGCGTTCATGCCGTCGATCAAGTAGCCGAACGCTGCGCCGGGGAACACCGAGCGCTGCTCGGCGAAGGCGGTTCCCGGCTGGATCCGAGGCCAGGCGTTGCGCGGGTCGAAGCTGGCTGCCGTCGATGGCTCGCGGCTCGCGCGCAGGTTGAACTGGTGATACTGCGTCCAACCGGGCAACGCGGAGTCGGGAAGGTCATCTGTATATGCAGCGATGCGGGCCCGCGTAAACAACTCCTCGAACGTAAGCCCGGGCAGCAGAGAACCCACCACCGCATTCGCGTCGGCTTCGGTGCCCGCACTGGTCACGAAGCGCGCGATGGCACTGTGCCAATCCCCGCCCGCGGCTGCAACCTGATCCGCGAGGTAGTCGAAGACATAGGACGACGCGGCATAACCGTCGAGCATGGAGGCGCTGACGTTCAAGTAGCTTGGCACATCTTCACGGAAGCGCGGTCCGCCAAACTCCGGATAAGCGCCCAGTGTCGCGTTACCCGTTCGAGACGGGTTCGCGTTGTTGAGCAGATACGAGGCGATCGGCAACCGCTCGCTGAAGCGGGCAAAACCTTCGATCAGCCAGGTGTTGCCCAGCCGATTCTGCCGGCCGGCATACTCGAGCAGCCCCCAATGACGCATGTGGGCAACCTCATGCATGAACAGGTTGTGTGCGTTACGCAGCGGATGCTGAGCCAGGCCCTTGGTCGAGCCGTTGGTCAACACCCAGAAATCCCAGGCAAACACGTTACCGGTCATGTAGGTGTAACCCCACACGTTGTCCGCGAACATGAGCGTGTGTACGGCGACGATGCGTGGGGGCGTCTGTGCCTCTGTAATCCGGTTGTGCCGGCCGCCGAACAACAGATCGCTTTGCGCGCGTGAATGCGCGGCGTAGGCCCGCGATATCGAGTCCAGGTCAGCTTGCGTGAGTGGCGTGTTGAAACCGCCACCTGCACGCGGCATGGTGGCGAGCCGCGTGTCCTCGGCAATGATCAGTTCATCGGAGACGTGCCGGATGACCGCTCGCTGATCACCGTCGAAAGTGCCGAGTCGCTCGACGCCCGCCAGGTAAACCAGCATGGTATCGCCAACCGCGGGTGCCGCGTCCGCGCTATTGACCGCAATCTGATCACGGCCGCGCAAAATGCGCGGCGCGGGTACACCGCCAGCCGGAAGGGTCGGCCTTCCCTCGTAGATCTCACCTTCCCCGAAATTCCATGAGTGCGGCTCGACGGCCTGAGACGGCATCTGCCGAGCGGCCGCGCGTGCGCCCGACTCCATGCCGCTCAACCCGCTGGCGGCCACGTTGACGTTCAGGATGAACCCGCTCTCGGGGCCGGGGAAAAGTCCGCCGCCAAAACCATTGGGACCGCCGGTGCGCGGCATGTTTTCGATCATGACCAGGAACTGCTGATCCCGATTGCGGAACTGGTCAAACTGGAGACACTGCGGCGCCATGGTTTGATCGGCGCGGTATCGCGCTGTCTGACCGAGCGCAAAGTCCAGCAGCAGGCCGGTCGTACCGGGGCATCCGACCACAACCGGAATCAGAATGTCGCTGGTGCTGACCGACGCGACTCCGGGCGCGCTGAAGTTGATGCGGAACGCGCCGCTGCCGGTCAGCCGAAGATCGGAGAAGATCGCCCGGCCTTGACTCGTGACCGCCTGCACTTCACCGCCCAGTACGCCGAAGCCGCTCGCCACGCTTGCGGTCACGGTCACATCTGTCTGGGTGACCCGGTTGCCCGCATCATCCTGCAGTTCAATGACCGGCTGCATATCGAAGGCAATGCCGCTCACTGCGTTCGACGGCGGATTGACAACCAGCGCGAGCTTTGCCGCCGGGCCGATGCTGAGTGCAACCAGGTTTGCATCGACAGCGATGAAAGAAGGTGCAGTAAACCGAAGCACATACGTACCCGGAGTTCCCGACAAGGCAAATCCGGTGAAGGTGGCCGCGCCGGCTGAGTCCGTGGTTGCGGTGTCGTTGCGCACTCGCGCGCTGCCCGCGCTGGCCGTGACCACTACGCCGGCCCGCGCGACCGCGTTACCGTACACGTCCCCGATTTGAATCGATGGCGTCGTGCTCAACACGAGGCCACTGGCCGCGTTTGCCGAAGCCAGCCGCTTCAGCACCAGACGCACCGCTTCACCGGGCTGCGCATGCGCCGTTAACGTGACCTTCACGTCGGGCGCGTCCATCACGCTCGCGGTCAGTGTCTGTGAGCCCGCGCGTGTACCAAGAGTCCACGCGCCGGCCGAGGCCATGCCGCGTGCGTCGGTCGACTGCTGAAACCGCGAAAGCTGTCCGCCGCCGGCCGGAAGCTCGAATATGACCGTTGCGTCGGGGACCGGTTTTCCACTGGCGGTAAGAACTGCAATGGTGGGCTGGATCGGCAGCTCGCTTAAGACAACGCCGGTTTGCGCATCGCCGAGCCGTATTTCAATGCGAGCGGGAACAAGTGGTGCCGTGGTGCTGTCGCGGCAGGCGAGCAACGCCGCCGCGAGTGCAAGCGCCGCAGGAAGCCGAATCCCGGCCCATGGTATTGTTCGAGGCATTGCCAAATGTAAGCGAGGACAATTCACGGGTAAAGTACTGTCGCAAAAAGAGCTAGGTCGGGCGATCCGGTTTGGATACGGGATCGTGACACGAGTTACTCAATCGACATCGATGTCGCGCGCACGATGGAACGACAACCCGCGAAACTTGCAGTAAAAACAAAGGCGATAACTGGAGCGAGTTGGCAGGATCAAACGAAATATCCGGAACCAGGTCGGCGTCGGCATGCGTTCCGTTTTTCGGCCGCAGACCGGGCAGACAATTCCGAACGTAAACGGCAGGAGTCTTCGAATCGAGCGCGGGCCGCCGATTGTAAACCTCCGGAGCTTTGGGCGGGCGCAAGCTGCCCAGTAAATCTCGCCCGCAATACGGGGCCGGGCAAGCAATCCGCCAACGCTGTATGCTTAGCGAATGATGCTCCGGGTGATACTGCTCGCGATCTGCCTGCTCATGGAGGTGGCCGGATTGCGAGCGCAGGGCACAGTCGAGGGTTTCGTGCGTGCGGCGACCGGTAGTGCCATTGCCGATGCATACGTCATTGCGCGCGCAAACGACGGTCCGGGCGAGACCCGGACCACCAGCACAGATCGACTCGGTTATTTCCGCCTCCGCCTGTCCGCGGGACCGTACTCGCTGGCGGTACAGCGCATCGGCTACGGTGACACCACCGTCGTCGTGCAGGCCGTCGAAGATTCCACTGTGCGCATCGACATCGCGCTCCAGGACCGCGCGCTGGAGCTGCAGACACTCACTGTGCTGTCCCTGCGTCAGCGCGCCGCCTTCGAGAGTACTGCCGGTCAGACCACCCGTGAGCTGGCGCAGGGTGAGTTGAAACTGATTCCCGGGCTCGCCGAATCCGATGTGCTGCGGGCGATCGAAGTTCTGCCGGGTGTAGTTTCCACGTCCGACTTCTCCTCGTCATACAACGTGCGCGGTGGCAGCGCGGATCAGAACCTGATCGCACTCGACGGGTTTCCCATTTTCAACCCGTTCCATTTGGGCGGTCTCTTCAGCGTGTTCAACGCGGACATGGTCGAACGCGCCGAGCTGCAGGCCGGCGGCTTTCCGGCACAATATGGCGGGCGCGTGTCGTCTGTACTCAACGTGGAAAGCGATCCGGGTCAGCGCGGACAGGCGGTGAGCGGCGGTGTTTCGCTACTGGCTACGCGCATCGCGCTCGCTTCCGATGTCGATTCCACGTGGACTCGATCGGTCGGTCTGAGCTCCGCGCGCGGCCGGCTCGCGTTGCGCCGCTCGTACTTCGACCAGCTGTTCCGCCCCTTCTTTGATTTCCCGTACTATCTCACCGATGTCCAGCTGTACGCAGAAGGCTGGACCCGAGCAGGGAACCGCGTTTCCGTTACCGGCTACACCGGCCGCGACCGCCTGGATTTCTCGGATGTAGAATCGTTTCCGCTCAAGCTGCGCTGGGACTGGGGCAACGATGTGGCCGGCACGCGCTGGCTCGGCCACGTCAAGGGCGGGGTACTCGATGCCCGCATCGGCGTCACCCGGTTCAGCACTGCGATCAACTTTCCCGATTTCGGCGACACCGAGTTCAACAGCCGGATCCAGCAGGCATTAGTGCGCGCCGACTTTCAGAAAACCGCGAGCAGCTCGCTCGAGCTGCGAATGGGCTCTGAGCTGAACCGGCTGGCGTACGCCAATCGCGCGGTCAGCGGCGGAACCGTGTTCCGCGAGGGCAATCAAGCGAGCTGGCTGAGTGGCATGTATCTGCAAGGCGATTGGCGACCCACTACCAACTGGATCGTGGAGGTGGGTGCGCGCGCCGACTACTGGAGCGGAGGCGACGATGTGTTCGTGCTGCAGCCGCGCCTGGCCGCAAAACGCTTCCTCGATGCCAACACCGCTGTCAAGCTGGCGGTGGGCCGCTACGCGCAGTACCTGCACTCGCTCCGCGACGAGGAGCTCCCCATCGGCATCGACATCTGGGTGCTGGCAGGCACGCGCGCACCCCACGTGGTATCGGATCAAGTGCAGACCGGACTCGAGCTGTTTCGCGGCAGCTGGTATGCATCGCTCGAGGGCTATTACCGCGACTTCGATGGCGTGACCACCAACAACTTTGCTGATGACCCGAACACGCCGCTCGACGATCTGATTGCCGGGAACGGCTCTTCCTTTGGCGCGGATCTCCTGCTGCGCCGCGACCAGGGACGCGTGCGTGGCTTCCTCAGCGTGTCCTGGCTCAAGGCAACGCGCAGCTTTCCTGATCCGACATTGGGAGCGGTGCCAACGCCGACCGTCTCCTACCCTCCGGTCTTCGATCGGAGGCTGGACGTCGACCTTGTGCTCAGAACGATGCTGCCACGAGCCTGGGAGGCCGGCATCCGCTGGAACTTCGGCAGCTCGTTGCCTTACACCCGCGCAATCGGCGGTTATCAGTTCGTCGAGTACCACCTCGTGCCCGGCACCGCCCTCAACCGCCAGGGCAATCGTGAAGTGAACCGGGATCCCGACGCCGCCAACAATCCGGTTCTGCTGGGACAGCGCAACGCGGAGCGCTATCCCGCATACCATCGACTCGACTTCAGTCTGCGCAAGCAGTTCCAGAAATCGTGGGGCCAGCTCACGCCGTATCTCGAGGTGCTGAACCTATACAATCGCAAGAATGTGCTGTTCTACTTCTACGAGTACAATCGCAATCCGGCAGTTCGGAGTGGAGTCAGCATGTTTCCACTGCTGCCTACGGTGGGGGTTGAAATTGCCTTTTGATGGAGTTTGCGCGCGTTGCAGCGCGGTGGTGAGACAAGAAACGAATAAATTCAAATTCAAATTCAATCTCATATTGAACGGCATCAATCGGATTGCGTTAATCTGGTGTGCCAACGGTCGTAGTGGGCTCAACGGCCGGACACGCAGTGAAAACAATTTTGCAATTGAAATTGAAAATGTCTGTTCAAACGCCGTGATCACGGGGATGACTGAATGGCCGCAACGCTAACCGAAGCCACAACGCCGCCAGCACGAGAAGCCCGTTCTGGCCTGGATCCCTGGCGCACTGCCGAGCTCCCGCCAGCGCCGGAACCGCAAGGCCTTGGCTGGTTCGCAGCGGTCGGCCCTGGCGTGATCATCCTGGGTGCAGCCATCGGCAGTGGTGAATTCCTGGTGGGCCCGGCGGCGATGGTGAAGTACGGACTCACCATGTTGTGGGTCGTGGGCGTTGCGGTGACGTTGCAAACGCTGTTCAACGTCGAGCTGATGCGCTACACCATGGCGACCGGAGAGCCGATCTTTACCGGCTTCATGCGCACGAAACCGCATTCGACGTTCTGGGCTTGGTTCTACGTCATCCTCTACTTCCTGCAAATGGGCTGGCCTGGCTGGGCGGGGACTGCGGCGGGCGCCGCGTTCTTTCTCTTTGCCCGACGGCTACCCGGCCCTGAGGAAGCCAATCTGGTTTACGCAATCGGCGTCGGTTTGTTTTTGGTCTGCGGCATGATCCTGCTGGTCGGCCGCCGCATCGAGCGCACACTGGAACTGCTCAACTGGGTGATGGTCACCGTCATCCTGGCCGGGCTCGGCACGCTCGCGTTGATGTTTGTCCCGGCCGCGACCTGGGGAGCCGCGCTGGCTGGATTCATTGGTTTCGATGTAAGGACCGGCAACTTTCAATTCATCCCACCAGGTGCCGATTTCTTCCTGCTCGGCGCGTTTGCCGGCTACGCGGGCGGTGGCGGCGTGGCCAACCTCGTGCTCAGCAACTGGGCGCGTGACAAAGGCTACGGCATGAGTGGAACGGTTGGTTACATCCCATCGGCGCTGGGCAAGAAGGTCGTGCTCGCGCACACCGGCGTGACGTTTACGCCTACGCCAGAAGCGCTGAGCCGCTGGCAGCGCTGGTGGCGCATCGTACGCGTGGATCAATGGGCGGTCTACTTCCTGGGTGCGATGCTGGGTATGACGCTGCCTGCATTGTTGTACGTGACCTATGTACCCTCGGGCACCGAGATCCGCGGCCTCGGCATCGCGGCCACGCTGGCTCAGGCCGTAGGAACGCGCGAGGGCGCTTTCTTCGCGGGTGTCATTGCATTCCTGGGCGTGTGGATCCTGTTCAAGACGCAACTCGACATCCTGGAGGGGATGGTCCGCGCGATCACGGATATCCTGTGGACCGGCAGCAAGCGCATGCGGGCCTGGCGCGGCGGCGACGTACGCATCGTCTACTACGCCGTGCTGACGGTGGTGGTGCTCTGGGGGATCATAGCGTTGCGTCTCGCCCAACCAATCACGTTGAT
>JBBDWZ010000211.1:0-17740 GCA_040902615.1 Gemmatimonadota bacterium | reverse complement strand
CGGACGCGATTCACGCCCGATGCGACACGACTGCGCGCGCGCTGGGTTCCACCATCCGGATCTGCCAGAGCGCCAGTAAAGGCTACACTGCCCGTCGCTCCATTCACGATCGGCCGCATCTGGATGCGCACGGTAATCGGGCTGAGCGACCACACCGCAATCTCTACCGGCTGACCGGCAACCGTGATCGGACCGCCCTGCCCCGTGATCACGCGCGGCCACATCAATGCGCCGCCGACGGCCGCGAGTTGCTGTAGCGCTTTCCTACGAGAGATTTTGGTCATTCGACCTCGGCTGGTGCTGGTAAGATTTTGGATACTTTATACAATCCTGCAGCACATAGCGAGAACGAGCGACGAGCGACGAGCGACGAGCAACCGCTCGTGCGGGCCCGCGGCCGGCTAGATCCTGGTTGCCAGGCGCATTCGCGCGCATGATTGTGACGGCACTGCTCTAGCCGCGGGCGCCCCTGGCCGCAGGTACTCGTCGCTCGTCGCTCCTCGCTCCAAGCTCCTCACTTGCGGAGCTGGTAGACCACCACGCTCTTCACGCCATCACTATCGCGGGCGGGGGCGAGGATTTGGTCGTTGGTGATTTGCGGACCCATTTGGCTGAATGTCCGGAAGGTGCGGACCATGCCGGCCGGGGAGCGTATCGACCAGCGCAGCCGGCCTTCGGGATCAAAGACAAACCAGCGAGGCTTCAGGTCGGGCAGAAGGGAAGGCGGCAGGTACTCGCGCACCCAGATGTTGCCGACGTCGTCGACAAGCAGGTCACTGAACGAGGGGAACGTGTCCGGCAGGGCGGCAGTGGCTTGGGCGTTTGTAGCGACCTCGGTACCGCGTTTGATGTCGGGACTGGCGTTGGGCGGCGGGTCCTGCTTCGGCCACACCACATTCTTCTCGAAGCGCGGTGCTGTTTGGCCTACGCGAATGCGCCGCTCGAGGGAGCCATCGTTCTTGAATACCAGAATTTCGAAGCGCATGGCATCGCCGTAGTAGAAGCGATCGCCCTGGATGGCCCAGATCGGCTGTGGGTGTGGCTCCCTCCAGCCAGTGAAATGACCCGGCCCCACTCTGTAGCGTTCGTAGCGGTCATATACGAAATGCCCGAAGCGCGCTCTGGTCGCGCCGTTCTGGTCCGCAGCAAAGAAGGCGAGGCTGTCGACACAGAACCCCTCGCGGAATGGATCGATCCCGCGGCAAACATTGAGATAATCGCGGAAAAACGCGCGGCCATCGTCGAAGAAACCGGCCAGAGAGCCCGAACTGCCCGGCGAATCAGCGCTCGAATCACGAAGTGTTGGGCGGAACTGACGCACATATACGAGGTTCGGGTCGAGTACGTTAGCACGCCCGCCTTCGCGATCGATCACCAGGATGGAATCGCCAAAGTAATGCAGCACATTGCTCAGGTAGGTGAACTCACCTGGGCCCCTGCCTCGCCTGCCGGTCTTGCGCACGAACTGGCCGCGCGCATCGAAGATGCGTAGCTCATGCGCAGTGCCATCCGCGATCAGGATTTCATCGCCAGGCAGGAATAGGGCGGCGATCAGTCTGCTGAACATATACTCATCCGGTCCATCGACCACGCCAATGCGCACGACGTCGGTAGTATCGATCGACCAGGCTAGCGAATCCGCAATGTCAAGGCCGGGGTTCTCGACGATGGTGACGCCGTTCTCGACTCGCATGGTAACGTCGGCGGGTTCGGGAGCTCGAGAGCAGCCGGTCAGGACAATCAGTGCGGTGCACAATGAGGCTAGGCGCATGATCTCGAGCTGACACTTCCGCATTTTGCCTCGGTCAGGAAACACAATTTCACCGCAGAGATCACAGTGACCACAGAGCGTTGGTCGCGTTTCCTTCTATCCGACGCCCGAGCAATCATTTTCTTTTGTTTAACGGACTTGCCGCGGCGTGCCGCTCTCCGAAAACGGCAGCGGTTGCCGTTGCACTCAATTACGCTGATCTGCAGCGGCGTCTCGCCCGAGCAAAACGCCGTCCATCCGTTAAACCAAAAAAAAGGATGCTGAAGTTGCGGGGCGTTTCAGGATGACGAGCATCGCTCCGCGGTCTCTATGACTCTGCGGTGAACCAGTCGTTTGCCTGGAATCACCGCATGCTGTGTGAGACCGCACCCTTGCCGCCGCTCATGGGCACGTCGACCTGCGATTCCCGGCCATCGATCACTATTTGAACGCGCGCCGTGTGTGTGGCGGGGTTGTCGCTCTCGAGCTGACACTTCAGGCCAGACAGTGACTCGGTGATCGAGACGAACTGTCCACGGGCAAAACGTGCGTTGATGACTGTCACGTGCATTTTCCTGCCGCCGATCAGCGCGTGGAACCGCCGCCGAACGCCGTCCTTCGGTACGATCTCGAGTCCCGCCGCCGTCTTGCGCCAGTCACCGCCAAAACAGACGCGTCCGAAGACAGGATCATCGGCCAACACGGTCGCCGCGCCGCGCAGGGCTCCGCAGTATCCAAGGTCGATCTCACAGGAATAATACCAGGAGCCGCGGTGATGCGGCTGCTCTAGCCAGGTGTTGCCGAACGGCGCGGGCTCGAAGCCGCCACCGGCAGCGCCATCGTTTTCGGGTCCGGGATACCAGAAGCCGTAGTTGGATTCGGGCGTACCCGTGTTCATCAGGGCCCATGCGCTCAGGCAGGACGCGTAACCCAGTCGCAGGTAGGCAGCAGGATCGGCGGCGTGATGCAGCGCGTAGTCGAGCACACTCCAGCCGCCCATCTGCGACATGTAACTCAGGCAATAGCCATTGCCGGCGCCGCCGCGGTAATCGCTGCCCAGGTAGTAGTAGGCGGTTTCGATCCAGCCGCGGCAGAAGATGTTGGCTTCGATCTGGGCGGACAGGAACTCCCGGATCTGACTCAACGGGATGGGTCGTATTCGTTCGGCGACCGGACGCTGTGCGGCAAAGCGCTCGGCATGTGTGACTGCGTAGCGAGCCAGCGCATGCGTCGACTCGAAGCCGGTCGAATCGAACGCGTACTCGGAGCGGAACAGGTCAGGCCGGTCGGCGATGAACGCACGCACCTTGCGCTCCCAGTGCATGCGCAGACGCTCGGCCTGCTCGCTCAGTCCTTCCGCATCCAGTGCAGCGATCAGATCGACGATGACCAGCTCGTTGTAGAGTCCGGTCTGGTACGCCGACCAGCGCTCGATCTCGTACGGAATCGTGAACAGTGCGATCGCGGTGCCGTAGGCACGCTTCAGGTAATCGGGCGCGCGTAGTGCCGTGCTAATGTGCGGGTGGTCCTTGGCTACCCGGTACATGCTGTAGTACATCAGCACGATGTGCGGGTAATCGTAGATGCGCCACAAGTGCCGGCGACCGCCGCGGCCAGGATCACTGCTCTCGCGATTCTGCTTCCAGTCGGGAATACCGTAGATGCCGTACGGGAACTCTTCCTCGGTCGTGCGCTGCAGGCCGCCCCAGACGAAGTGCTCGATGTAGTAATCCAGCGCCGAAACTTCGGCCTGCTTGGGATACAGCGCATTCTTGGACGAGAGATAGGCCGGCTTGCTCAGCCCGGGATCGTCACAGGTGACCTCGTAGATGCGCCAGCCGCGGATGCGATCGTAGTTGTCGGGGCCGAGCAGTACATGCGATTCCTGGTTCCACTCGGCCAGCAGGCCATTGTACCATTTGGCAGGATCGCGATGCTGGTGCGCGGCGATGAACGCAGCACGTTTCGCGATCAGAGTCTCTACCGGCTCGGTGCTGAAGAACTCCAGGAAGAACTGCCGGCCCTCACCGTAGCGCACGGTCAGCCGGTTTTCACCCAGCCTTGCGAATCTGACTTCGTACAGCTGGTACGCGCCATTGGCACCGAGCGAACGGATCGTGGTCTGCTTCGGGAACTCGGCCTCGACCGCGCGGATCCGCTGCTTCGTGCGCAGTGCAAATCGGGCCGTCAAGTCGGACGGCACACTCATGCCGGGAATCACGTGCACATCGAACAGGCCTTCATCGTACAGGATCTGCCGCACGCCGTCGTAATTCGCCGCCCAGTGCAGCACGAAGCCGTACGCCTTTGAGGCGCCGGTTTTCCCGCGCGGCGCCAGCGTGAGGCTCGTGTTGGGCTGACGCCACTTGGTGCCGCGCAGCCTGGCCACGTCGCCCGCCGCGGCCGAATGCACGAACACACGGTAGCCGCCCTGCGATTCCCAGTACTCGAGGTGAGTGTCTGCAGCGGGCGTCATGGTCAGGTACGGGCCCACACTGTTGCGGCGCATCCAGAACAGGAACGAGCCGCTGCCCGAGATCAGGCAATGCTTCAGCACAGCTGTGGTTGGCTGCTGCTGGAAGCTCGAGTTCATCAGCAACGGCAGGGCCAAATCACCGATCACGAGCGGTCGGTCGCTCAGGTTCTCGAGGGCAATCCGCCAATCCATGCGCGTTTCGCCAATCGTGAAGCCCACCTTCACCTGTAGATCGGGTGAGCGATAAACCGCTTCGTGCAGCGTTGCGTCCGCGCTGGTCGTCACCTCGCGTTCGAGCGCATCGACTGTCTGCAGCGTTGTCCATTCCCTGGGATCATGCCAGTACCGAACGATCACATCGCCCAGCCGGCGGCCCGCCTGCACGTAATCCGTATCGAAAGCATCACCGCGCCGCTTCAAACTGACGATCGCACCATTATCGAGTCGCACCACAAACTGCGACTCCGCAGGACCCGCGCTGACCCGCGCCGGTGCTTGCGCAGTCAGCTCCCGGCCAAGCGAGAGGGCAGCCCCGGCCGCGCCAGCCGTCTGCAGAAACTGCCGGCGCGTCAGATCAGCGGGATCAGTCACGATTGCAGTTCATCCCGATCAATAGAGGAAAAAACAATTCACCGCAGAGTCGCAGAGACCGCAGAGAGTTGGACGCGTTTCCTTCCATACGTCGCCCGGGGTTTCATTTTTTTTGTTTTAACGAACTCGCCGCGGCATGCCGATCCTTCGGAAACCCTTGCCGAGACAATCCATCAAACTGACATACAACAGCACCTCGGCCGATCAGCGCGCCGTCCATCCGTTAAACCAAAAAAAGATGCCTAAGAATCCGGCGGCTTGCAGGATCGCGAGCATCGCTCTGGGTCCTCTGTGCACTCTGTGTTGAACCTGCCTGGAATCACCGCCCGCCATTGGCGCACTGCTCATAGATGGCTGAAGCGCGGTCCAACGCACTCTGGAATCGTTCGCGCTCCGCGGGTGTGCGCCAGCGGGACCGCTCCGTCCGCGTGCCGATCGCCTTGACCAGGTCCGCCAGGAAGCGGCCATCCTCGGCCACGACGTGCTTGCGGCCACCGCGCACGACGTAGACTGGCGAAGTCTGCGCGAACGCATAGCTGTCGGTCACGTAACGATGCGAAGGTCCAACCACGCGTGCAGCGACCCAGCCGCCGTCCGGCACGGCGATATCGCCGTTGAACTCGATCCGCAGCGAGTCGGTGGCGCGCACATTCTGTGCGACCTTGCCATTGACGATGATCTGCAAGCTGTCGAGCGGAGAAATCGAGACCGCTTCAACGCGCACCGGCAATGTTGCGGGCGCATTCGCCGGCAGCGCGATCTCGGAGCCGACTTCACGCCCGGCCACAGTCAGAAACAGCAGCGGCCCGGTTGAGCCAAAGGTCTGCTGCCTCTTGATGCCGTCCATCCAGCTGGCTAGTGACAGCGGTCCCTGCACGTGCACGTACGCACGATCGGCTCCCGGCGGGGGATCACGATAGACATCGGAAAAATTGTCACTACCCGATGTGGCTGGAACGCGGAAGCCGCAGTTCAGGAACTTGTAGTACATCAGTGCGGATGCGATCTCATCACTGTACAGCGTGGCGACATCGTAGAAGTCGCCTTTGCCGAGTGCGATGTCGACCGGGATCAGCGAATTGGCACCTTCGGCCGGTGTATCGACCGTGTTCAGGTACGGATGCATGAACCCGGCGAGACCGCCCTGCGCGCGTGCACCATCGAGGTATGCGAAGTCCAACGCGTGCTGTGCGTACGGCGTGTTGCCCGAGCCCGATGTAAAAGGCAGGATGTACTCGCGGATGCCGATCACGCCGATATGACCCAGCCCGCCACGAAACTCCTCGCCGTATTGCAGGATGTGCGTTCGAGTCGACAGCGGGTGCGGCCTGCCGGTCAGATCCTCCCAGCGCCCCATCAGTCGCGTGCCATCCATGTGGATCAGCGTGTTGGCCACGTGCAGGTCCTCAGCGAGGACCTGATCGAACATGGTTCGATGGGTTATGCCGAAGTTGCCCTGATGCAAATCGTGCACGTGTGTGTCGCCGGAATACCAGCCACGAGCGGGCAGATCGATCAAGCGATTCAATTGCAGCGTGATGGTTCGGACACCATTCGCCGGTACATCGACTGTGGTCGAGGCCGGCTTGTACTCATAGCCGCGCAATGCTTCGACTGTGGTCTGGCCGGCCGGGACTTCGACCTCGAACTCGCCTTGCGTGTGGAAGTAGTGCGTTTCGGTTGCGGCGATCACGCGGTGAAATCCGCCATCCGGTGTGTAGCCGCGGCCATCACTGCCTTTCAGGTAAACGCGTGCCGGCATCGGCCGGCCATCGGGACCGAGCACACGCGTCCGCACGCGCCCGGTCGGCGTGCGACTCGTGCGCGTACGCAATGCGACTGGTTGCCAGGATGAAAGCGGGCCGCCACCCATCGGCGCGGTGTAGAGCACCATCGGTCCCGTTCGGTTCGACACGAACGCGAAGCGGTCTCCATTCGGACTGATCGTCGGCGCGTATTCATCGCGCGCATCGGCGGTCAACACGATCGGGTTGCCGCTGGCGGCGCTGACGATTGCTACGTCGTTGGAGCCCATCTCGTCGGACACGTACAGAAAGGCCTGTGCATCGGGCGTCCATACGGGCTTCATGCGATACTCGGTTTCTTCGTAGTGCACGAGCCGCGGCTCGCCGTTCGGCAGCTCCTTCACCCACAATCCGCCCGTGCCCAGCCTGCCCTGCACCGATGCCACGTAGGCGACCTGCTTTCCATCCGGCGAGATGCTGGGCTGGAAACCTGCCACCACCAAGGTGTCCGCGTTGCGCTCGAGATCGTGGCGATAGATGCGGAAGCCGCCAGCACGTGCGCTCACGAAGTAGATGCTGCCACCATCCCGGCTCCAGGTGGGCTCGACATCGACCTGGCGATGCTCGGTGATGCGGCGAACGGTTCCGCCATCCGCACCCACGATGCCGATGTCGAGATTGCCATCGGTGTCGACCGTGAGCGCGATGGTCCGTCCATCCGGACTCCAGGCCGGCTCGAAGTGGTAGTTCGGTCCCGCCGTCAGCGCGACCGCGGCGCCACCCTCGGCCGGCACCTTCCAGATGTCGCCACGCATCGAAAATGCGATCCACCGGCCGTCCGGACTCCAGGCCGGATCCAGTGGTCCGGTCGTCACCGCCGGCAGCATGTGCCGTTCGACACGATCCGAATGACCGTACCGGTTCGGGCCCGCCTGGAGCAGCGCTCCGGTTACAGCCATGAGTCCAATCAGGACGACGCCTGTGCGCCGTTTCATCCGCTTTCACTTTCCATCATTGTCTGATTCACCGCAGAGTCACAGAGACCACGGAGTGATTCACGTCCGCCTCAGCTATCTCGGTATGGATAAAAGCGTTTCAGTGCCGGTGAGCCGAACTGATACCGGCATCGCTCCGTGGTCTCCGGGTCTCGACGGTGATTCCGATCTCACCTGGAGATGATGCGTGCCGCCACGATGCGATCGCCCAGATCGAGTCGGTCGACGACATCGATGCCTCTAACGACCCGTCCCAGTGTCGTGAAGTCGCCTTCGTTGTGCGGTTGCGGTGTATGTCCCAGCGTGTAGCCCGGACGACCGGTGTCGAGGCCGGATGATGCCCAGCTCAGATTCGCGCGCGTAAGACCGAGGCGTGTGATTTCATCGCGCAGCGTGTGATCGTTGTAGATGCCGCGCTGCTGCACCACGAAGTCGGGTACCACTCTGCTGAATTCCGCACCGACGATGGCACCGGACTCGTGCAGCTTCATGAAGTCCTCGACCGCCAGCGGCGCATCGCCCGCATACAACTCCAGCTCGATGCTGCCCTTGGCGAAATCCCAGCGCGCACGCGGGCGTTCTGCGCCGTTATAAGCGGGCAGCACCCAGCGCTCCACGATGCGGCGATAGTCCGCTTCGGTCCTGCCGGTATCGAGTGGTCGCTGCTGGCCGCGGCCACGGCCTCCGCCGCCACCACGTCCTGCCCCACCGCCGCGCGCGGGTGGGTTGGCTGCCTGTGCCAGCCGGTTCGCGACGGTGGTTGCAGTCTGCCGGCTGAGCGGCAGGGAATCGGTGGCCAGCAACTCACCGGGCGCGCGCGCACTTTCGGCCGACAATGCAAGCAGGGACTGCACGGCCACAATACGCAACGCACTCGGACGATCGGCCGCAGTTGCGCGCGTCAGTGCGGCAATGGCCTGGTCGGACCGGCTGGTGCGGCGCGCGAGCGCTTCCGCGGCGGAGACCGAGATCCAGGTATCAGGATTGTTCAACGCAGTGACCAGCTCAGCGAAGGATGCCGAGTCATCGTAAGCGATCATCGTCCGAATCGCCTCGGTGCGAACCCGGCGATCCGAGTCGCGGCGAGCGGCGCCGATGAGCGCCAACAGGGCCTGATTTCGATCGATGCGCGCGGAGTCGACCGTAGCCGCGCCCAGCGCCCGAATCGCCCACGAACGCACATGCCCGGATGCATCGCTGCTGAGGCGCAGAAGCTCGGAAGCCGCGACCGGATCGCGCGGTCGGAACAGCGCCCACGTGGCCCGCCAACGGATTTCTTCATCCTTGCTGTTCGTGAAGCGCGCGATCGGGATGCTGCTGCCGCGCGTAGTCTGCCGACCCATCGACAACAGCGCCTCACCAATCACGGATTTCGGTTGCGATGCCTCGGTTGCCGACAGCAGATACTTGGCCAGGACCTCGCGTGATTCCGGCGTGCGGATCTTGCCCAGTGCGCGAGCGGCTTCGAAAGCCACGGTCACGGGCGTGCGTCGTGCCGAGAGCAGGGAATCGAGCAGCGGGACGGCCGCACTGTCGCGCAGCTGTCCGATGCCGAACACCGCCGTGGCGGCAACACTCGTGTCCGCATCGCTGCGCGCGCTGTGCAGCAAGGCACGGCCACGCGGGTCATTGATCCTGGCGATGGATTGCGCGGCCCGCCGCCGCACCTCCGGATGATCCGATCCCAGGATCCGCGTCAGTACGTCGGCATTGAAATCGCGCCGGTCTTCGAGCAACACCAGCGTCGTAATGTCGGCGATGTGCGGTTCTGCCAGCGGCCGTCTCTGCGCGGTTACAGCACCAGTCGCCAGCCAGGTTGCGATCAGAACGGTCGTCGAGATGCGCATGGTCACCGTCCGCCAGGAAAGTCGCGCTGCCAGCCTTCGATCAACCGCCGCCAGCGTTCACGATCGAAGCTGGCGGGCTTGTTATCATCCTGATTCGCCTCGAGATCTTCCATGCTCAACACGCCAACCGGAATACCGCCTGCAGGCACTTCCGCATGCGCAGCCCAGGCGATGGCATTGAGCACCAGCCTGCGCTGCATCGGATGGCCCCAGTTCCAGTGGTGGTGCGCACCCGTGAAGCCAAAGCCACGCCCACCGTTCGCCCGCTCGGCCGCCCAGGCCAGGTGCTGCGGTTCCTTGCGCTCGAGAACGGCCGCACGCACGTGCGGATTGCCGCTGTGCAGTCCATCCGGACGCGACAGTGAGCTTGCTGGTGGCAACGCGCTGAGAATCGGCTGCACTCCCTTCATCCCGTCGCGGAAACGCATGTGATAATACCACTCGTCTTCGATCTCGTAGGGCCTGAGTCCGCGTGCGATTGGATGCGACGGAAACGGCCGACTCTGCATGGTCCAGATCGGATTCACCGACCAGTTGATCGCGAAGTGGCCACCCGCCCAATCGATGAATTCCTTGCCGCCACTGTCGGCCGGTATCTCCACTGCGTAATGCAGCAGCACCAGGCCCGCCCCGCGGTCCATCGCCTTCGACAGCTCAGGCAGATGCGTACGCGCAGGATTGCCCATGCCGCCATTGGCAAAGATCACAACCGCATCCGCGCCATCCAGTGCCGTCGGATCCGCCGGCCATCCATTCTGATGCACCACCACATCAATGCCTTTGTGCTGCTCGGTCAGCAACCGTCCCAGCAACAGCGACCCCGCATTGTGCTCGTGCGCGCCGTAGCCGTGACTGCGTGGACCGGCAATGAACACGACCTTGCGTTTGGCCTGTTGCTGTCCAGTCATTTGGGCAACGCCGACATTGTTGGCAGGTTGGGAGGCACAGGCTGGCGTTAGCAGAGTGGCGGCCACGACAAACCGCAAATTCAATTTCAATTTCCAATTAACAACGGCGCGTGCGAGCTCCAGGATTCTCAACACACGGGGCCGCAGACCGCCGTTGCTCGTGGCTCGTCGCTCGCCCCTCATCGCTTACCGTATCCTGCCAAAGGCTTCCCAGCATCATCAAGTTTGTTCGCCGCCCACAACACTCCAGCACCCAACAGATCGAGGTAGGTGGAGGTCTGCATAGTCTCGTTGTGATGGCCGATCGTGGTTCCGAACACGCGCACTCCGGCAAAGCGGTTGGTCCAGATGGTCGGCTGGTTCCTTTTCGATTCCTCGCCGAACGCATGGGCGAGGGGCGTCGCAGTCGGATAGACGTCGAGGATCTCGTAGAGCTCGCCTTGTGGTGTTTTCCACGGTCCCGGGAAATTGGCCATGATCGGATGCTTCGGTTCGAGCACTTCGACGGTGTAGGGCATCTGCCGCTGGTGACGCTGAGTCCGTACGCCCAGGAACATCGACCAGATCGGACTATGGCCCCGGAAGTTGTAGCTGTGCATGGTGCAATGCAGGACCACGGCAGGAACACCGGTTGTCACATGCTCGCGCACGATCGCTTCGGACCACTCGTTGTCGCGCACATCGGCAAAACAGATGTTGTAGATCACGACGTCGAAGTTGCGGGCCCAGCCTGATGTTGTGTGACGGGATACCTTCACGTCGGACTTCGCGCCCGCTTCATGATCGATTGTGAACCCGGCGTTGACTCGCTCACTGATGCCCTTGGACAGGATGTCCTTTTGCACTGGGTAGTCGTGGTAGCCGCCGCCGGTGACCAGCAGAACGCGGAGTGGTGGCGCGCTTTGCGCTTCGATGGCGGTCGATGACACGTAGACTAGCGCAAGCGCGATCGCGAGGGTCAGTATGGTCCTGACCACATTGCGTCTGGCAGAGACAGGCAGTTCAAATTTCGAATTCAAATTCAAATCTGAGCGTGAGGGTGACGGGTTGAGTGAGCGAGTGGTGAAGAACGATCGGATCAAGCAGGTCATTGTGTCCTGGCCGTTTCAAGTTTTTGGCGAGCAGTGGGACCTCGACACGTTATGCCGGGTGGCCCGCGACTTCGGCTGCTACGGCATCGAGCTGGTCGGGCCGGATGCGTTTCCTACGCTCCGTGAGTACGGCCTGACCTGCGCGCTCGCTGTGAACGGGATGCCGGATCCGCCGTTCGTCAAAGGCCTCAACAACCTGCGCTACCACGACGAGATCATCACGCGTACGCGCCGTCGCATCGAGGAATGTGCCCTGGCCCACATGCCGGCGGTCATCGCGTTCAATGGTTTCAAGTACCGCGACGCTACCGACCCGAACAGCGGCGAAATCCCGCCCGATGAAGGCGCCGCCAACACGGTGCGCGGTCTCAAAGAGCTTGCCCTGGACGCCGAGAAACACGGTGTCGCCATCTGCGTCGAGCATTTGAACACGCGCATCCTGGGCGATGACTTCCGCGGTCATCCCGGCTATCAGGGCGACGACATCGATTACTGCGCCGACATCATCCGTCAGGTCGGCTCCGCCCGTGTGAAGCTGCTCTTCGACATCTACCACGTGCACATCATGCACGGCGATGTCATCCCTTACATCAAGAAGCTCGGTCCCGACTACATCGGCCATGTACACACCGCCGGTGTGCCCGGCCGCGCGGAGATTGATGACTCCCAGGACATCGATTATGCCGCGGTCATGCGCGCATTACTCGAGAGCGGCTACTCCGGCTACGTCGGACAGGAATTCATACCCACCCGCGATCCGCTCGAAGGTCTTCGACAGGCAATTACACTGTGTGACGTCTAGGAGGAGGGAGGAGGAGGACCAGGATTAGGTCTAGAACTCAGGACCAGGCACAAAATCCCGATCCCTCCTCAGTCCTGGATCTATCCTAATCCTAGTCCTAGTCCTGGTCCTCCTCCCCGCAGCGCATGTGCGCTCAGCACCTCTCAACGCGCGCCCGCATACCGCCGTTACTCGTCGCTCGTCGCTCGCCCCTCATCGCTTGTACTACCAGCCTTCCACAAACCGTCGCTCCAATTTCGTGCGGCCTGGCAGCGCCACCGGCGGTACCGGCAATGCCCCGAACTTCACTTCAGCCAGCGCACCGGGTGCGATGTCCTGCTTGGCCGCCAGCAGCGCGTCCCATGTGATGTTGCCGCCGGTGTACGCGGCTTCACGTCCCATGATCGCAGTGAGCACGCTTTCGGCCATGCGCTTCAGATCGTTGCGCGGCTTCCCGTCGCGCACACTGGTGACCAGATCCGCGTGCTCCTTGATCATCGGATTGACGTAACCATCCGGTCGGGTCCACTCGAACGCGTTCTTACCTTCGATCACGTATGGCCCATTCTCTCTCGTGCGGGCTTTGCCGAGTGATCCCTGGAACCATTCGCCAACCTGACCAGGTACCGAGACCGCGCCGCGCTCGATCTGGCGGCACATGCTGTGGATGTGCACACCATTCGCGTACTCGAAGTCGATCGAGAAGTGGTCGTAGATGTGGCCATACTCAGGCTGCACACGCTGCACGCGGCCGCCCACACCGATGGCCCGCACCGGCGGACCGCCCATCACCCAGTTGGCAACGTCGATGTTGTGAACGTGCTGCTCGACGATGTGATCGCCGGAGAGCCAGGTGAAGTACAGCCAGTTGCGGATCTGCCACTCCGAATCGCTGTACTCCGGCTTTTTCGCTTCGTGCCACAGGCCGCCCTGATTCCAGTAGACCTGGCCATTCAACACCTCACCGATCTGACCATCGCGAATGCGATTCATCAGGTCGATGTAACCGGCATTGTGCCGCCGCTGTGTGCCGACACCGATGCCGAGCCCTTTTTGCAATGCCTTCTCGTACGTCGCCAGGCACGAACGAATGCCCGCGACATCGGTCGCGATCGGCTTTTCCGCGAATACGTGTTTGCCGGCGTCGATGGCAGCGGCGATGTGCAATGGACGGAAGCCGGGTGGTGTGGCCAGCATCACGTATTGCACATCGGTGGCGAGGACTTGCTTGTAGGCGTCGAAGCCGACGAAGCACTGATCGTCCTTGACCTTGTAGGAAGCCGCCAGCGCCGGCGTTCTCACGATTGCGTCCGAAATCGATTTGCGGGAGCGCGCAATGCGATCGGGCACCAGGTCACCCATGGCGATCAGTTCGACGCCCGGCGCGGATTGCATGCACTGCACGATGCCGCCGGTGCCGCGACCGCCGCAGCCGATCAGCCCGATCTTGAGCGTGTCCGAGCCGTCGGCGTACGCCCAGCTCGGGATCACCAGCCCGGCAGTGAGGGCCGCACCGGTCTGGATGAAATCGCGGCGCGTGAAACCATTGGAATTTTGCTCAGACATGGCAGTTCCTCGAGTTATGGATCCCGCACGATACGGAAGCCGACGAAAGGAGCATCAGAAAGCCAATAAATACTTTTCGGCAATTGCGGGTCGCGCTCGGCCCAGGAGTCCTGCAGCACCGCGCGAGCTTTTGGACCGAGCATCGCCGCATCATCGCGGAACGATCCGCCGCGCGTTACCGGGACCCGATTGGTCGAGAGCACCCACTCCGCGACATTGCCGAACATATCGAACAGCCCGAGCGCATCCGCCTTCTTGCTGGCAACCGGCTGCGTCCGCTTTCCTGCGTTCCCCTTGTGCCACGCCAGCGAGTCGATCTGCTCGGGTGTGAGCGGCGCGCTGCCCGCAGCAAGGTTGGCGGCCTGCTGCCATTCCGCTTCGGTCGCCAAACGATACTCATGCCCGGTTTTCGCCGACAGCCATTCGCAGAACAACTTGGCCGCCGCAAAGCCAATGCTGATTGCGGCATAGCCCTCATGACCCCATTCGTAATCCGGCACCGCGTAGGGCCTCGATGGCCGTGCTATCGCGTCTGCCGCCGGATTGGCGCTACGCTCATCCAGACGCAGCGCGTAGATATCGAACATGTCCCAGGTGACTTCCGTGCGGCCAATGTAAAAGGGCGCCACATTGATCGTGCGGGGACCATCCGGCCCGTCGATCTGCACCGTGCCACCGGGCACCGGCACCATCTCGAACGTGGCCAGACTGCCCGGTATCGTGTCCAGGTATGGCTTGAGCGCCGGTGGCCGACCCCGCTGGGCCACGGCGTTCGATGCGATCACCACTGAGCCGAGTAGAACCAGAGCAAGACGTGTTATCGCGAGTCGCATTCTTCTTCGGATTCATCATTGTGATGTTCGCCGCTCGCGGCGCGCCGGTCTGCGCGCAGGTGCGTCACGAGTACAGCGAGGTGCACATGGGCATGCCTGTGCGCATCGTGCTCTTCGCCGCTACCGACAGCGCGGCCGGTTCCGCCGCGCGCGCCGCCTTCCAGCACATCGCCAGGCTGGATGATGATCTAACGGATTACCGCCCGGTCAGCGAGCTTCGGAAGATCGAGGCCCACGCCGGCGATTGGGTCTCCGTCAAGCCGTCGACCTTCATTGTCCTGGCCCGTGCGATCGAAATCGCCCAGCGGACCGACGGTGCGTTCGACCCCACGATCGGTCCCGTGGTCACGCTTTGGCGCGCCGCACGCAGGGCGCACCGCCTGCCCGATCGCGCCGCGCTGGATTCCGCACGCGCGCTGGTTTCCTACAAATGGCTGCTGCTCGACTCGGCGCGAAACGCGGTCCGGCTGCACCGTGCCGGCATGCGATTAGACCTCGGTGGCATCGCCAAAGGCTTCATCCTGCAGCAAGCCCTCGCCACACTCGAACGGAACGGCGTCACTCGCGCCCTGCTCGAGGCCGGCGGCGACATCGTGGTCGGCGCACCGCCTCCCGCTCAGCCCGGCTGGCGCATCGACGTGCCTGGCGCGGATTCCAGCTTCCAGGCCGCCGCCGCAAAACTCACCCATTCTGCGCTGGCCACTTCCGGGCCGTCCGAGCAATACCTCGAGATCGGCGGCACGCGCTACTCACATGTGGTGGATCCCCGCACCGCCCTCGGCCTCACCAACCGCATTACCGTCCACACCATCGCCTCCGACGGCGCCACCGCTGATGCACTCGCCACCGCCCTCACCGTCATTGGCCGCGATCGCGCATCAACCATTCTCGCGCGTTTCCCCGGCATCCTCGCATCAACGCGCAAGAACTGAGACAAGTAACTCCCTCGGCTGTTAAAAATTTGAATTTGAAATTGAAATTGAAATTGAAATTGAAATTGAAATTGAAATGCCGTTTGCCGGCTACGCAAAGCAGCGATGTGCCGCGGCCGGCCAGCAGCCGCGATGCGCCCCCCGCACAGCGGTGTGTCCCAGCAAACGGCATTTCAATTTCAATTTCAATTTCAATTTCAAATTCTTTTACTCACACCAGTTTCCTGTTACCACCAGATGTACGGCGGCAAGTCATGCATCGGGTCCTGGAAGAACCCATACGGCATCGGCTCATCATCCGGGAAGTTCAGTCCATTGCTGTTGGCAGCGTTGGGCGGCGCCAGGTTGAGGCCCGTGTTCCACTTCGGCGGGTCGATGCCGTAGAGCGACTTCACAAAGAAATCGTTCCGCTTTCGGTTGCCCTCCAAACCGGTGGCGCCGTGGCCGCCGTTCGGAACGACCAGCAGCTCGAAGCTCTTACCCGCGCGGATCAATGCATCGACTACCTGCATGGTCGATGCGGGATCGACGTTGCTGTCCATCTCACCAACGGCGAGGAAGAGACTGCCCTTCAACTTGGGGGCGTGGGTGACGTTCGAGCTGGCGGCATAGTGATCGCCCATCTCACCCATCCAGTGCTCGTTCCACCAGATCTTGTCCATGCGGTTGTCGTGACACCCCGAGCTGGCAAAAGCGGCATCATAGAAGTCGCCGTGCAGGAATACTGCGCCCGCCGCGTTTTGTCCTCCGGCCGAGCCGCCATACACACCGACGCGACTGACGTCGTACCACGGGTACTTCTTGTTTACGGCCTGGTGCCAGAGAATTCGATCGGGGAAGCCGGCATCGGCCAGGTTCTTCCAGGCAACATCGTGGAATGCTTTCGAGCGATTGTTGGTGCCCATGCCGTCGATCTGCACCAGCACAAAGCCCAGCTCCGCGGTCGAGATCAGGCCCTGACCACCACCCCAGGTCTTCGGTACAAACGAGCCTTGCGGTCCCGCGTAGATCTGCTCGATCACCGGGTACTTCTTCTTTGCATTGAACGTGAACGGCTTCACGATGATGCCCCAGATGTCGGTGACACCATCGCGGGCCTTGGCCACAAAGACTTCGGGTGGACGCCAGCCGGTGGCGAGAGCAGCGGTCAGGTCGCCCTTCTCGAGCGGCAGGATTGCTCGGTCGCTGGCGCGGCGCAGCTCTACCACGGTTGGCAGATCGACCCGCGAATACGTGTCCACGTAATACTTGCGATCGGGTGACCATTCGATGTTGTGCGTGCCATCCGCTTCCGTGAACGCAACCAGGCCCGTGCCATCGAAGTTGACCCGATAGAAGTGCACGAAGTACGGGTCCTGCCCCTTGTTCACGCCCAACGCGCGGAAATGGATCTGCCGGTTCGCGACGTCCACACTGTCCACGAACTTCACGACCCATTCACCTTTGGTGATCTGGTTCTTCACCTGGCCGGTTGCGCCGTCATAGAGATAGAGGTGATTCCAGCCATCTCGTTCGGATGCCCAGATGATCTCGCGGCCGTCATCGATGTCGCGCCGCCAGTTCTGGCCGGTATCGTTCAGCCCCGCCACCATCGGCCGATAGCCGAAGAAGGTTTTGGTCTGCTCGTCGATGATCGGTCTGACGTTGCCGGTAGTCGCATCGACTTCGAGCACTCGATACGCCTGATGACCACGCTGGTTGTACTCGAATGTGTACGAACGACTGTCACGCCGCCAAACCGGCCGCGTGATGCCGTATGCCTTCGGGAATTCCTTGTTGTCGACCAGAATCTGCCTGCGCGCCTCGACATCGAAGATGGCCGGCTGGTTGAACGCCATTACATCGCCAGGCTTCTGATACTGGTTGCTGGTCTCGTGACGCGGCTGCACCTGGTCGGTCGGCGAGGAACGGACGTAATGAATTACGCGCTGCTGCCCATCCCGGCGTCGGTAGGCAACCAGCTTCTTCGAGTCCGGCGACCACTCGATCGATTGATGCACGTATCGCTCGAGTTCGTAACCATCGCTGCTCAACAACGTGACCGCTTGATCGTTTTGACAGGCAGGACGTTCGGCCGGCGCACCACCGCCGCGCCCACCGGCGCCGCCCTCACCACGTCCGCCCCGACCCTCTCCTGGTGCCGGTGCCGGCGCGACTACTGGGCGAATCGCCACGTTGTGGTTGCGAATACACGCCTCGATACGACCATCAGGCGCGCGTATGGG
>JBBDWZ010000210.1:0-17806 GCA_040902615.1 Gemmatimonadota bacterium | reverse complement strand
CAGGTTCTGCCGATACCTGGTGCATCGAGTGTGCTGGCGGCACTGGTCGGCTCCCGGCTGAACCCCGAGCCGTTGACGTATTTTTGGTTTTTGCCAAGGAGCGGCGCAGATCGCAACGGCCGCATCGAGGAAATTGCCGGGCTGGCCCATACGGCGGTGGTCTTCGAGGCGCCTGGTCGGGTGGCCCGGCTGCTGGTAGACCTGAAAGCGGCATGTGGTGGCCAGCGAGCCGCAGTCGTAGCGCGCGAGCTCACCAAGGTGCACGAGACCTTCATGCGCGGAACCCTTGAGGAGCTGGCCGCCTACTACGCTGAGGCGGTGGTGCGCGGCGAGGTGGTCGTGCTGGTGGCAGCGCCGAGTGTGGCTGCCGAGGAGGTCGAAGAACGGGAGGCGCGAGCCACTCTGCTCGCGCACGAGCGATTGGCGTTGGGCGAGAGCCCGCGTGACATCGCGAAGTCGATTGCAAAGGAGTTGGGCTTGGCTCGCAATCGCGCATACGAAATCGTGCTGACCGTCGCTTCGACGGAGGACTCGTGAAGCTGCGACGCTGGGGCGCGCTTGCCACGGTCCTGCTGCTTTGCGCCTGGGCCACTGCTCCGCTCACCACGAATGAGCTGACCATCGCGCAATTGCAGTACGGCGGTGGCGGCGACTGGTACGCCAATCCGTCCGGCTTGCCCAATCTTCTCAAGGTGATTCGCGAGCGGACCGGCTTGCAGGTCAGTGATCGGCCGGGCAAGGTCAAACCAACCGATCCAACTCTTTGGAACTACCCGTACATCTACGTTACGGGGCACGGCAACATCAAATTCACGGATGAGGAAGTGCAGATCCTGCGACGCTACCTGCAGTCGGGAGGATTCATGCACGTCGACGACAATTACGGACTCGACAAGAGCTTTCGTCGCGAGCTTACCCGGATTTTTCCGGACAAGGAGCTGGCGGAGCTGCCGTCGGATCATCCGATCTACAAGAGTTTCTATTCGTTCCCGACCGGACTGCCGAAGGTGCATCTGCACGATGGCAAGGCCGCCAGGGGATATGGTGTGTTTCACCAGGGCCGTCTCATCGTCTATTACACGTATGAAACCGACCTCGGCAACGGCTGGGAAGATGCGGACCGGTACGAGGATCCGCCGGAAGCTCGGGAAGCCGCATTCCGCATGGGTGTGAATATTTTCGTCTACGCTCTCTCGCAGGCAGTCGCGCAATGAGCCCGCTACCCAATCTTCAGTCGGTGGTCGCTGCAACTACAAATGCGATCCGCCGTCATGCCTACCTCGCCATTGGCGGCGCCGTCAGCGCAGTCGTGGCTCTACTGTTCGTGGCCGCGTGGGTCAGCGCGGGTCTCGGCTGGTGGGGCGCGCCAAGCCCGGCGCCGCTGGTGTTCGAGCTGATGGCAATCGTCGCCCTGGTCGGACTTCTGGTCTGGGCACGAGGCCGCCTGCGCAACAGCCTCTCGGAAAGCCGCATCGCGTCCGCCGGTGAAGACGCGATGGGCCTCCCGCGCGGCAGCGTGCGCGGTGTGCTCGAGTTGGCACGCCAGGTACCGGCAGGAACGTCACCCGCATTGTTCCGGCGCGCAGAGGCCCAGCTGGCCAGCGCAGTCGGCGGTGTTGCACCCGACAAGTTTGCCGGCGCCATCGGCGTTCAAGTGCGGCGTCAGAAAAAGCAGACCTGGGTCGTCGCGGGATTGCTGCTGACCCTGGTCGTGGTCGTCGCCTTTGCATCGCCGTCACGCAGCAAAGCCAGCTGGACACCGCTGCTGCATCCGGTGTCGCATCTTTCGCCGCCGCCTCTGCCGCCCATAGAAGTCGAGCCGGGCAACGCGGACGTGCCGCGTGGTGCTTCGCTGGCCGTGCGCGTGCGTGCGCCGCTGCGCGGTGAGGTTCTGCTCGAGTGGCGTGCTGCCGGGGACGTGCGACACGAGGAGACCTTGTCGCTCACGCAGGGCGCAGGTGTGGGCAACATTCCCGACATCGATGCCCGCGTGCGCTATTGGATTACGGCGCCGGACGGTGCGGTTTCGGATACGTTCACGGTTCGACCGATCGATCCGCTGCTGGTTTCAGAACTCAGTACCGATGTGATCTATCCGGCCTACCTGCAACGCCCGCCCGAACAATTCCAGGCCGAGCTTCCGTCATTAGAAATTCCGGAAGGCACGGAACTGCGCATTCACGGTCGCGCGACTCGCTCGCTCGGCCAGGCTGGCCTCGCTGCGGATAGTGGCAAGGTGCGCTTCGACCTTCGCGTCGACGGGACCAGCTTTCAGGGCCGTTGGGTGCCCCGCACCAGCGGGCAGTACGAGTGGCAGTTCGCTGGCGCGAATGGCAGCCGAGCCGATTTGGTGCCGCCGCCGTTCGAGCTGAACATCGTGCCGGATCTGGCGCCGGAAATCGAAGTAACCTTCCCGGGCATCGATACCACGTTTACCGCCGACCTGCTGCAGCCGCTGGTTGCCGATGCACGTGATGATCATGGATTGATCAGCGCGACGCTGGTGAGCTGGCGCACGAGCTCGCTCGGGCAGCGCGATCCGATCGTCGAGGAGGCGCTCACTCTCGAGGGCGAAAACGATCGTGCACTGATTCGCGGTCTCATCGACGCGAGCGCGCGCAAGCTGCTGCCGGGTGACACGCTCAGCTACTTCATCCGCGTAGTCGACAATTCGCCGCGACGGCAGGCGACCGTGTCACCGACGTTCCGTCTGCGTCTGCCATCGATGAACGAGCTGCGCCAGCAGACCGATGACCAAGCGTCTTCCTTGGCCAAGGAGCTCGAGGAACTTTCGAAGACGGCGGCCGAGCTCGAGAAGACCACGCGTGATCTGAATCGTAAGTCCGCGGCACAGTCGTCATCGAGTCGGAACGATCGGACCGGACAGGGTGGATCGCAGGGCAATCCTGGCGATCGTCAGATGGATTATCAGAAAGCCGAACAGGCGCGCAGTTTGCTCGACCGCCAGGACCAGATGGTCCAGCAGGTCGACCAGATGCGTCAGCGCGTGGAAGCGCTCGAGCGAGCAATGGAATCGGCCGGCCTGCGCGATCCTGAGCTGCAAAAGCGGTTGCAGGAGATGCGCGAGCTCTACGACAAGATGCTCACGCCGGAAATGAAGAAGAAGCTCGAGGAGCTGCGTCAGAACATCGACAAGATGGATCCCGAGCAGGTGCAGAAGTCGCTGGAAGAACTGGCCAAGCAGCAGCAGGAATTCCGCGAACAGCTCGAACGCAGTCTCGAGCTGATGCGTCGCGCGGCCGCCGAGCAGGAGATGAACTCTCTCGCGCAGGAAGCGAAGGAGCTGGCTACGCAGCAGCAGGCAATCGCCGATCAGATCAAGCAGGAAGGTCAGAAGCCCTCGCCGGAGCAAGTCGAAAAACAGAAAGAGCTCGGCGAGCAGGCCAAGGAAATGAACAAGGCGCTCGAGGAGCTGATGAAGCGCCTCGGCCAGCAGGGCGAGGCCGACGCGGCCAAGAAGACGGGTGAAGCCAAAGACAAGTCGGAAGAAGCCGCCGGAGACATGCAGAAGGCTGCCGAGCAGGCTGGCAAACAACAGGGTGAGCAGGCAGCCAGGAGCGGACAACAAGCCGCTGACAAGCTGAACGAAGCCGCCAAGACGCTCGAAGGTGCGCGCAAGGAAATGGCCGAGGGCTGGAAGCAGGAAGCCCAGGAGCAGATGGACAAGGCCACGAATGACGCGCTCTCGCTCGCGCAGAAGCAGAACGAGATTCTCGAGCAGATGAAGAAGGACCAGAACCCGGCGGGCCAGCCGCAGCCGCAGGGTCAGCAATTGCCGCAGCCTCCTCAGCTGCCGCAGCCACAAGTCGGCAAACAGACCGGACAGCAACAAGCCGGACAGCAGCAGTCTGGACAGCAGCAGCAGAGCGGCCAACAGCAAAGCGGCCAGCAGCAGTCGGGGCAGCAGCAGTCGGGACAACAGCCGAAGCCTGGCCAGCAGCAAGCGGGGCAGCAACAGGGTCAGCAGCAGCAGGGCGGTCAGAAGCAGCAGGGCGGCCAGCAACAGGGTGGTCAGCAAGGTCAATCGCAGACCGGCCAGCAGCAGCAACAGGGTGGCCAGCCGCAAGCCGGTGGTCAACAGGCTGGCGGAGATGGTTCACTGAAGAGTCAGCAGGCTGCGCAAAAGCAGGGTCTCGAGCAGCTCGGCAAGAACCTGTCAGAGACCGGACAGAAAACCGCGCAGGTGAATCGCGATGTCGGTTCCGCACTCGGCCGCGCCAACATGAGCCAGGATCAGACGCTTAAGGCGATGGAGAATGGCAACCAGACACCGGTACAGGAAGCGGCAAGGGCGCTCGAGGACTTGAATCGGCTTGCCTTGGAGCTGCTCAAGAACCAACAGCAGATGAACGACGCGCAGGCGGGCACTGGACTCGAGCAGGCGCTCCAGCAGATCGCAGAAGCCGCCAAACAGCAGGGCGGCGTGAACGGTCAGTCGAGCTCGCTGGCACCGCTCAATCTTGCGCCACAGGTGATGGCGAATCAGCTGCAGCGTTTGGCCAAGGAGCAGCGCGACATCGGCAAGAAGCTGGATGGCATGAACAACATCGGTGGCCGCGAGGATGCGCTAGGCAAGCTGGATGAGCTGGCCAAGGAAGCGAATGCACTGGCGCGTGAGCTCGAGGGCGGCCGTTTGACACCGCAGACACTCGCCCGCCAGGAACGCCTGTTCCATCGTTTGCTCGATGCCGGCAAGACGCTCGAGCGCGATGAATACAGCGAGGAGCGCAAAGCGGAGCGTCCCGGGTCGATTCCACCGAGCATCGCGAAAGCGCTGAAGCCGGGTCTGCTCGACAGCGATGCGCGCTTTCGTGTGCCGACTGAAGAAGAGCTGCGTGGTTTGCCACCCGCGATGCGGCGGCACGTCCTCGACTACATCGAGCGGCTCAACCGTCTGCCCGCACCTGCCCCCAAGCAGGAGAAGAAGTGAAGGTAACCGCACTCACACTGCCGCTCGTGCTGCTGGCAGGCAGCCTGAGCGCGCAGCAGTCGCCTCAGATGATTCAGGCGGTCAGCGAAGTGCAGATGCTGCGCGATGCAGTGACGCGAGAAACGGCAGGCGATCAGCGCGGCGCGGAAAACATCCTGCGCGGCATCCTGGCCAGGAACCCGACGTCGCTGCCGGCCGTGCTTTCATTGGAGCGCGTGCTCAAGGTCCAGAATCGGCTGCGCGACATTGTGCCCGTGGTCGAGCAGCTGCTCAAGGCCGATCCGGAATCTTCCATTGGCCACCAGATCCTGGTGCGGGCGTTTGCATCGCTGAATGAGGTCGAAGAGCTGAAAAAAGTAGGCGAAGCCTGGATCAAGGCGACGCCCAAACTCGAAACGCCGTACCGCGAAATCGCCCGAGTATGGGAGGCGCGCGGCGACTTCGCGCGCGCGGTGCAGTACCTGGAAGTCGGACGTGGCCGGATCGGGCGCGATGATGCTCTGGCCCTCGATCTCGGCGACATTTACGCGGACATGGAGGAATACGGGCGCGCAGTCCGTGAGTGGGACCGCGCGATCGGACCCGATGCGCGCGGCTTTCTTCTGGTGCAGCGCAGGTTGTCGGCCCTGAGTGACGGTGGAGCGCAGATCCTGCCGCGCTTGATCGATGCGTTGCTGCGCACGCCAACGTCGACGGCGCGCAAACGTGCCGCAGCACAACTGGCCATAGACGCCGGCTTGTCCGATCGGGCCGAAGAAATCGGGCGTGCAACCGCGGCCAGTCTGGTCGCGCTGGAGCGTCACTCGTTCCTGGTCGAGATTGCGCGCCGCGCGGACGGTGCACAACTGCCCAAGGTTGCGTACTGGGCGTACAGTGAGCTGATCCGCTTCGGTGCGGCTGGCGACCAGCTTCTCGCGCTGCGCGGCCGACTGGCTGAGCTTGCCCTGGCCATGGGCGATACCGCGCGCGCAGCCGAGAGCTATCGCGCGCTGGAAACGTCGTATGCGCCCGGATCACCAGAGCGCCGGCAGGCCTACGCATTGCGCGTGCAGCTTACGGCCCGTGAAGGCAAACTGGACGAAGCAGAAAAAGAGCTGCAGAGCTTCCGTCGCGATTATCCCGAAGCGCCGGAGTTGGATGCGGTGTCGGCGGCGGTGGGGAATGCGCTCCTGGAACGCAACGACCTCGAGCGCGCCGCTCAGGTGTTGAAGGGTGTGAGTGGGCCGCGCTCAGGACTTGCCCGCAGCCGGATTGCGCTGCGACGCAGTGACATAGCGGCCGCAAAAACCGAGTTGCTGGCTGCCGCGCCCGGCCTGCGTGGCGCAGAGGCAACTGAAGCGATCAAGCTATCGGCGATGCTCGGACGGGTCTCCGAACGGGGCGGGGAACTGATGGGACAGGCCTTGGCCCGCGCGGGCGCGGGTGCCACGGGTGAGGCAGTGGCGCTGCTAATGAACCAGGGCCGCTCACTGCCCGGCAGCGAGCCGGCAGCCATATTCGAGCTGGCAGCGTCTATCGCCGACCGCAGTCACCTGGAGCCGGAAGCCGAGAAGGCACGGCGTTTGATCATTACTGATTACCCGAAGGCGCCGGAAGCACCGGCCGCGCTTTTGGCGCTTGCCCGTGCGCTGTCGATTCGGAACGAGACGGCGGCTGAGGCGCGCGAACATCTGGAGCGCCTGATCCTCGACCATCCGCGGAGCGCACTCGTTCCGCAGGCCAGGCAGGAACTCGATCGCATGCAAGGACGGGTTCCGAGATCGTAATTACTGGGCTCGGTATGCCCGCGGCAGCTTCTTGAAGGAGCAGTTCGATGAAACGCAGCATCACCTTCGCATTGGCCGTAACGTTGCTCGGCGCCCCCGCCGTTCACGGGCAATTCCTGCTTGTGCCGATGGACGCAAAGCAGGCAAATCACCTGAAAGCTTACGGGCTCACTTACCTGGTGCTCGAGAAGAAGCAGACTGCGGAGTGGCTGCTCAATTACCGGAACGGCTCGTTCCTGCTTCCTGACCGTCCGGATGTGCGCCGGGAAGCCGCACTGCGCGGAGTCAACTTCGAGCCGCAAAATGCCAATCAAGTGGCCCAGATTCGCTCCCAGATGGAAGACGCGAACATGGAGAGCGTCATTCTCGAGAAGGCGCCCAAGATTGCCGTTTACTCACCCAGCACCCTGTGCACGCCCAGCGGCTGCGCTCCCGCCCATCCATGGGATGATGCCGTCACGCTGGCCATGACTTACGCAGATATTCCGTACAGCAAGATCTGGGATCCGGAAGTCCTGCAGGGCCGCCTCAAGGACTTCGACTGGCTTCACCTGCACCACGAAGACTTCACCGGCCAATACTCGAAGTTCTACAACAGTTACGCCGGCAGCGCCTGGCTGCAGGAGGAAGTGAACCGCAACGAAACGGTAGCCAAGGAAAATGGCCATGCCAACGTCGCATCGCTGAAAAAATCCGTTGCAGAGTCCATTCGCCGCTACGTCGCGGAAGGCGGTTTCCTGTTTGCGATGTGCGCCGCCACCGAAACCCTCGAACTGGCCATCGGTGCAGTCAACGTCGACATTTCCGCTCCGTTCGCCGATGGATCGCCGGTGGATCCGGATGCCAGTCGAAAGATGAAATGGGATCGCACGATGGCGTTCCTCAACGCCGAAGTTCAAACCAATCCCGGCGTCAACGCGTTCAGCGACATCGACGGGCACCAGGTCAACACATCCTGGAAGCAGCCGCTGGGAAGCTTCACGCTCTTCGAGTTCAGCCCCAAGTTCGATCCAGTGCCGTCGATGCTCGTGCAGAATCACGAGAGCGTGCTCCCGGACTTCTACGGTCTTACGACGTCCTTCCGTAGAGATCGCCTCAAGCCCGGTGTGATCGTTCTGGGTGAGGAAGACGGCGCCGCCTGGACCAAATACGTGCACGGCACGTTCGGTCAGGGCACTTGGACATTCCTCGGCGGACACGACCCGGAGGATCCACAACATCAGATCGGTGATGAGCCGACCGATCTCAATCTGCACCCCCATTCGGCGGGCTATCGACTGATTTTGAACAACGTGCTCTTCCCAGCGGCCAAGAAGAAGACACTCAAGACGGATTGAGAGCGACTGAAAAGCTATGAGGGGCGAGCGACGAGCGACGAGTGACAGCTTCAACGGGTCCGCCTTGGTGAAATCACTCTGACTACGCGCAGTTCGGCGCATAGTCACAGTGATCTGACCAGGGCGGGCCCGCTTGCGCAGTGGCTCGTCGCTCGTCGCTCCTCGCTCATCGCTCCATGCTCCTCGCTCGTCGCTCCTTTTCGGTTTATCTTCGCATCATGCCGCGCACACTTACGCTGACATCCCAGGCTGCCGAATTCATCCGTGCGGAGATCGGGCGGGCGCGCGGCAACGAGGTCTGCTTTGTCGCGCTGGTTTCCGATGAGGGCTGCGTCGATCACCCCTCCGTAGTTGCCCGCGGGAACGCGCGTGCGGTGCTGGCTGCGCTCAGGGATGCGCCAGCCGGATCCGTGGCGATCCACAATCACCCCACCGGCATGCTCGATCCCTCAGAAGCTGATTTCCGTATAGCGCACGAGCTCTACCAGCGGAGTGTGGGCTTTGCCATCACAGACAATGACGCGGGTGAATTGTACGTGGTGGTCGAGCCGCCCCTGCAGCGTGAGGCGAAGCCACTCGATCTCGACGAAATCGAAGGGGTTCTGGCGCCCGGTGGCCCGATGGAGCGCTGGCATGGGGCGTTCGAGGACCGGCCGAGCCAGCGAGAAATGCTGCGATCGGTAGCGCAGGCCTACAATGAGGGCGGCGTAGTCCTGGCTGAAGCCGGTACTGGCACCGGCAAGTCGGTAGCCTACCTGATTCCGGCAATTCGCTGGGCGGTCAAGAACGGTGAGCGCACCGTTATCTCGACCAACACCATAAATTTGCAGGAGCAGCTGGTAAGGAAGGACCTGCCGCTGCTGGCGCGGGTGTTGGTCGGCGACGCCTTCCGGTTCGCGCTGGTGAAGGGCCGACACAACTACGTGTCGATCCGGCGCGCAAAGCTGGCGGCCCAGGGCCAGACCGTTCTGTTCGACGACCCGCAGCGGCGCGCGCTGTCCGGCATTCTGGAATGGCTGCAGTCTACGACTGACGGGTCGCTGCAGGACCTGCCGTTCACGCCCCCGCCCGAAGTATGGGATGAAGTTCTAAGCGACTCAGACGTCTGCTTGCGGGCCAAGTGCCCGCATTTCGAGCAGTGCTTCTACCAGAGGTCGCGCCGTGAGGCCAGCCTGGCCGATGTCCTGGTGGCAAACCATCACCTGCTGTTCAGTGACCTGGCGGTTCGGAAAACCCAGGGGAATTACACGGCGCCGGTTGTGCTCCCTCCGTATCGCCGTGTAGTCCTCGATGAGGCCCACAACATCGAGGATGCCGCGACCGAGCATTTGGGTGCGAGCGTGTCGCGGCGAAGCTTGATGCGTGTATTGGGCCGATTGGAAAGAAGAGGCAAAGGACTGCTCACGGCGTTCGAATCCAAGCTGCGCTCAGCGGAACCTGACTTCCTGCAGATCGAGGCCTTGCGCCAGATCGGCGATGAGTTGATCCCGCTCATCGAGCGCTCTCGGGATCGTTCAGCCGAGCTCTTCGCTTACCTGGACCAAATGCTTGTCAATGCGGAAGATGGGGTCCTCCGCATCACGGAGTCCTTTACCGCTTCCGAACCCTGGATCAATGGGCTCGACACCATTCATGGCAATGTGCTCGTGCTCCTCGACACGCTGATAAAAGGCATCGATCGGCTCCGTGAAACCGTGCTCGTGGATCGCCGCTGGACCCAACTTCTGAATGAACAACTGGTCGAGCTGAACGGCGCGTTGAATCGGCTGATCGGCGCAGTGGAGGCACTCCGGATCGCGTTTACACCAGCCGACGATGCGGGGCTGGTCCGCTGGCTGGAGCGCCGGTCCCAGATCGGCGGCGATGCCAATGTGCTGATCCGGGCGGCACCGGTCGACCTGTCGGAAGTCATGCGCGACGCGTTGTTCGACCGTGTGGATTCGGCGGTGCTGACTTCTGCAACTCTGGCGACGCGAGAAGGCTTCGGTTTCATACGGCGCCGGCTGGGCCTGGCCAGCGGTGTTCGCATCCGCGAGGAAACCCACGCGTCGCCATTCGACTACGAGAGCCAGGCCATGATTGTCGTCCCGACCGATCTGCCCGTTCCGGGTGCGGGTGAGAATGCGGCGTTCGATCGGGCGACCGCTGACGTAGTAGCTGAGATGGCGGCAACGACAGCCGGGGGCGTGTTCGTGTTGTTCACGTCATACCGGTCTCTCCGCAACGTTGCATCGGAGCTGCGCCGGCGCGGCGTGCAGAACCGGTGGCCACTGTTCGTGCAGGGGGAGGCGGCGCGAACGCGCCTGCTGGAAGCGTTTGTCGGCAGCGGCAGTGGTGTGCTCCTCGGGGTGAGTTCGTTCTGGGAAGGAGTCGACGTTCCGGGTGATCCGCTTCGAGGCATTGTGATCGCCAAGCTCCCCTTTAAAGTGCCCACCGAGCCGTTGACCGCGGCGCGGATCGAGGCGATTGAGCGCAATGGCGGAAACAGCTTCATGCAGTATGTGCTGCCGCACGCCGCGTTACGGCTCAAGCAGGGCTTCGGCCGGCTAATCCGCACGCGCACGGATCGGGGTGCCGTCGTGCTCCTCGACCGGCGCGTTTTGGAAAAGGCGTACGGCCGTTTTTTCCTCGATTCACTGCCACCCGCGCCGATACGCACGGGCAACTGGTCCGATCTCCGGTTGGAACTGGGCCAGTTCTATGGCATCGGGCGCGCGGTTGCACTGGCCTGAGACCCTGGCACCTTGTTAAACTGCGCCCCGCGTGAGGAACTACAATACAATCAGCCTGCTCATCTAGTAGAGAGGAATTGGCGTCTCCCGACAAATCGTGGGTGCCTGTGGATCACCAATTCCTCTTTTACTCTTTCCTCTCTACTCTTTCCTCTCTAGTCCGTTGACGGTGCCTCTGCCCTTGTCAGTAAGCCGCGCCGAGTGTTGCCCGCGCCGGATCGAACCGCTTCACGATCTCAATCTTTGCCGCGGCTGCCAGCAATGACGATTGCATGAGCATGTCCGCTTCGTGCGTGAGCCTGGCTGCGCGCAGCCGTGAATTGCAATGGCGTTCCTGGCGGGAACGAATTCGACATGGCTCTTCGCAGTCCCTAAAAACGCAGGCAACCCCTGATATCCTTCGCGTGGACGAGTTTCTCCAGTTGTGTTGCGGCAGCGAGATCTCCCGATTGGCATGGAATGGCCTGGCTGCAAATCCCAGAGGCGCAGTTAGGGTCCAACTCCAGGATATCCGGATCAGGAGCTGGGATGCCGCGCGCCCTGCTGGGCTCGCATTGATCGCATTTATTGCAGGATTGTGCCTCCACGGCGGCCGGTGCAGAGACAGCGAGGAACGCTGCAACAGCGGCTAGAAAAACCCGGTTACGGCGAGTCGGAAAACTTGCAATGGCTACCTCCTGGGGTTGGTTGTGAGGGATACGCGGAAGACATCAATGAACGGTACGCCCGTAGCATCCTGCCGGTATGCGCTCGCATAAGCACTCTCGCTGATCCATCGCAGTACCTGATCAAATCGTTGCGATGCCACCAGTGTCCCAGCAACCGGGTCGATTACTTCTATTATTGAATCCCAATAATTGTTTGCCTCTGTGATTCCTCGCACCTGTCGATTGTAGAGTCCTCGGACGTTTCCCAACCCGGAGGTCCACTTTTCATCGGCGACGTGTACTATGACCCAGAGCTTGCCGGTGGAGTCCATCCGGAGATCCATGATGCCCGGATTGGGAGGCGCGTTTGGATTGTCACGATTGAAGCCGAATTGCTTATGCGGTTTGAACCATGAGACATTTCTCTCGAGTTCACGGATCTTCTGCCCGGAGAACGCCCAGAGCTCCAGCACGTACTCTGTCACGGGTGCTGCCCACACCCGGTCATTTCCAGCCGGAGCGATCCAGCGCCACAACAGGTGAGCATCCTCGCGCCCGTATTCCGGGTTCTCAGCACCGAATGACCGCTCACTCTTCCCGTCTTTGCCAATGATGTGCAGCGGCAGGCCGGCACTCGTGACGTTAGAAATATTCTGCGCCGCCACGATTCTCCCGTCTGCAAGTACTTCCAAATCCCCTGTCTGCATGATGTCCACCGGCAGCGTTTGCACCAGCGCAAAACTCGACGTAAGGACGGTCATGCGGTGGGCTCCGATATCAAAAATGCGAAGCGTGTCCTTGCCGGTTACCCTGAATCTCCCAATCGTCAAAAACTCGCCGGGTCCGCCGCCTCGCCTGCCGATTGTTCGGATGTGTTTGCCGGTACTGTCAAAGACCGCGATCCACGGCTTACCCGCCATTGTGTTCAGAAGGAGCCGTCCATCGCTCATCCGTGCCAGCGTGAGCGGCTCGCCTACCTCACTGCTTCGGTTGCCGTCAAGCGTAACTGAATGGTCAAGGCGGATCTGGCATTGAGAACACGTCGGAGGGCCACGGACGACGGTTTTCTGTTGGGCGCCGACATGGGCGACAAGAATGGCCAACGCGGCAACGAGAAATGCGAGCTGCGAAGCGCGCGTTGGCGAAACGCCAAGAATGCGGTTTCGCATCGCTGGCTCCTTCAATCAAAGGCGGAATAAGGTGAGCTGCACTCAAACCGCACATCTTTTTGGGCATCAACATCCATAACTTGCGGGCTCTTTAGCGGTCGTATTAGCCTCCCATTAGAGTTGGGGGTCGGAGATTAATTGACATTGCGTCGTCAGGATAGACAAGTATTTCGGCCAGCTTTCGACCTTCTGAGTACGCTTTGGGAATCGCCTACTCTAACAGGCCAGTCACCGGTGACGAGGGCGGCTGGACCGCGGTCACATTTTACGAACTTTCGCACCTGGCACAGAACTGACTAGTTTCACTCATCATGAGCAGGAAATACAAACCGAGCAAAATCGTCTGCGTAGGACGCAATTACCTTGGGCACGCCCGCGAGCTGGGCAATGATGTGCCCGAGCGGCCGTTGATCTTTCTGAAGCCGCCATCCGCGATCATAGAGAATGGCGATGCGATCGTACTGCCACCGGATTCGAACCGGGTGGACCACGAGGGCGAGATTGGCATCCTGATCGGGAAACGCGCGCGTCACGTGTCTGAGGATGAGGCGGCGAAGGTGATTGCCGGTTACTTGCCGATCAACGATGTGACCGCGCGCGATCTCCAGAAGATGGACGTGCAGTTCACCCGGGCGAAGGGGTTCGACACCTTCTGTCCGGTTGGCACGGACCTGGTGCCCGCCAGCACAGACTGGCGTAGCCTCGAAGTGGTTTGCCGGGTTAACGGGGCAGAGCGTCAGCATGGACGGGCAACCGATATGGCGTTCGGCATACCTACACTGATCGCCTTCATCAGCAGAGTGATGACCTTGGAACCAGGCGACTTGATTGCGACCGGAACTCCGGAAGGAATTGGGCCGCTGAGTGCTGGTGATGTAGTCGACGTCGAATTGGTTGGACACAGCAAGGTGAGCAACCCAGTCATTGGCTTCGAGAGTGTGACCGCAGGATGAGTGAGACGGTGATTCGGCAGCTTCAATTGGCCGAACGATTCCGCACCTTCCCGAGCTATCCCCTCGCGGATGTGCCGCAACTCAAGCGCGAGCTGATTGCTAAAGGCGTCGATGTGATCGACCTCGGTGCGGGCGACGCAGATCTGTCCCCGCCACCCGCGGTAACCGAAGCCCTCGCGCGCGGGGCAGCCAATCCGGCACTCGGTCGTTATGCGTTTCAACTCGGCTTGCCCGCATATCGCGAAGCAGTCTCGACCTGGATGCAGAAGCGATTTGGCGTCGAGCTCGATCCGTACAAGGAGATCCTGCCACTGGTTGGATCGAAGGAGGGCATCGCGCACATCGCGTTCTGCTACGTCGGTCCCGGTGACATGACAATCCTGCCGGATCCCGGTTATCAGCCATACATAGGCGGTACCTTGCTGGCCGGTGGTCAGGGATACCCGGTGGCACTGCGCCCGGAAAACGGTTTCCTGATTCCGCTCGAGGACCTGCCGCGGGATGTGGTTCGCCGATCGAAGATTCTCTATCTCAATTATCCGAACAACCCGACGGCGGCAATCGCGCCCCGCGAGTATCTGGAGCACGCACTCGATTTCTGCCGTGAGAACGGCATTCTCCTCGTTTACGACAACGCATACAGCGAGATCGCATTCGACGCGTATCGTCCGCCCAGCATTCTCGAGCTGGATGGTGCCAAGGATATCGCGGTCGAGTTCCACTCGTTTTCGAAGACCTACAACATGACGGGCTGGCGTATTGGCTGGGCCGCGGGCGGTGCGGAAGCGATCAGCGCTCTGTCGAGAGTAAAATCGTTTGTCGATACCGGTCAATTTCTGGTCGTTCAGTCGGCAGCGGTGGCTGCGCTCGAGAGTCATGAGAATTGGGTTCCGGGAAACGTCGAAGCATTCCGGAAACGACGGGATGCCATGGCTGACGGATTGCGTGAATCCGGCTTTGATGCGGATGTCCCGCAGGCGACGATGTATCTTTGGGTACGGGTGCCAGGGAAAATCGGCTCTGAGGCGTTCGCCCGTCGCGCATTGCTCGAGCTAGGCGTTGTCATCATGCCTGGAGCAGCAATGGGAGCAGGAGGCGAAGGTTTTTTCCGGGTCGCACTGACCCAGACGCCGGAGCGGCTGCGTGAGGCAGCCCAACGGCTCGGCCGTCTTCTTTGACACAGGAACCGCCCTCTACGGGCGGGTTAGAAGCTGATATGAATGATTCTGCGCCAAAACCACCGGGAGAGGCGTCGGGCGCGAGACCCGCCCAACCTGGAGGTGCGCAGAATCAGGCCCTTTTTTCCAACCTGTTCGCATCCAAGCCGCCAAAACAGCGCAAGCTGGGTCCCGGCCTGATCGCAGGCCTCCTCCACATCCCGCTTCTGTTCCTGTTCTTCACCAGCGAGATGGGCGAGCGCATGCTCGAACGAGCGGAGCTCCTGTTTCTTCCCGTGGTTCTCGAAGAAACGCCGGTCGTGGTCAAGACGCCCGAGCCGGCACCGGCGGAACCAGCACCCGAGCCGGAGCAGCCGCGCCAAACCGAAATTCCAAGGGAACGCGAGCCGGTTGCCCCGATCGTAACGCCGGGGCCGCCAGATCCGGCAGTCGTGCCAACCCCCGGCGCCGGCGCTCCCGCGGTCCCCTCCGGCATCGTCCCGGGCGTGGGTGCAACCAGGACGTTGCTCGAGCGTTTGAATGCGCCGCCGATTGATACGCGCCTGGTCAGCCCGCTGAGTCCCGGTGCGCTGGTCACTGGAGTCGAAACCTCACGAGACCGCCTGGCTGCCAGTATCGCTGCTTACAACGATTCGATCATGGCGGAACAAATCGCGGCAAGCCGCGCGCGGGATTGGACCAGGACTGACAGTGAAGGGCGGTTGTGGGGTGCACGCGACGGCAAGATTTACGTGGCCGGCGTTGCACTGCCGATTCCGCTGGCAATTGCGACACCGCCAGGACGCCGCGATGAAATCAACGCGCGGACGCGCGGCTGGGCCGAGATCGAGACGCAGGCAAGTCGCGCAGAGATAAAGGACGGCTTTCAAGACCGGGTGAAGGAGATTCGGAAACGGAAGGAAGCCGAGCGCGCCGCGGCAAAGAAAAAGACCGTTACGAACTGAGCCGTTCCAGCGGCCGTATGCCAACCGACGGTCCCGGCCGTCCGATCAAATAGCCCTGCACGTAATCACAGCCCGCCGCACGCAGCCAGTTCAACTGCGGTTCCGTTTCCACTCCTTCAGCAACAATGCGCGCGCCGATGCGATGCGCGAGCGTGATGATCACGTCGATCAACTGCTCGAACTTCGGATCAACCCCGATATCGCGCACGAAGCTCTGATCCAGCTTGAGGATGTCGACCGGGAAGTACTTCAGGTGCGCCAGCGATGAGTGGCCCATGCCGAAGTCATCGAGCGCTATCAGAACACCTGCATCCTTGAGCTGGTGCAGAATGCGGGCAGTAACTTCGACGTCGCGCATGGCCGCGCTCTCAGTGATTTCGAGCACGATCCTGCCCGGCTCGATCTCATACTGTCGCATACAGCTCAACAGATAACCAGCCAGGTCGGAATCGTGCAGTGAGCGAGCCGAAAGGTTGACCGAGACCCAGCCGGACCAGCCCTTGGCCGACCAGGCCGCAGCTTGCCGGGCGGCGGTCGCGATCGCCCAGCGATCCAACGCGACAATCCGACCGGTCCGCTCGGCCAGTGGTATGAACTGCGCCGGCTCGATAATGCCACGCTCGAGGTGTGGCCAGCGAGCCAATGCTTCGACCCCAATCATGTGACCACGCGCCAGCGCTTCCGCACCGATCATATCCCCTGAAGTGAGATCAACGATCGGCTGGTAGTGCAGAACAAACTGCTTGCGTTCCCAGGCCCACCGCAGGTCGTCTTCCAGCGTGAGCCGCTCATTGGTGAGGTCGGTCAGTCCGCGGCGGTAGAACTCGACGCCGTGGTGTGCAGTTCGGGCGCGTGCGAGCGCGAGGTGGGCGTACTCGGTCAGCTCGTCATAGGTAGTCGCATCCTGTGGATACAACGCCACGCCGATGGTTGCACGGACACTCACGGTGTGCTCCTGGATGGTGAACTGCTTGCACACACTGTCGCGCAAACGACGAACTACGCGCGCCGTGGAATCCTCCTCCGCAACTTCGCTGAGCAACACCAGGAACTCATCCGGGCTGAATCGGGCCAAGATGTCGCTCTCACGCAGACTCTGGCGCAGGCGCTCGGCCACCCGTCGGAGCACTTCGTCGGCGACCACGTCGCCATGGGTTTCACTGATGGTTTCGAGCCCATCGATCTCAACGTGCAGCAATGCCGCCGTATGACCATGCCGGCGCGCCAGCGCGAGGATCGGGCGGGCGCGCTCCTTGATCAGTCGCGCGCTGGCGGCACCGGTCAGTGCATCATAATAGGCGCGTTCTTCGACCTGCGATTCCGTGCGTTTCTGATCGGTGATGTCGCGACTGCATGAAACGAAATGGCTGATCACTCCCTGCGCATCGCAGATCGGCGTGATCAAGACGTCCTCGTAATAGAGCGCGCCGTTTTTGTGACGATTGCACAGCTCACCGCGCCAGCTATGCGCCTCTGAAATCGTTCGCCATAGCCGCTCGAAGAACTCCGGAAGATGACGTCCTGATTTCAGCAGCGCCGGTGTGTGGCCGATCGCCTCACTCGCAGGATAGCCGGTCTGCTGCTCGAAAGCCCGATTCACGTACTTAATGGTACCGGCCAGATTGGTTACGATTACGCTCTCGGCCAGATACTCCAATCCAGCGCTCATCAATGCGCGTTGCTGATCATCGACATGCCGCGCGCTGACATCGCGAATCTCCAGCAAATAGCCGGCAACGGCGTTCTCATGCTGCAGGTTGCGACAATGGATCTCGAGCCAGCGGGCGCCGCCGGTTGCCCCCCGGGTGAGCAGATCCGTGCTGAAGTCTTCACCGGGTGGGGTGCGGATGTAGCGTTCGATCAACTGGTCGACATCAGTCGGATCATCGGGCTGGAACAGCGCGCCGAGAGTCAGCCCGAATTCGGCCGCGCGTTCGCACGCATCACCGAGAACCTTTTTCGCGTTCGGCGAAATATGGAGCACAATTCCGCGCGCATTGGCCAGGCATAGAACCGTACCGCCATGAAGCTGAGCCGCACCAAACGAGTGCGTTTCGCTCTCACGTGCAGTTGCGCGGAACCGTGGAACCACGGCCGCCCGAAGCGACGCCGCCAAACCGAGATGTTCC
>JBBDWZ010000209.1:0-17809 GCA_040902615.1 Gemmatimonadota bacterium | reverse complement strand
TGAGTTTCGACTATATCCTTGTTCTCCTCTCACACCGACATTGCCTGGTCGCTTCGTGGTCGTGCTCGTGCTCGTTTGCTAATCCGTTAATCCGTTCTACCTCTTGCCACTCGTGGTACTGGTTGCCCGTGGCGCAACCAGTTCTTTGGCGGCGTCGCGCCGAAAGTCTTTATCCAGGAAGGGTACGCCCTCGGTCATCCAGCGCGGAGCTGGCTCGCCGCGCAGGTAGTGATCGAAGAACTGCATGTAGCGAATCGTCAGGTCACGGCGATTGGCCAGGCCGCGCAGGCCGTGACCTTCACCCGGGTACGCGAGCAGGATCGCGTTCTTGTTGTTGAAGCGGAGTGCGTTGTAGAAGCCGAGGCCTTCCTGGAACGCCACGGTCGGGTCCGCGGTGCCGTGCATGATCAGGAACGGAGCCGTCACCGCGCGGACATGTGTGCGCGCCGACTCGAAGCGGTAGAGTTCGGGATCGTCCCACGGGTTCGTGCCGTGGCGACCCTGGTTGTAGATGTAGTAGTCGAACCCGTTCGCGCCGGTCCCGCCGATCTGATAGGACCAGCCCCAGTTGTGGCTGAAGTCCGATGTCAGGTCGGTCACACCCGCACCCATCCCAACCGCGGCAAACATGCGTGAGCGCGTACCCACGAACGCGACGCCCTGGCCGCTGTAACTGTGACCATTGATGCCGATGCGCTTGGGATCGGCGTAACCCATCTCGATGACTTTCCTGACCGCCGCCTCGATGCACTCCAGCATGTCACTGTGTGATGCGCCGGTGTTGAAGTGGATGTCCGGCTGCATGATCAGGTACCCCTTGCTCACCGCTTCCATCGGCAGCGAGCCCATGCTGCCCAGATAGGAAGGCGCGAGGTGACGATGCATGTTCTGTGAGTTCTTTTCGTAGAAGTTGACCAGCATCGGCCGCTTCTCACCCGGCTTGTAATCATCAGGAATGGCCAGGATGCCCTGCAGCCTCACGCCCTTCTTGTTCTTGAAATCGAACAGAATGCGACGGCCCCACGCATATTCGGACTGCTGCGGTTTGGCATCGGTGATCTTCCTGGCGTCCTTGAATGCCGGACCGGAGACTCTGAGGTCCGGAAACTCGATGAAGCTCTGCCGCGTGAAGAGGAACTTGTCGGCCTTGGCCGCCTTCGAAGGCGTCGAGAAGGATGCGTCCTCGTAGACCAGTTCATTCATCCGGCCGTCGCGCAGCTCGTAGAAACCCGACTTCTTGGTCCATTGCCCGTAGGCCGACAGCAGAACCGGCTTCGACAAATCGATCGTGGGTGCTGCGCCGCCACCACGTCCACCCCGACCGCCACCACCTTCAGCCGGCTCGGTCCGCACGTAGGTGAATCGGGTGTCGTTCCTGGTGCCAGTCCCCTTGGTGAGGTTCTGCGGAGGCGTCGAACCGTCCAGTGAGAACTGCCACAGGTCGTAGCGATGCGCGAGGATCACGGACTTCCCATCTTTCGAATAGCCTGCGATGCCATACGCCGGCTTGGGGCCCGGATGATCGAACTCGAGGTCGACGAAGCTGACCCGACTGCCGCGCGTGACCATGCGCGTGGTGCCCGCATCCAGGTCGTACGCATGAACCTGGTGATCGAGCCAGTACAGGAAGTACCGGCCATCGGCAGAGATTCCGAAAACGTGACTGCCCGTGGATGTGTTCACCATCTGCGCATTGAGCATCAAGGTTCGTTCACCGGTCGCCGTGTTGACCCGATACAGGTCGGCGCGTGCCCTCTCGTAATCGGATACGAACTTCCGCGCATCGCGGCCCACTGCCCACCGGCCATCCGGTCCGATCTCCAGGTCGCGCATGGTCGAATCGGCCAGCGGAATGAAGCGGCTCGCGGTGACATCGAATGCCTGGGTGAACGTGAAATTGCGATCTGCTTCCGCGCGTGAGATCTGGACGGACTGGATGCGTGGGTCACCAGTATGCCATACATCGACATCGGCCACGTATTCGGCGCCACGCCGCAATGCTGCAGTATCGGGGGCGGGCCTCTGCGGCTTGATGCCGAAGAACACGCGCTGGTTGTCATCAGACCACGACAGCGTGGCGCGCTCGCTGACTACCCAATCCTTTGGAAACGATGCGACTGATGCCGGATCGAGCTTTACCACCGTGCGAGCGCCGCCCTGGTTCACGGCTGCGCGCACATCGGGGAAGGCGATCAATATGTTCTCGCGTTCACGCTGCCCGCTGGCTTCACGCCCTTTCAGCGCCGCCAGCGCCGTACCGCTGTCGTTCCAGGTCAATCGACTGTAGTTGCGTGCGTCATTGTCGATCGGCTGCACTCTGCCGTTCTTGAGGTCGATGAGAAACAGTCCGTTCGCATCTTTCGCCGCAGCGTCAACCGTGTAAGCCAGCAGATCGCCGTTCTTGTTGAAGGCGGCTTCGTTGACACTGCCCAGCAGTTGATCGGTGCGGTTGGCCAGGTCGTGCAGTACCACATCGACGCCGCGATGCGCGGACCGGTCGATGCTGGCTCGATGCTGTAGGCCAGCCAGCGCGAGTCGTCCGAGAAGACCGCCCCCGTCCCGTTGGCAGTCTCGGTATCGCGGTTGGAGTCGAGCTCCAGCAGATGCAACGTCGGCTTCGCCTCGGCAACGCTGGTGTGCCGAACCTCGTACACGACCCACTTGCCATCACCCGAGATTCGGCTGCCTTCAATGCTCCGCCAGCGCGCGTAATCCTCGATGGTGAGCACCTTCTTGCTCTGCGCCAACGCCGGCGACTGGCCGATGGCCGCACCGAACAGTACGGCCAGCGCAACGCGCGCAAATGAATGACGAACCCGTCGCCTCTTTACGATGGAATTCACAGGAAGCTCTCCTCGCGGCCAGGACAGCGGCCGACCGGCAAGTTCGGTTATATAGGAAGATGTGCGGAGTCCGCACGCCGGCAATCTATACGCTACCACCCATTTCCAGCTACCTCGATCTCATACCCCAGGGCACACCGGGCCACTGGGCGATTCCCAGCCCGCCCGGGTTACTCCAACCGAAACTACTTGGACGTGCGTCGAACGCGATTCACGACGAGAGCGACGCGTTTCAATCTGCTAATTCGAAATTTGAATTCGAAATTGAATTTGAATTTGTTGGACGAGAATCGGTGCCGCTGTGTTCTTTGTGGTGAACTAGCGGGCGTACCGTGCGGAAGCCAGCTCCGCAATGCGTTCGATCATTGTCTGGTATCTGATGCCTGCCTTCTCCGAGGCGCGCGCGAATTCTCCGCTCTTCTCGAGATAGCAGTTCGGATTCACTTCGATCACGAAAGCCTCGCCCTGCTCGTTGAGCCGCAGATCGATGCGGGCGTAATCGCGCAGCCGCAGCGCATTGAATGCATCGACTGCGATTTTCTGCATCTTCTGGATCAGCTCTTCGCTGAGATCTTCCGGGAAGATCGACCGGGTCTCCTGGTCGCGCGATTCATCCCATTTCACATCGAAGCTGGCGATGCGGTGCGGATTGGCGGGGTTGTCATCGAAGCTCAGCTCGATGATGGGCAGTGCCTGTGGATGCGCGTTGCCGAGTACGCCCACGTAGAACTCGCGGCCCGGAATGAATTCTTCGACCAGGATCGGCGCCCGGTAGGCGTTGTGCAGCTCATCGATCTTGTGCAGCAGGCTGGGCAGGTCTTCGACCACGGAGCTTTCGTTAATGCCGATCGAGGCGTCCTCCTGCGGCGGTTTCACAATCACCGGAAACGTCAAATCGCCGGCGTGATCGAGCGCACCTCGATACAGCGAAGCAAACAGCGGTGTCGGGATCTTGTGGAAGCTGAGCACTTTCTTGGTCAGGCTCTTGTCGCCGGCCAGAAACAGGCCGGAAGGGCTGGATCCTGTGTATCGCAGGCCGAGCAGGTTGAGCAGCGCAGCCAGGTTCGAATCCATCGAGCTGACGTCGCGGAACGACTCCGTGAGATTGAACACGAGATCCGGTTCGGCCAACGCGAGGTCGCGCACCAGTGGCTCAATGCGGCCGCTTACCGACATTGTCACGGCGTCGTGCCCGGCGTGCCGTAATGCGGTCGCCACCTGGTCCATGACCGGGTCGGCCGGCGGTTCCAGCGCATCCACGCCGTGCAGCACCACAATCTTCACAGCGTGTCTTCGCTGCGGGCACCGATCGTGTCCGTGTACCGGTAGTTCATCATGACGGCGGTTCCGAATGCGGTCAGCTCGATCAGCGTGGAAGCTTCCCGGCCGCGAACGGCAAGCTGCAGCTCACTCACACGATGCGCGAGAAAATCGATGAAGGCCCCGACAATGCTGGATCCTTCTCCGCTCCAGTAGCCAATACGTCCAACCAGCTCACGACGATGCGTTCGAATGAAATCACCGGCCGAGCCGCTATCGCCATCCGCGGCAAAGATGGTTTGCAGGTCGCCATCGAAGAACCGCTGGTCCTCGATCGGCAGCTTTTGCTCGAGCTCGCGGTAATGCTCTTCGACCGTGTAGTGCATCACATCGACGGGCAGGTCGTCGGGCGTGACTTCACTGCTGACGATCGGCGGCTCTGCGCCAATTTCACGCATGAGTGCATCGACGTACTCGAGCTTGCGCAGTACCGGCCAGCCATGATAGGTGGCCCGCCAGTCCAGGCCGGGTGTCAGCCAGACCGCAAAGGTCTCGGCAAAATCTTCGTCCGGATGTTTTTGTGCGTACCAGCCGAGGATGTGTCGTACGTGATCGCGGGAGAACGGATCGGCGTGGTACCGCTCGCGATAGGGCCGCGAGTACGGCCCGAAGATTTTATGCCACTCCGGCCGATCGTACAGGCGGTACGCGTAGTTGATGGCGTGCCCGGCTTCGTGGCGGAGGTATCGCATGGAGTCCGCTTCGGTTTCGACACCGGCCGCGCGCTCCTCTTCGATGCGCATGAGCCGCTCATCCGCCAGGTAGAACGGAACCGCGATCAGCGGCGTCGAGTCGGGACAACCCCACTCATCGCTCAGGTAAACAGGCGGCAGAAACCCGATGGCCTGGGCGCGCAGCTCGTCGTAAAGCTGGTCAACCAGCTTTTCGACCGGAGTGCCCCGCAACGCCAGCGACAGCTCGGATATGCGTTTGCCCAGTAATTCCCGGCGTTCGCCCTCGTCCATGGCGCGCCGGCGGGTGCAATAAGCGCTCCCGACCGCGTTACGGCGTTGGATTGCTCGGTTCGAAATTCTTGTGGCGGTAAGTGATGCGGCCCTTGCTGAAATCGTACGGAGAAACTTCCATCGTGACGCGATCACCGACCAGCACGCGGATCTTGAATCGCATCATTTTACCGGCCGGATAGGCCAGAACTACGTGGCCGTTCGAAAGTTTTACGCGATACCGGGCGCCGGCCAACACCTCGGTAACGATGCCTTCCATTTCAATTGCTTCCTGCTTCGCCATTCGCCTTCCCTGGGCCCCGAGGCCCGGATAAAGAACAACCCGCCGGTGCATTCAGCGGGAATGCACGCTGCGGGTGGAGCGTTTCAATGAATATAACGGTGGAATCCATTGTCCGACAGTGTGTTACGGAAATCGGACCGAAGCCGGCCGCGGTCACGACCGCCGATCATCGCCCGCTCACCGGATACTTGTTCCGGCACCTGATCCTCTCCTCGCTCCAATGCGCTTCACCCCTGCCTGTTTCCCGACGTCGGTCCTGTAGCCGAATTTCAGTGATGACGACTCACCCTGGTGCGGCCGGTAACGCGTGAGCGGTCCGGTTTCCAGTTAGGTTTTAGAGTTCGCGGTGGTGCTGCGTGTCAGGCGGATCGATTCCCGGAACTGATGCGAACTGGTGTGTGAAACAGTAATGCACGTTTGGAGGCGGGATTTGTACGGCAGGACACTGCTTCTCCTGATCGCGCTGGCGAGCCCGGCGGCCTCACAGCAGGACTCGGTCGACGCTTTCTGGAGCCGATTGATCGATCTGGCTGATGCCACGGCCGTGCGTGAAGTCGTCGCTCAGGAAACCGGCCTCAATCAGAGTTTGGCGTTGCTGCGTGTCTATCAGATTACGCGTGAGTCGCAGGCCGGCAGCGCGGCCGAAAACAGCATTCAAAAGCAGTTGTCGGTCGAGCCGCGCAATGCCTGGCTGCAGTTCGCGCTCGGTGAAGTCCTGGCGGTCCGGAATGCGCGCCAGTTCCCGCTGCGCGCATCCAGGTATCTGCTGGAAGCGTTGAAGCTGGATGCGATGCACCTACCGGCAGCGACGGCGCTGGCCCGGGTTGCACTCGTTTCCCGCGAGGCGACGCTGCTGGCCGAAGCCCGACGAGCGGGCGAACGCATCATTACGGAACGCAAAAACCCCGAGTTGATGACATTGTTGTCGGAAGTCGCGCGCGAGGAGCGTGATTTCGATCGGGCCGAACAACGCGCCGCCGAGGCACTTTTGGTTGACGCAAAGACGCCGCGAGCGCGATACAATCTGGCCATCGCACAGCTTGCGGATGCCCGGACGCGTGATGAGGGCTACCGCAACTACCTGGTGGCTGCGGCCGAACGCGATCCCGAAGTGCTGCGCCGGGTGCGGCTCGACCTGCAGACCATCGGCGAGCCGGACGAGGTTCCTGACTTCAGTGACTATTCGACGAATCCGGGACTGCAGCTCGAGCGTTTCTGGAAGCTGCGATCCTTGCGCGACGGACACACACCCGCCGAACGCGTGGCCGAGCACTACCGCCGCATCTCACATGCCCGCGACAAATTCTTCGCCAAGATCGGCTCCACGTTCATGGAGGACGCGCTGTATTGGTCGGAAGACAAGCGGCTGGGCTACGACGATCGCGGCCTGATCTACATCCGCTACGGCGAGCCCTCGCGAGTGGTAGGCTCGATTCCGGCGTCGAGTAATTACTTTCAAACCTGGATCTACGAGTTGCCGGGACGTGAGCGCATTCTCTTTCATTTCCAGCTGCCGCCACAGGCCGGTCGCGGATACGTGATATCAGGTATTCCGCGCTGTGGTGCCTGGCTGTCGACTCACGCGGACTTGAGTGGCGACTACCAGAATCTGGCGGTCAAGTGTGGGACCGGCGCACCCGAGTGGGCCACCCAATCCGTGCTTGACGACATGAACAACGTGTATCGAGGGGAAACGGAACTCGCACTTCGCTCCGACGCGTTCGTGCCGATCTATCGGAACGAGCTCGCGGTGGATGCCGATGCCTACGCATTCCGCTCTGCCGATGGTGCGCGTGAGTTTGCGATTGCGCTGGCAGTCCCGGCTGTGCCTGCGCTGCGCCGCGACAACGCCTACCAGTTCAATTTGCGGCTGCTGGTTGCTGACACCGTGATCGGACTGTTGCAGCATTACGATTCGGCCGTGGTCTTCCCCACCGACCGGCCGCTCGCCAAGACCGATTACCTGCGCACATCCACCATCGTTCGGCTGGACCGTGCGCACGCCCCGTTTTTCCGCACGCTGGTCCGCAGCACCGCCGACTCGACCGTTGGCCACAGCTACTATGCTTCGTTGCCAATCTTTTTGACCACGGGCTTCGATGTCAGCGATGTGGTATTGGCCGAGGTCAAGGATGGCGGCCGATTCACCCGCGGCCCTGTGCAGCTGCAGGTCATGCCCTCACGTGTGTTCGCGGATGCACGATTCAAAGTCTTCTACGAGATCTACGGGCTCGAGCCGGGCACCGATTATCAGACCACCATCCGCATCGAGCCCAAAGGCGGCGGCGTCGCCTCGGCGCTGCGCAAACTGACCGGCCAAAGCGCCATCACCCTGTCATTCCCCGGTACTGTCGCTGGCCCGGAGCGGTGGCGTCAGCAGGAGCTGCGGACGATAGAGACATCGCTAGCCAAAGGTTCCTATACGCTCACGGTCACGGTCGAGAACACCAGGACCGGCGCGCAGGCGGTCAAGAAGCGGGAATTCCACGTCGTCGAAAACTGAACCGCCGCCATCCCCGGTCCGATTGCCGATCCGCGATCCGCGATCCGCGATCCGCGATCCGCAATCGAAGCGACAACCTCCGAGTCCCACCTTACATTGAGGCATGAGCCGCCTCGACCTGGCTGAAGCCGCGCACGCGCTGATGCGGCAGCATGGATTCCTGCCTGACTTTCCGCCTGATGTCGAACAGGAAGTGCAGTCTCTGCCGGACACGCTGCCACAGCAGGCGTCCGAGCGGATCGAGGACCTGCGCGCGTTGCCGTGGTCGTCCATCGACAATCCGGAATCGCGCGATCTCGACCAGGTCGAGTACGCGGAGCGCCTGCCCGACGGTACCATACGACTCCTGATCGCAATTGCCGACGTCGATGCACTCGTGCCCGCGGGCTGTTTCACCGATGATCATGCGGGCATCAATACGACCTCGGTTTACACCGGCGTGATCGTGTTCCCGATGCTGCCCAAACGGCTCTCCACCGACCTGACATCGCTGAACGAGTCGGAGGACCGGCTTGCCGTGGTGACCGAATTCCGGGTCGATTCCGCAGGCGTTGTGAGCGGCTCGGTCGTCTACCGCGCGTTGGTCCGCAATCATGCAAAGCTCGACTACGCGACGGTCGGTACCTGGCTCGATGGCAGCGAGCTACCTGCCGACCTGGCCGGGCGGCCGGAGCTCCAGCAGCAGGTCCGCTGGCAGGACGAAGCCGCACAGCGCCTGGAAGTCGTTCGGCGGGAGGCTGGTGCCTTGAACATCGAGACGATCGAGGCACGGCCGGTCATGCAGGGCGGCAAAATCGTCGACCTGGCGGTCGTGACCACCAACCGTGCGCGCGACCTCATCGAGAACTTTATGGTCACGGCCAACGTCGCGATGGCCGAATTCCTGGCCGATCGGCGCGTACCGGCCATTCGGCGAGTCGTGCGCGTTCCGCGACGCTGGGACCGCATTGTCGAAATTGCGGCTGAAATGGATGAAACCTTGCCGCCAGAGCCCAGCAGCAAGGCGCTCTCGGATTTTATGGCGCGGCGCAAAGCCATCGATCCGGCCAGCTTTCCTGACCTTTCGCTGACCGTCGTGAAATTGCTGGGCGCCGGCGAATACACACTCGAGCGTCGCTTCGATGCGCGCCGAGGCGCGGGCCATTTCGGACTGGCGGTTGCGGAGTATGCGCATTCCACCGCACCCAACCGCCGTTATCCCGATCTCATCAATCAACGATTGGCCAAGGCTGTGCTGAACGGACAGCCTGCGCCCTACACCGATCAAACGCTGCACGCGATCGCACAACGCTGCAGCACGCAGGAAGACGCGGCCCGCAAGGTCGAGCGCTCCATGCGCAAGAAAGCGGCGGCTGTCCTCATGGCCAACCGGGTCGGTGATTCCTTCCCGGCGATCGTTACCGGTGCATCGGAAAAAGGCACCTATGTGCGATTGCTGCGCCCGCCGGTGGAAGGCAGGCTCATCGGAAACACGCGCGGCCTGGATGTGGGTGTCACGGTACGCGTGCGCCTTGCCCGTGTAGACATCGAGCGCGGCTACATTGATTTCGAAACCGACGAAGCCTCGCGCGATCGCAAACTCGAGCGTCACAAACGCAAGAAAGCCGCTGCTGCAAAACTGCAGAGCCGCGTGGGAGAAGTATTCCCGGCGACCGTCACCGGCGTCACCGATAAAGGCATCTGGGTGCGCACCAATGATGGCGTCGAGGGCCGGGTCATGCGCGGATTTGAGGGATTGACGGTCGGGCAATCGGTAAAGGTCCAGCTCATCCGCGCCGATGCAGTCCATGGCTTTATTGATTTTCAGCGTGCAGGCACTAACTGACAGATTTAACGAATTGACGGACGAGCACGACCACGACCACGAATACGATTACGATTACGGGCTCCCACCATGTCAGCCTGACGAAGGGCAGTCGTCGGGTCGCCCTGGTTGGAGCCCGTAATCGTCAATCCTACTCGTGCTCGTGGTCGTGCTCGTCCGTTAATTCGTGAAAGCCCTGTTCTCGGTAGACCGGCATTGCAGCCGCTTGGCATCAGCGCCCCGGAAACGTAGACTGTAGCCGCTGACAACGAACCGTTCACGAGCGAAACCGGACCGGGCCGGAATGCCGCACGCTGTAACGCTACCACCCAGGCGCTTCGCGGAGACTCGCCGGCGCGACGCCTGGTGGGCCACGCCAATCACTGTCTTCATCGTGCTCACGTCGTTCATCGCGTATTCGACCTGGGCGGCGGCGCAGGGCGCGCACTACGAGTTCGGACCTTACCTCTCACCGTTCTATTCACCGCTGTTGTTCGGCGAATCGCATCACGCGTGGTTTGGCTCACGACCCGGTTGGTTTCCGCTTTCCCCCGCATTCCTGATTCTGTGGGCACCCGCGGGTTTCCGTCTCACCTGCTACTACTATCGCGGTGCGTACTACAAGGCATTCTGGGCGGATCCACCCGCGTGCACCGTTGGTGAGCCTCGCAAAGGCTATCGCGGTGAACGCAGCTTTCCGCTCATTCTGCAGAACATCCATCGCTATTTCCTGTATGTCGCGCTGCTCTTCATCGTGATCCTGGCTTACGATGTCTGGAAAGCCCTCTGGTTTCCCAACCCGACTACTGGTCAGACCGAGTTCGGCATTGGCGTGGGGACACTGGTGTTGACGCTCAACGTCGTGCTGCTGGGCAGCTATACGCTCGGCTGCCACTCACTGCGTCACCTGGTGGGCGGACGGGTGACTCAGCTCTCGCGCAAACCGCTGCAGTACAGGAGTTACGTCTGCGTCAGCGCGTTGAATCGCCGGCACATGCTGTTTGCCTGGCTCAGCCTGTTCGGCGTCGCGTTCGCGGATGTGTACGTGCGTATGTGCGCGATGGGCATCTGGACCGACCTGCGGCTGCTCTGACATGACGCAACCTCAAGCACATCGCTATGACGTTCTGGTTGTCGGCGCGGGCGGCGCGGGTCTGCGCGCGGCCATTGCCGCATCGGCGGGTGGCGTCTCGGTTGGCCTGGTCTGCAAGTCGCTGCTCGGCAAGGCGCACACGGTCATGGCCGAAGGTGGCGTCGCCGCTGCGCTCGGCAACGTCGACGAGCGCGACAGCTGGCGAGTCCACTTCGCGGATACGATGCGCGGTGGTCAGTACCTCAACCATCCGCGCATGGCCGAGCTGCACGCCCGCGAAGCGCCCGATCGGGTGAGAGAGCTCGAGGCCTGGGGTGCACTCTTCGATCGCACACCGGACGGCCGCATTCTGCAACGCAACTTCGGTGGCCACGCCTATCCGCGTCTCGCCCACGTCGGCGATCGCACCGGGCTCGAGATGATCCGCACCCTCCAGGACTACGGCATCCATCGCGGCATCGACGTATTCATGGAAACCACGATCCTGCAGTTGCTCACGCAGGACGGACGCATGGCCGGCGCATTCGCGTACGAACGCGAGCGCGGCAAGTTCATCGTCTTCGAGGCCGGCTCCATCATCCTGGCCACTGGCGGCATCGGCCGCGCGTTCTCGATTACCAGCAACAGCTGGGAGTACACCGGTGATGGCCATGCCCTGGCCTACCACGCCGGCGCCGAGCTCATGGACATGGAATTCGTGCAGTTCCATCCAACCGGCATGGTCTGGCCGCCGTCGGTGCGCGGCATCCTGGTGACCGAAGGCGTACGCGGTGAGGGCGGCGTTCTGCGCAACAAGGAAGGCCGCCGCTTCATGTTCGATGACATCCCGGACAACTACAAGGCCACAACGGCCGACACCGAAGAAGAAGGCTGGCGCTACACGCAGGGTGACAAGAATGCCCGTCGTCCGCCCGAGCTGCTCACCCGTGACCACGTGGCACGCTGCATCATGCGGGAAATTCGGGACGGTCGCGGCAGCCCGCACGGCGGCGTTTTCCTGGATATCTCGTGGATCAAGCAGAAGCTGCCCAAGGCGGAAGAGCACATCAAACGCAAACTGCCCAGCATGTATCATCAGTTCAAACAGCTGGCTGACATTGACATCACCAGTGAACCGATGGAAATCGGCCCGACCACGCATTACATGATGGGTGGCGTACGCGTCGACGGTGACACCCAGATGTCCACGCTGCCGGGTCTGTTCGCCGCCGGTGAAGTCGCGGCCGGTCTGCACGGCGCCAACCGGCTGGGCGGGAATTCGCTGTCCGACCTGCTCGTGTTTGGCAAACGCGCAGGTGATGCGGCGGCCGAGTTCTCGAAAAAGAGCAAAGGCGCCAAAATCGATGCGACGCAGGTCGAGCAGGCTGCGCGCGCGGCATTGGAGCCCTTCGATCGGACGGGTGGTGAGGGTCCGTACCAGATTCAGCACGATCTGCAGCTGATGATGCAGGACCTGGTCGGGATCGTCCGCCTCGAGGATGAAATGAAACGCGCGCTCGAAGGCATTGCCCAGCTCAACCAGCGCGCGGCGCGTGCGTTCGCACCGGGCAACCGCGAGTACAACCCCGGCTGGCATACCGCACTCGACCTCGGCAACCTGCTGACCGTCTCGGAAGCCATCACCCGCGCCGCGCTCGAACGCAAGGAAAGCCGCGGCGCCCACTTCCGCGATGACTATCCGGCCAAAAGCCCGGAAGCCGCCAAATTCAACCTGGTGATCGTAAAAGGCGCGGATGGGCAGATGCAGGTAGTACGACGGCCGGTGGTTCCCGTACCTGTGGAGATGCAGAAGATTATTGAGGAGTACAAATGAACGGATGAACCGACGACAACGACTACGACAACGACTACGACTACGATTACGGGCTCCGACATCTGGGTCCCCGAGTGCACACGGATCGCAGTCGTAGACCAATTCTCTCGTTCGTAATCGTAGTCGTTGTCGTTGTCGTAGTCGTTCTCGTCTGTTCATCCGTTAAACCCTGAGGCCGACAGAATGCCTAAAGCGACATTCGAAATCTGGCGCGGTGATGCTTCCGGCGGGCAATTCCGCTCGTATACGGCGGAATACTCGGAAGGCATGGTGGTCCTGGATGTCGTGCATCACATCCAGGCCGAGCAAGCCAATGACCTGGCGGTGCGCTGGAACTGCAAGGCGGGCAAGTGCGGTTCCTGCTCGGCCGAAGTGAATGGCATGCCCAAGCTCATGTGTATGACTCGGATGAGTGAGCTGAATACGGCGGAGACCATCACGGTCGAGCCGATGAAGGCGTTCCCGATCGTGCGCGACCTGGTGACCGATGTGTCATGGAATTATCAGGTGAAGAAGAGCATCAAGCCGTTTGCGCCGCGCAAGCCCGATGCACCCGATGGCACCTGGCGCATGCAGCAGGCGGATGTCGATCGGGTCATGGAGTTCCGCAAGTGCATCGAGTGCTACCTGTGTCAGGATGTTTGTCACGTCCTGCGCGACCACCACCTGCACGAGACATTCCTGGGACCGCGCTTCCTGGTGCACGTGGCCGCCCTGGAGATGCACCCACTGGATACGGCGGATCGACTGCCCGAGCTGCGGGACCAGCACGGCATCGGCTATTGCAACATCACGAAATGCTGCACCAAGGTGTGTCCCGAGCACATCACGATCACCGACAACGCCATTATCCCGCTCAAGGAACGCGTGGTCGATCGTTCATACGATCCGCTGGTACGACTGTTTGGCCGGAAGAAGAAGGAGGGTTCGTGAAGTTCGAGCTGAAGCAGCTGCACAAGGACGCGCTGCCGGCTGCGCTGAAGAAAGCGGAGCATTACCGCCTGTTGAACGAGCCCATGCAGGCCGAAAGCATTTGCCGCGATATCCTGCAGCTGGAGCCCGGGCATCGGCAGGCCCTGATCACACTGGTGCTGGCGCTCACCGATCAGTTTTCCGGTGATGCCGCCGCACGCGCCGAGGAAGCGCGGCAGCTCCTGGGCCAGCTCACGGATGGATATGAGCGCAGCTACTACACGGGCCTGGTGTGCGAGCGCCGCGCGACCGCGTATCTCGAGCGCGGCTCGCACGGCAGCGCGCACCTCGCTTACGACTGGTTTCGCCGGGCCATGGATTGGTATGAAAAAGCCGAAGCCGCGAGTCCGCCCGGTAACGATGACGCACTGCTCCGTTGGAACACCTGTGCACGACTGATCATGCAGCACCGCCTCGAGCCCGCCGAAGAACCGGCCTACCATCCCGCACTGGAATAATCCATTGGCCTGACAGCGTCTCGATTGGACGCTGTCGTGCGTCGCAACGTTCTCGAAACCGCAAGCGGCATTACTGCGCTGTAACGCCCAGGCCCCCGAGATGTTGTGCTGGTTCAGTGCAAAGCCGGATGTACATCTGGCCCTGGGCAGTGCCTGAAGCTTTCCGAAGCAGCTTGCTCCTTGCAGTGCACAACGGGTTTGAGCCACCGCTGCGAAAGGGGCAATCATGCCGGAGAAAGCAACCGTGGAACGGGCCCGCAAAGCCAAACGTCAGGGCAAATCGCCGAGCACACAGGCTGGAGCATTCGTGCGTGAGGAGATTCACCACATTCGTGAAGGCAAACACGGCGCTCGCTCGACCGAGCAGGCGATTGCGATCGGCTTGTCGAAGGCCCGACGCGCGGGCGTCAAGCTGCCGGTTCCTCGCAAGGGCACCGTGTCTGAAGCAACGCGTGAAAGCGCTGCGAAGGCGGCCAAGGCCGGACGCCGGGCCACGACCAGGAAGCCCTCGGCCAAGCGGGCGCGCGCAGCACGAAAGAAACTGAAGCGTGAAACTCGCTCCGCAGCCTCGAAGCAGTCTCTGGCTCGACACGCCCGTGCGGTGGCCCGCAAACGTGGCCCCGCGAAACGTTCCGCGGCTGCGAAGAAAGCGGCCCGAACCAAGGGCGCTGCCGGGCGCAAGCAAGCTGCCAGAAAAGCCGCTCGAACACGCGCCCGGAAATGAGATTGTTGTCGCGGATCGCGGAACGCGGAACGCGGATCAGGCCGCGCGCGCGCGATCGAGTAGTGCGTGCACTTCCTGATCGGAGGTTTGTGAAAAATCCTCGTACCACAGGCCGACCGCGTGAAATGGCTCCGGGGTAATGGCGCACACAATGTCGTCTGCAATGTCTCGAAAGGCATCGCAGACGACTGGAGACGCTAACGGCACTGCGACCACGACTCGCTGCGCGCCCTCTTTGCGCAGCGCTTCGACGGCGACCCGCATGGTCGAGCCGGTGGCCAGGCCATCATCGATCAGCAGCACGGTTTTGTCGCTCAGATCGGGGAATGGACGCGCGCCGCGATACTTCTGTTCACGTCGCTCCAGCTCACGACGCTCCCTGACCGTAACCTGCTGCACTTCGCCGGGTGTGATACCATACGCATCGATCAGCTCCTGGTTGAGCAGCAGTACGCCGCCGCTGGCGATTGCACCCATGGCCAGTTCCTCGTGCCAGGGCAGTCCGATTTTGCGGACGACAAATACATCGAGCGGCAGGTTGAGCGCGTGGGCAACTTCGTAGGCAACCGGTACGCCGCCACGCGGCAGCGCGAGCACGAGCACATCAGGTCGATTGGCGTATTTGCTCAGTTTGTCAGCAAGTCGACGGCCGGCTTCGTGACGATCGTGAAAGCGGGCATGCATGGCAGTCTCCAGATTCGTCCGCCGATGAACGGGGGCAATCCTCAGGCCACCCAGCTCGAGCCTGCGCTCAGTGCGCGTTGTGACACAGCGGCAGCAGCAGCGTACCGAAGCCACCGAGCAGAATCGCCAGGGTGAACGCGCCCGTGGCAATCAACCCGAGTCCCAGAAGAAAGTGCGGCTCGGGCGTGTTTTCTTCCTCGCGCGCAAGCCACTGGACCAACTGCATGGGTCGTGGCCAATCCCGCGTAACGGCGTAGGCCGATAGCAGCGAAAGCGCAGCCAATCCAAGCGTCACCGCGATGATCGCGATCCGAGTTCCACGCCAACCCGCTGCGCAGCCTGCGGTAAGCAGCGCGTAGGACAGTACCAGGTGCACCGTCCAGGCCAGAGGCGCGGCCAGAAACGAGAGCAGCAGCCGCGCCGCGCTACGGGGGCGGACAGGCCACTCTACCATAGCCGGGGCAGTACGTACCCGGTGAACACTACGATCATACTGCTCCCCGCTGCGAAGTAAGCGATCAGGCTGGCATTCCACGCCACAGCGTGTCCACGCACGTCGGACGGTCGCATTACGGCCCAGGCCAGCGCGCCCAATACCATAGCAAACAAGATGAGCGCGATCAGCATCTGAAACCCGAGCAGCGCTGCCAGCGCCGAATCCAGCGCTACCGTTTGCGGCTCGAGGTCGGCCGCATCGAAACTCTGAACCAACAGCCGGCCCGCCGCGGCTGCGGCTACCAGCGTGATCAACAACCTCGCTATGCCTCTCACGTTGCGTCCCGCATGCCAGGATTGCGTAAGCCATGCCATCTGCACCGCACCACCGGCCAATGCTGCCGTAGCCATCGCAGGCAGGAACCAATCGTGGCGATACGTTACTCGCTGGCTATGAGGCCCGAGGCCCAGGTAAAGCGCGCTCGCGACCAGCGTAAACAGCGCCGTAACCAGCACCAGGATGAGCACGATGGTGCCCCAGTAGCCATTGGCTCGCGGACCGGCGATCGCGAGGGGCAATTGTTCCGAACCCGGGTCGGTCGCGCTTTCCTCGAGAGCGCGTCGTTCGGTCTTCTGCGGCAGGAACCAGGCAATCAGGGACGCCAGCGTTATCGCCATGCCAATCGCGAATAACAGCAGGTGATCGAGTAGCGCGGCGGCAAACACAAACAGGAAGCCAACCGCCATCGTAAACGGCACTATCGTCGAAGTCGGAATGTGCACGATGTACTTGGGTGCCGCGCCCGACACACTAACGACCAGAGCGCCACGCCAATCCAGTGGCCGCCACCTGAACTGCTCGAGTTTTCGCGCGCGCGATTCGTCAATTTCGGCGAGCGTTTCCTGTTCCCAGAGGGGATGCCGGCTGCGCACGGCGGGAATCATCTGGAACTGCGCCTGCGCTGGCGGTGACTCCTGCGACCACTCGAGCGTGTCGGCCTGCCAGGGGTTGTAGCCCGCGGGCGGTCCCTTGCGTAAGCTCCACGCGACATTGATCAGGAATAATGCAATGGCCGTGGCAAAGCCGATCGCGCCGATCGTCGAGATCAGGTTGTAGCTCTCCCAGCCCAGGCCGCTCGGATAGGTGTAAATCCGTCGTGGCATGCCCAGCAGCCCGGCGATGTGCATGGGGAAGAATGTGACGTTGAAGAAGACGAACATCGCCCAGAAATTCCAGCGGCCGAGCCGCTCGCTCAGCATTCGCCCCGTAATCTTTGGTAGCCAGTAATACAACCCGGCGAACAGCGGGAAGACCACGCCGCCAATCAACACGTAGTGGAAATGCGCTACGACAAAGAACGAGTCGTGCGCCTGCTGATCGACCGGCACCGCGGCCAGCATCACCCCGGTCACACCACCGAGCGTGAAGATGATGAGAAAACCGGCCACAAACAGAAGAGGCGTGCGCCAGACGGGTCGTCCCAGCCAGATCGTGGCGATCCAGGAGAACACCTGAACGCCAGCCGGTATCGCGATCACGGTGCTGGTGGCCGTGAAGAATGACGTGGCGGCAGCCGGAACGCCGGCCGCGAACATATGATGGACCCAGAGCCCGAAACTCAGTACGCCGGTCGTGATGATGGCCACGACCATGAGCGGATACGCAACGATCGGCCGGCGGCTGAAGGTCTGCACGATCTGTGAGACAATGCCGACTGCCGGGATGAACATGATGTAGACCTCGGGGTGGCCAAAGATCCAGAACAGATGTTGCCATAGCAGTGGATCGCCACCGAATTCCGGCTTGAAAAAAGCCGTCACACTCTTGCGGTCCAGTTCCAGCATCGCCGTACCCACGATCAGCGGCGTGAAGGCAAAGATGATCATGAATGCCGTGACCAGCATCGCCCAG
>JBBDWZ010000208.1:0-17835 GCA_040902615.1 Gemmatimonadota bacterium | reverse complement strand
TCTCGAGCCTTCCGCCAGCCGCGAAGATCGTCTAGCCAGCCCGGCTTTGCCTCCCATGCATCCGACCTCGGGCAACCCTTTCCAGGAGTCGGGTGTCCTATACTCTTGGAGAGTATACTTGCCGGGAGCATAGGCCATGGATGAGCTGACTTCACTGGAGGCCGTGATCCTGGCGGCGATTGCCGACCGGGCGCGCTACGGTTACGAGCTGGTGCAGCGCGTGGCGGAGCTGACCGACGATCGGGTAGCACTGCGGCCAGGCAATCTGTACCGGATACTGCACCGCCTGTGTGAGCGAGGGCTGGCGCGCGAGCTGGCCGATCCGGCTTCGGCTGAGGATGAACGGCGTCGTTACTACAAGGCAACGGCGAAGGGCAAGCGGGCGGCAGCCGAGCAACTTTCGATGCATGCGCGCGTGTTGCAACGAGCGCCCGCACTGCAGGACTTGCTGGCCGATGGGTAATCTCGGAAGGAATTGGCGCTGGCGCTATTTGCGAAGCCTGCTGCCCGGATGGTACGCGGAACGCTACGGCGAGGAGGTATTGCAGGCGCATGCCGAGTCCGGGCGGGGCTGGTTCTGGTGGCGGCTCACGATCGACGTGGTTCTTACCTCGATTCAGCTTCGACTAACAGGTGGAAGGGAACCCATGCGAGCACTGATCGCATTCGTTGCGCGCGGCCTTGCGCGTACGCCTGGCTTCACGGTGACCGTAGTCCTCACGCTCGGTCTCGGCATTGGCGCCACGCTTACCCTGTTCGTGGTGCTGGACCGGCTGCTGCTGTCTCCTCCCGCGCACGTCGTCGATGCGCACGAGGTGCGACGCGTGCTCGTGCACGCGATTCACCCTTTCTCGAAACGGATCGGCTACGCGCCGGCGCTATCATACCCGGACTACCGCGATCTCGAGGGCGTGCGCGGATTCAAGCAGATTGCAGCATTCGGGGGAGCGCGGAAAATGACATTAGGTACCGGCCCCGGCACGCAGCAAATTCGCGTCGACTTTACGTCCGCATCCTATTTCCCACTCCTCGGCGTACGACCGCACATCGGTCGCTTCTATCATGCGGGTGATGACCAGGTGGGCGTGGCCGAACCGGTGGCTGTGCTCGGCTACGCGTTCTGGCAATCTCGCTTTGGCGGTAACTCCGCAATCATCGGGGAGCGGCTGCGATTGGGGAAGGGTGCCTACACCGTGATCGGCGTTGCTCCGCGCGGGTTCACGGGTGTGAATCTCGAACAGATCGATGCCTGGCTGCCGATGTTGGCGGCGCAGGCGATCGAGACGCGCAGCGACAGCTGGCTCAATGCGCGACGATGGTACTGGTTCGCCGCGATTGCGCGGTTGCCGGCGGGCAGTGACGGCGTGGCAGCTAGTGCGGAGGCGACCGCACGCTACGTGAGCGGACGCAGGGGTGAGAAGGAAGCAGACCCCAACGCGCGTGTTCAACTCAGTCCAATCATGGCGGCGCAGGGACCCACCCCACCGCGCGAAGCGCAGGTCGCTCGTGCGCTAGGTGCGCTGGCGCTCGCGGTGTTGCTGATTGCCTGCGCGAATGTCACAAACCTGCTGCTCGCGCGTGGCGTGCTACGGCGTCGTCACCTTGCGATTCAACAGGCGATTGGCCTTAGCCGTACCGGTCTGGTCAAGCAGCTGATGGTCGAATCGCTGTTGCTGGCTTCTGTGTCCAGCCTCATCGCAGTCGTTTTCACCGAGCGAGTGACACCGTTGCTTTTCCGCACCTTGATTCCCGATGCCGCCTTGCCCATGACCGGGGTGCTGCGGCTGGCCGCGGTGACCTCGGCCATCGCGATCGGGGTCACGCTCCTGATCGGTCTGCTGCCGTCCTTGCGCTCGAGCCGCTTCGATGTGCTCGAAGCGCTCCGCTCGAGGCGCGAGACACGCCGAAGCGTAGCGCTGCGCCGCGGATTGGTCTTCGTGCAGGCTGCGCTCTGTGCGCTGCTGCTGGTCGGTGCCGGCATGTTCGTGAACAGCCTGCATCGGGCCACTACGCTCGACATGGGCGTCGACATCGATGCGGTAGCCCTCGACTTCGAGCTGGATGATGGCACGCGCTGGGGCGAGCGGGTCAATGCCGTCGCGTATACGGCCATGGAGCGGCTGCGTCAGTCGCCGTTCGTCCAGTTCGCGGCCGCCACATCGCTCGCTCAGTTCCAGGGCAATCTCGGTATCACGCTGGAAACCGATCGGGGTCTGGTCGAAAACACCGGTCGCGGCCCCTTCTTTTATGCTGTGACCGGCCAGTACTTCCAGGCGGTGGGATTGCGGGTGCTGCGCGGCCGCGCTCTGACCGACGACGATGATCGAACCAAAGCCGCGGTCGCCGTGATCGGCCAGAGCCTGGCCCGGGCGGCATACGGCTCAGAGGATGTTGTCGGCCGCTGCCTGTATGTCGAGTCCGAGGAAAGGGTGTGCTCGCGGATTGTTGGTGTGGTCGAGGATGCATTGCCTGCGATTCGCGCGACCCAGCCTAACCTGGTTCTCTACGTCCCCATTCACCATCCCAGCGGGCAGGACACGCAGGGCGGTACCGTCATTGTTCGCACTCGCGGCGCGGGCGTATCGCTGGAAGAACTGCGCAGCGTCGCGCGCGGCGCGGCACCGGGCATTCGAATGGTGAGCATCTCGACGCTGTCCGGATTCCTCGAATCGGAGCTGCGCCCGTGGCGGCTTGGGGCCGTACTGCTCACCGCGTTCGGCATACTGGCGCTGCTGGTGGCCGCGGCCGGTGTGTACAGCCTGCTCGCGTTCGATGTCGCGCAACGCCGCTACGAGCTGGGTGTGCGCGCCGCCATGGGCGCCAATCCGCTGCAGCTCGTGCGTGCGGCAACCGCGCGATCACTGATTATTACCGGTGCGGGCACGCTGACCGGTCTCGTACTCGCAGTGTTCGCCACCCGGGCGGCGGCGGCTCTCCTGTTCGGTGTGTCCGCCACCGAAATATCGATCTACGCCAGCGTTGCGGCCGCGCTCGCCGTGGTTGCGATCAGTGCGGCGGCTATTCCCGCGCTGCGCGCATCACGACTCGAGCCGCGTATCGCGCTCCAGGCCGATTGAAGCAGGTGGCCACACCGGCCCCATGAGGGCTACAACGTTCGGTTGCGGGTGACTGTCCAACCCGGTTGATTCAGTGCCCTGGTCGCCACCCGTTGCAGGAGTGTGGTATGCGAACCGCCGTTGATGACGCCCGTTACGCGCTCCGCAAGATCCGCCGTGAGCCGGCCTTTTTCGTTTTTGCGGCTCTGATCATTGGGCTGGGCGTGGGTGCCAACACCGCGGTGTACAGCGTCATGAGCCCGTTGCTGCTGCGGCCCTTGCCGTTTGCGGAACCGGACCGGCTGGTCTGGGTTGCGCATGCCAGCGAGGGCGGGATGTCCGCGGTCACCTCACGCGCATCGAATCTGCGCGATTACCGCCAGCTGAATCACACGTTCGAGGCGCTCACCGGATACTTCGCGTTCTTCGAGTACGGCAGCTACAACCTGGTCGGCGATGGCCAGCCGGAGCGGCTGGTGGGCGTCGGCATTGCGCAGAACTTCCTCGACGTCTTGGGCGTTCGTCCCTTGCTTGGCCGCGGCTTCGTCGACGAGGAAAGCGTCTGGAACGGACGCCCGGCGGCGATTCTGACGCACGCGTTCTGGACTCGCCGTTTCAATGCCGACCCTGCAATGGTTGGCAAAAGCATCACGCTGAACGGCAAGCCAACTGAAGTCGTGGGTGTGCTGCCCAGTTCATTCGATTTCGCATCGACCTTTGCTCCAGCCTCGCGCGTGGATTTCCTGTTGCCGTTTCCCATCAGCAACGAGACGGATCAATGGGGGAACACGCTGGCGATGGTCGGCCGGCTCAAGCCCGGCGTGAGCATGCAGAGTGCACAAGCCGATCTCGACGCGATCAGTGCCCGGCTGAAGGAAGCGGATCCGGCGCGCTGGGGGCTGGGCGCGGTGGTCACCAGTCTGCGCGATCACATCGCCGGTGACTTCCGTACTGCGATGCTGTTGCTGGTGGCGGCTGCCGGCGCGGTGTTGCTGGTTGCCTGCGCCAACCTGTCCAATCTGTTGCTCGCGCGCGGCCGCAAACGCGGCAAGGAGATGGCGGTGCGGAGCGCGCTCGGCGCGGACCGCCGCCGGTTGCTGAGGCAGCTGACCGTCGAGAGCCTGATTCTGGCCTTTTGCGGCGGCCTGGTCGGCGTGTTCATCGCATTCGGGGTCACTCGCGTCGTCGCGGCCAGCAGTGCAATCCGGATCCCGCTGCTGGGTGCGGTTTCGCTCGACGTCGGCGCCCTCCTGTTTACACTGCTGGTGACCTTGGCAGCTGGACTGCTGGTCGGGATCGCGCCGGTACTGCAGCTCGCGAGCGGCAAGGAAGCTACCGCAATCAACGATGCCAGCCGCGGATCCACGGAAGGCAAACGGGGCGCGGCTGTGCGTGAGATGCTGGTGGTGGCCGAGGTCGCGCTGGCCTGTGTCCTCCTCGTGGCCGGAGGCCTCCTGCTGCGAAGTTTTGTCAGCGTCCTCGATGTCGAGCTCGGATTTCAGCCTCACGGTGCGCTGGCCTGGCGAGTCGATACCGAGCGCGAGTTTGCGAATCGTGCTGCTGCGGTCGCCTTTTACGACCGCGTGATCGCGGCAGTCACAGCCGTGCCTGGTGTCGATGGCGCGGGCCTGACCGACACGCCGCCGCTCGGTCGCAATCGCGGCTGGGGCATTCGCGCCAAGGGCGTGGTCTATCAGGAAGGCCAGGCACCGGGTGCGTTTCCGCGAATGGTGGATTACCGGTACCTGCAGGTCATCGGGATACCTCTGGTCGCTGGACGCCATTTCACGCAACACGACGATGAAGACGCCGGGAAAGTCGTCATCATCAATGAGACTGCCGCAAAAACGCTTTTCCCCGGAGAGGATGCGATCGGACGCATCGTCCTGATCTCCGGTCCCGATGAGTGGCAGGTCATAGGTGTGGTGGGCGACGTGCGTCACCAGTCGCTCGAGCAAGGCTCCGGCCTCGAGATGTACCTGCCACTCCCGCAGACGCCGCATTATGCCGGGCTCTCCATGGTGGTCCGCTCCCGCCTTCCCGCCGCGTCGCTGATCGGTGGGATCCGCGCTGCCTTGCGCCAAGTGGATCCGGCCATGCCCACTGGCGATTATCACACGCTCGACTCGGTCGTCGACCGCGCGGTCTCACCCCGTCGCTTCATCCTGGTCGTGCTCGGCACTTTTGCCGGGACCGCACTTCTGCTGGCCGCGCTCGGCATCTACGCCGTGCTCTCCTATTCGGTCAGTCAGCGCATCCCGGAAATCGGCATCCGCATGGCGCTCGGCGAATCGGCCGCACGCGTACAGCAGAGGGTCGTCGGTCGAACCCTGCTGCTCGCCGGTACCGGCGTCGCCATCGGGGCCGCAGTTTCATTCACACTGTCCCGCCTCATCCAATCGCTGCTCTACGCAGTCGAACCGACCGATCTGACTACTTTTGCCGGCATGGCGGCGATTCTGCTGCTGGTCTCGGCGCTGGCCGGTTATCTGCCCGCCCGCCGCGCAGCCAGCACCGACCCGCTCGCCGCCCTGCGTTCGACCTGATCGCTGGTCTTGACAACCGCAGCTCCGAACGCAATCATCTCCTAGAATAATAGGAGATACGCGACGAGACCCTGCCTCGCCGCCTTTGACAGCGGCGTTGTTTCTAGCAACGCGACACCGACAGACCTAGGAGGGAATGTGCCGCCGCCCACGTTTACCGACCGCGAGCTGGATGTCATGGCGATCCTGTGGGAACGAGGACCGTCGACCGTGGCCGAAGTTCGTGCGCGATTGAGCGATGACCTCGCTCATAACACCGTGCAGACCGTACTGACCGTTTTGGAGAGCAAGGGTTACGTCGCGCACACCGAAGAAGGGAAGGCGTATCGGTTCCGCGCGCTGGTGAAGCAGGAAATTGCGGGTGCCACGGCGGCGTCGCGCCTGGTGGAGAAGCTGTTCGGCGGCTCCACCGAGCGGCTGCTGACGCACCTGGTTACCGAACGCAGCACCACCGCCGCTGAATTGCGGCGTCTACGTCGGTTGCTCGACGACAAACTTCGGGAGGTCGACCAATGATCGCTACCTGGATGCTGTATTGTTCGCTATGCGCGCTGGGGCTTTCGATTGCCGGCGTGCTGGCCGAACGTGCGTTGCTGGCCGGGCGAGGCCCAGTGCGGCTGGTCTGGATCGGCGCGGTGACGCTGTCGCTGCTGGTACCGGTGGTGGCATTTCGCTTTGCCGAGCGACCGGTGATCGCAACTACCAAAGACGCAAGCATCAGCCACGATGTCGTGGCCAATCAAGTGGTCGACAATCCGGTCACAGTTTCGGCGCCGATTGCCGGACCGGTGCGCTTGACGGAGCCGAGCCGGGAATGGCGCGCAGGGCTTGGGCGTCTCGATGAGCCGTTGATGATCGTGTGGATCACGTTGTCACTGGCGCTCGTCTTCGACTTCTTCGCCGGGATCATCACCCTGGCCTGGATGCGACGGCGCTGGCAGCGGCGCACCGTGCAGGGATTTTCGGTCTTCGTTTCCGAACGGACCGGCCCCGCGGTGGTAGGGGTGGTAGATCCTGCGATCGTGCTGCCCGAATGGGTGCTGGGGCTCGAGCCGAAGCAGCTTGGTCTCATGCTGCGTCATGAAAACGAGCATCGGCGCGCTGGCGATGGCCGGCTGCTGACTGCAGCGCAGCTTGCGCTGATCGCGATGCCCTGGAACCCGGCGCTGTGGTGGCAGGTCCTGCGACTGCGTGTGGCCGTGGAGTTGGACTGCGACGCACGCGTGCTGCAGGACGCCGACCCGCGATCCTACGGTGATCTCCTGCTGGAAATGGCTCGCCCGCGGCAGGGGCCGCGCCTCATGGGCGCAACTTCGTTCGCCGAACGCGCAACCCAACTCGAGAAGCGCATTCGCGTGCTGGGCCGCCATCGTTCTCGCACTACGCGCGCCGCGCGTGCTTTGGCTACGAGTATCGGGCTGGTTGCGGTGACGGTCGCGTGGGTGACGCCGCACCCCCAGGCGCCCGCACGCGCGCAGGCATTGCAGGTCGTGTCGCAACCGACGCCGCCGGTGCAGCAAGCCGTGCCCGCGGCGGCTGCAGCTGTGAGCAGCACAGACAAGCCGGTAACAAACCTGGCCATGCAGAAGCCAATCGTGAAACCGGTATCAGACCGGGCGGAGCGTGAGCGTGCGACCACCGCGAGCGAGACACCGCCGCCGGCCGGGCGTCCAGCTAGCGAACTCATCAGATCGGCATTCGCCGATTCGATTTTCGAGCGGCTCTTCGAAGGGATCACGCTCCAGCGCGATCAGGAAGCCCGGGCGCGCGACCTGCTGGCCCGGCTCGCACAGTTGCAGCTCGTCCAGGACGCGGTCGCCAACGTATCGCAGGCAGCCAATCGCCTCAGAACCGTGGCGCTGACAACCAGACGTGACAGCGCGTTGCGCGCGCTGCTGACCAGCGATGCCGACCGCGCTACGTTCGATCAGCGTATGGCGCAGGGCGGGGGCCGCGGTTGGGTTGACTTTGAATTCTCCCCGGGCGATTCGGCGGGAGGTGGACGTGGTGCACGCGGCGGAGGTGGTGGCGCGCGCCAGGGCAGAGGTGGTGTCGTGGATACGCTGCGCCTCCGATTCGATACACTCACTTTACCACTGCGGAGGATGGTCCGGGAACAGATTGATGGGGTGCGGCTGCGCGCCGATACGACCGGTACGCGCGGTGGTGGTCGCGGTGTCGCGCGAGGTGGAGGCGGCGGTGCGCGCGGTGGCGGTGATGCGGGTGGCGGTCGCGGCGGTCGTGACGGCGCTCCTGATCTGCCGGCCGAGCGGGCCCTGCTCGAAAGGTATAACACCATGCTGGTGGAAGCGGTTTACAATCGCTTCTTCAATGGCATGTCGTTGACGCCTGAGCAGGAAGCAGCCGCTCGCGACCTGATCACCAGGACCCAGGTGGAAACGACCGCGCAAAGACCACAGATCCAACCAGTGGCACTTCGACTGAACCGGAGAACCGGCATGGTATCGATGCAGGCCGAGAGCGCGGCTGAGCTGCTCGCGCTGGTCTCCAATGAAGCCGACCGGGCCACACTCCAATCGCGCATCGTGATCAACCAGCCGTGATGCGCTGCACCCGGACTTCCCGCCAGGTGCTGGTCGAGTCCTGGCGGGAAGTCTCCCCCACGAGGAATAATCACGCATGCATATCCGAACTTGCGTTGCAGCCATCGCGCTGATCGCACCCATGACGCTGGTCGCGCAACAGAAAGTCCAGCTTCCGGCACGCGACAAGATCCTGTCTGAAAAGCCAGCCGTCGTGTATTCGATAGGCAAAGAGGATGGCGCCGACTGGGAGATGCTATCCGGCGTGCGCTGGGTCGCGTTCGACGCGCGTGACAACCTGTACGTGCTGGATGGCAACAATTATCGAGTGCTGGTCTTCGATGCGACCGGCAAATACGTGCGCACCATCAGCCGGCCGGGGCAAGGCCCAGGTGAGTTGATGGCGCCGACCGGAATGACGGTCATGACCGATGGCACCATTGTGGTGAGCGACGGAAGCCGGCGCGCGTACTCGCTGTTCAACAGCGATGGCTCCTTCGCAAGGAACGCCCTCTATGGCGAGGGCGAAGGCGTTGGCGGTCGACTGGAAGGCTTGCACATGCATCCGCGGGGCGGCGTTGTCACCCAGATCTTCCCGTTGCGCAAACGCGGGAGCGGCTCGCCGGGCGCACCGACTGGCGAGCGCAAAGTGCCGCTGCGCTGGATCAACTTCTCCGCGACCGGCGGCAGCACCCTGACGCTGTATGAATTCACCGAGCCGTCGATTATGCCGAAGGTGGAATCCGCCGGTCGTGGCATATCGGTCACTACCCTGCCGGCGAATTGGACACCGCCGAGTACGTTCGGCGTGCTGCCGAACGGCGGCGTCGTGGTTTCCGATGAAGCGCACTATAGCGTGAAAGTGGTGAGTCCGGCCGGCATAGTGGAGCGCATCCTCGAGCGTCCGATCGCGCCGCGCCGCGGAACGCAAAAAGACAAGGAAACGTTCCTCAAACGAGAGGCCGAGAGCATCTCGCAGACGGCTCGGCTATCGAGCCGCACCGGCCCGAGCGGCGGATCGACCGGCGCAAACGCGCCAAGCCTTGCCCGGCTCGAAGAAATGCTCAGGAGTGCAGCGTGGCTGGATGTCATTCCGGTGCTGCGCCGCGTGCGCTCGGATCCGCAGGGCCGCATCTGGGTTGCGCGTACGCCCGATGATTTCGGACTATATGGTCCGGTCGACATCATCCGGGCTGATGGCGCCTACATCGGCACGATCAACAATGCGATGCTGCCAGCCGCTGTCAGCCGGACCGGACGTGCCGCCTTCATTGAGCGGGATGAGCTCGGGGTGGAACACGTGACGGTGAAACGTCTGCCAGCGACCTGGCAGTAACGCCGGGATCGCGGATCGCGGATCACGGATCACGGATCGCGGATCGCGGATCACGGATCACGGATCGCGGGACCGGAGACGGCCTGTCGTCCCGACAAAGCGAGGTGTGGAATGAAGCTTCAGACGATGCGAGTGACCTGGTTTACGACGGCGTTATTCCTGTTTGCGAATGCGGTCGGCGCGCAGATCCCCAGCACTCCAGCCGGTCGCCAGTTTTCTGCCTGGCTGGATGCTTTCAACTCGGGCGATCGCGAGCGCATTCGACGCTTCCTCGAGGTCAACTACCCGTCGGTCACCGTGGATGCGCAGTTGAACTTCCGCGAGCGCACGGGCGGCTTCGACTTCCGTGTTATCGAGCAAGCGACCGCCACGACGCTCACCGGTCTCGTCCAAGAGAAGAACTCAGACCAGTTCGCGCGATTCAACCTCACGATCGAGCCTGCCGAGCCGCACAAGATCACGCGGCTGGGTCTGGGCGCGATTCCACGGCCCGCCGAGTTCCCCGTGGCGCGGATGACCGAGGCCGAGCTGATCCCGGCGTTGACAGCGAAACTACTTAAGGATGTCGCAGCCGATCGCTTCGCCGGGAGCGTACTGTTCGCGAAGATCGAGAACGGGACCAGCAAGGTTCTGTTCAGCAGGTCGTATGGGCTGGCTGATCGCGAAGGTAAGCTGCCGAACACACTCGACACGCGCTATCGCATCGGCTCCATGAACAAGATGTTCACCGCGGTTTCGATTCTTCAGCTGGTGCAGGCGGGCAGGATCAAGCTCACCGATCCGGTGGGCAAATATCTCACGGACTATCCAAATCAGGACCTCGCCAACAAAGTCACGATCCATCATCTGCTCACGCACACCGGTGGCACCGGCGACATTTTCGGTCCGCAGTACAACGCCCGTCGCCTGGAGCTACGCACGCTCAACGACTACGTCGCGCTTTATGGCCAGCGCGCGCCCGCATACGAGCCCGGCAGTCGCTGGGCGTACAGCAACTACGGCATGCTGCTGCTCGGTGTCGTGATCGAAAAGGTCAGCGGCAAGAGCTATTACGAATACGTCGCCCAGAACATCTACGCGCCCGCGGGCATGACCCGCAGTGGCTCGGAGCCCGAAAGCGAAGCCGTGCGCGAACGGTCGATCGGCTACCTGCGCGCACAGGGCAGCAATGCCTGGACGCCCAACACCAACACACTACCGTATCGCGGTACGTCTGCCGGTGGCGGCTACTCTACCGTAAGCGACCTCCTGAAATTCGCGACCGCGCTCATGACCCATAAGCTGCTGAACGCCGAGAACACCGCATTGCTGATCACCGGCAAAGTCGACACTGGAGGTGGCGGCAAGTATGCCTACGGTTTCCAGGATGCCCGCAAAGATGGGGTCGGCTTTGTCGGTCACGGCGGTGGCGCGCCGGGCATGAATGGTGACCTGAAGATTTATCCGCAGTCGGGCTATGTCGTCGCTGTGCTGTCCAATCTCGATCCGCCCGCAGCTGGCCAGGTGTCAGCGTTCATCGATTTGCGACTGCCGCGATAAGCGGGAGGGATTCCCGACGGTGAATCTGCTCGTCGGTCGCGACGATGACGGGTTGCCGGCAGTCCGTCGCGTGCGGATCGAACCCTCCCTATCCAGGAACTGGTGACTAGCAAACGGTTGCTAGTCGCGAGACTACGAAACGGTTGCTAGTCGCGCATGCCGGCGGTGCCGCATAACCCCCGGCCGCCGTTCACGTGCCGCCGTTCCGTGCCGCTGTTCCCGTGCCGCCGTTCCCTGCCCTGTTCCCGTGCCGCCGTTCCCGTGCCGCCTTCCGTGCCGATGTTCCAGCCGTACTCTCGAAACTGGCGCTCCCCCGCGGTCGGGCGTTAGCATAGCCTTGGCCGCGCAAAGGCCGTCGCACCAAGCAAATAGGAATATGCGATACATGACCGGAGCCCTGCGACGGACGATAATCGTCACAGGTATCACGACCATCGCCTGTGCGCCTCGCAGCGACCCGCCGCAGCCAATGCCATCGGAAACGGCCAAACCGGCGGAGCCTGCTACGCATCAGCACGGGCCGATGCTGCCAGCAACCCCCGGCCCCGGCTTCACAGTGGCGGACGTTCGGTTCATGCAGAACATGATCGGCCATCACGCTCAGGCGATCACTATGGCGGCGCTGGCGCCGAAGCTTGGTGCGTCGTACAACGTGCTCCGACTCGCGCAGAAGATCGACATCTCACAGCGAGATGAGATCGATATGATGAAACAGTGGCTCAGGGAGCGAAGGCAGGCGGTACCCGACGACGCACAGTCGCACGCGATGATGATGCCGGGCATGCTGACGCCCGAGATGATGGCGCGTTTGGGCAAGGCAAGAGGCCGCGAGTTCGACCGGCTGTTCCTGACCTTCATGATCGGACACCACGAGGGTGCGCTCCAAATGGTGGACGAACTGGTCAAGAGTCCGGGCGCGGCCCAGGATTCGGACATCTTCCGCTTTGCCACCGACGTCGATGCGGATCAGCGCGACGAAATATTCGTGATGCAACGAATGCTCGACAGTATGTGACCGGCTCGACACCAAGCGAAGGAACCAACCGATGAGAGATCGCCTGAATACGCCCTCCTGGCGGGCCCTTGCAGCCAGCGCCGTGACCGCAGCGGTGCTGCCCGCATGCAGCGGCAACCCGGGTTCATCCGCGCCGACCGCGTCGCCTGTGACCATCGTCGCGCAGGATACCATCGCGACCATGAACGATCCGCGCGCAACGTTGACGGCCGGTACCAAGAACACGGCCGGCATCGCGGCCAAGAACATGCAGCTGGTTTCGTTCACTCCGAAACCACCGCAGTTCGATTCGGTTCGCAGGCTCACCTATGTCAACTCGGACCTGGCTTTCCGCGGCAACTACGTATACCAGGGCAATTTCAGCGGCTTCAGCATCTGGGACGTGAGCAACCCGGCGTCGCCGAAGCTGATGAGCACAATGGTCTGCGCCACGGACCAGGGCGATCCCTCGATCATTGGCAACCTGTTGTTCATCTCTGCGGAAAATGGGCGATCGCGGACCGATTGCGGAACTCAGGGTGTGCAGAACCCCAAGGATCGGGCGCTCGGCGTTCGCATCTTCGATGTGAGTGATCCCCGCAATCCGAAGCTGATCAAAAACATTCAAAATTGCCGCGGGTCGCACACGCATACGATCGTGCCACACCCGACCGACCGGAATACGGTCTACATCTACGTCGGCGGAGGAGGGGGCCTGCGCGACACAACGGAGCTAGCCAGCTGCGCAGGGTACCCGGCACAGCGGATCGATATCATCCGGGTTCCGTTGAACAACCCGCAGCAGGCCGCGCCGATCGGTTACGCACGAATCTTCGATAATCTCCCGCGTTCACCGGGCAGCGGCGGTGTGGCGCGTGATACTACGGCCGCTCCAACGGCCGGCCGTGGTGGCCGTGGCGGCCGTGGTGGTGCCGGGCCATCCGGGTGTCACGACCTGACGTCGTATCCCGCATTCAACATCGTCGCTGGCTCATGCGGCAGCTTCGGCATCCTGCTCGATATCAAGGATCCGGAGAAGCCGGTGCGCCTCGACGCCAAGTCCGACCTGAATTTCTCACTCTGGCATACCGCCGTGTTCAGCAACGATGGCAAGCGGGTCGTGTACACCGACGAATGGGGCGGCGGCACTGCGCCACGCTGCCGCATCACGGATCCACTTCGTCTGGGCGGCAACACGATTCTCAGCATCAACAACAACGGCTTGATGACCCAGCACGGCTACTTCAAGATGCTGGCGGCGCAGACCGCCACAGAGAACTGCGTGTCGCACAACGGCGGGCTGGTTCCGGTTCCCGGCCGTGACATCATGGTGCAGGGCTGGTATCAGGGCGGTGTCAACGTGTTCGACTTCACCGACCCCACGCGTCCGTACGAGATCGCGTACTTTGATCGCGGGCCGGTCCGCGCAGACAGCCTGGTGGTGGGCGGCTCATGGGGCGCGTACTACTGGAACGGTTACGTCTACTCGTCGGAGCTGTCACGCGGACTCGACATCTTCGAGCTTCAGCCAAGCGAGTTCCTCTCGCAGAACGAGCTGGATGCGGCGAAGCTGGTCCGCATGGAAGAGTACAACCCGCAGTCGCAGCCCAAGATCACGTGGCCGGCCGCGTTTCCCGTGGTGCGCTCCTATCTCGACCAGCTCGTACGCAACCAGGGACTGGCCGGCGCGCGCACGAGTGCAATTGCCAGCGCGCTCACCGCCGCCGAACGCGCCAGCGGCGGCGCGCGCCAAGACCAGCTCAATCGCCTCGCCACGCAGCTTGACCAGGACGCGAGTGGTGCAGCCGATGCCGCGCGAGTGCGTGCGATGGCGGCAGCGGTGCGTGACCTCGCGGCGGCATCACGCTAGCGTTTGGGGATCGGGGATCGGGGATCGGGGATCGCGGATCGGGGATAGCGGATCGTGGATCGCGGGAACGGGGAATTCGGGGTGATGTTACCGTGGTGGCTTGGGTGCGGGCCGCGAGGGTTTGCGGACCGCACCTTTTTTCTGTAGAACACTGTTGCGGTGGTAGACGATGAGTCCGGTCAACATGCCGTTGACGCGATCAGCTTGTCCGATCGATTCGGCGATTTCTTCATCGGTCAGGAGGTGCAAGCGAACAGCCACCGCAAGTCCAATCGCCACTTCTTCCGCTGATCGGCGGGCCAAACCGAACAGGCGAGCTTTTTCGCCTGAATTAAACTCAGCTGCCGCTTCGCCGATGTTGAGTAACACTGAGAGGACAGCCCGTCGTATCTGATCAGCGAGGTAATGCCTGCGTCGCTCCAATCGTAACGTGATAACATCCACCAGGACGACCAACTTCATCGCCTCTTCCGACACTTCGAGCTTCTGATAATGAAAACGCGGCATGACCCCATAGATACATCAGTGAACGACGAGTTCCGATAGCTGGAGGGGTCATTGTTCTGAGTTCCTGCCAAATTACCACGGCCGACCCACCCCCCTCATCGATCCGCGATCCGCGATCCCCGATCCTCGTTCCCGTCAAGGCTCATCCGCGCTCGGGCCGTAAATCTGAGGCACGGTCGAGCCCATTGGGCGCAGGTAGGTCGAGATCTGCCCGCGATGATGAACGATATCGAAGAGGAAGCTCCAGGCCATGGGTGAGGCCGGGCGCTGGTTGCCGAAGAAGTCGAGCGTGCCATCCCATTTCGCGGCGGAAAGGTTCTTCCAGCGCTCGGGCATGGTTGCGCTCTGCTTCTCATACGCATCGAGCACCACTTTCATCGTGGGCGGCATCGGCGGCGGCGACCATTCTGCTTGGCCGCTCTCGAGCGCGTCGATGATCATCTTCTCCTCACAGACGATCTGCCACGCGATCTCCTGCGCCGTGCGCGATTTCGGATCGGGTTTGTAGTCCGAGCCTTCGGGTATTCTCGCGAGTACGTTCCGCGTAGTCTTCGATTCATCGGTCCAGAATTTCGTGAACAGCGACTTCTCGTCCATGCGCGCTCCTGTCTGGTTAGTTAAGCGGAATTGCATTTACGATCGACTGTGACAACGCGCGCAGTTCATCCTTCTGCGCCGCGCTCATCCCTGCATAAGCAGCCCCTTCATTGAACGAATCAGACAGCTTGGCTCGAGCGGCGGCACGCTGCGAGGCGGGCGGCAGATCGCCGGCCTGAACGCGCTCGAGCAGATGCGTGTACGCGATGCGCAGTGCGCCGTAGGACCAGAGATCGTAACCGAAGCGTGGCAGGTTCTGCACGTCATCGTAGGGCAGGCTGCTGTTGACCGGTCGCCGAACCAGGCTGCTCAGCGTGATCCAGGTGGCATGGCGGCGCAGCCCGAGCGATTCAATCGCAGGCAGCAAATACAGCGTGGGGCGCGTGTCCGGGCCGAACATCCAGCCGAGATACATCCACGCCACTTGATTCTGCAGCAGGTTGGCGGGAGTCTCGCCCGCTGCCTGCGCCCGCCGCATGGCTTCGCCGGCTTCCCACCACACGTTGTAGAAGCTCGTGTCGGGCAATGGTCTGGTTATGCCGAAGCGCATCATATGCTGTGCGACCAGCGTCGCTGACCAGCGCGCCGCGTGAAAACACTCCATCGGGTCCTTCAGGCCTCGACTCTCGAAGTGACACGGACCCGGCGAGTCGTCGCGCTGCAACGCGGAGAAGAGCGCAACCGCCGCATCCAGCAGATTTGCTTCGGTCGGCGTTGCACGGTACGTATCCAGTGCGTGCGCCGGCCGCGAATTCTGATCGGCCAATACGGCTGCTGAGATCGGCACATCAGGCAGCCAATCGGTGTTCGCTCCTTCCACCGACCAGCGTGGCAGCGCAATCGCCACGCGCACGCTCAATCGATCGAGTGCGCGCAGCTGCGCCGTCATCAGGTTTGCGGGAAGCTCTCCGTTGCCGAACAGGGCAAGCCCGAAGACCGCGTCATTGGCCAGCACGGCACCACCGGGCTGGAACAGCCGCTCATCGCGCGGCCGCGGCGTGGTCCGCAGCGTCGCGATGTAGGCATTGATGTCCTCGGCCGTGGCAAGATCCACATGTGCGAGGGCACGGCGCGTGATCGCCGAATCGGGGAAGTCGAAAAACGCCAGATCCTGTCCGTCGCCGTTATGGCAGCGCGTGCACTTCGAAAGAAACGCGGCCCGTCCGCGTAACACGGCATCGCTGCGGCTCGGGTCGTCCGCCGGTGCGGTCGGCCGATCGCTGCAGCCGGCGACTGCAATTATTCCCGCGAGCCATGCTATCGCGCGGATTGGCAATCGAGGAAAGCGCAACGAAACAGGCCGATACGCGGCAGTGCCTGCTACAGCCATAACTTCAGTCCACCACTGATTCCAATGAGCTGACGCTCGAGCATTCGGCCTTGACCCTGCGACCGTACATACCGGGTAAAGCTGCCATCCATATTGAGGTCAATGTGCCGTACAACGCGAATGTCCGCGCCCGCGCGCAGGCGAAGACTCAGGCCGGAAACGTCGGATGTCCACGACATGTAGCCGATATCGCCTCCGGCATAGGGCGTAACCGCGGTTTCCCCGAGCAGGCGATACTTTGCCCCAACGGCGAACGTGGTGACCCCACTGGGACACGATACGAACTCCAGGCATGTAATGCCGAAATTCCAGTGGTCCAACCGGGCGCTCGGCACCAAAACACTCCCAGGGAAGGCTTCGAGCTCCAGTCCAATACCGAATGCGTCATCGATGCGGCCGGTGGGACCCCAGCCGTAGCGCGCGACAATGCCCGCGGTGGGTGCGCGCTGTGCGGCCAGCTGCGCCGCCAGGGCAGTGCACAGGATCAAAGTCAGAACGGTTCTGAGCATGGGTTAGTGATAAGCTGTAAGGCGGGCTAGGGCCAGATCGGAATGGAGATTTGTCCTCCAGGAATCAACGGAGGAACGGATGAACAGATGAACGGACGAGCACGAGCACGACCACGAGTACGAATTACGATTACGGGCTCCAGCCATTGCGATTGAGCATATCTCATCGCCACAATGGTAGGACCCCGTAATCGTCAATCGTACTCGTGGTCGTGCTCGTGCTCGTCCATTAGTCCGTTACCATCATGGCTCAAAGCGGCTCACGGGATAACTTCCCGGCGCGCGCGGGCACGTGGGAGCTCTAGACCTGCTCACAGAACTCAACGAAGACAGCCAACGCATGGCTGGTCGTGGCGGACGGATGCCGCAGGTGGAACGATGCGAATTCGGTTATCTCATCTCCTGACCGCCGTTGCTGTGGCAACCCAGCCCTCATGCGAGGCTCCGCCTCCCGACTTGATACCGCTTTATGAGGAAGCAGAGATATACGGCGGGGTTCTGAAGGCGGCTCGCGGGAAACTCGGCATTGGCGCCGATGTCGCCGTTCATCCTTTTCTCGCGATCGTACAAGACACCCAAGGTTTCTTGAAGGCTCAACTCGATGAGTTCGAGTTTGGGAGGTCCGAGGCGCTGCAGGCGCTCGCGCGGTCTGACACCAGCCTCGCACTCTGCGATTTCAATACTCGAGGCGTGTGCAAGGCGGAATCGTATCTCGTCCTGTCGCAGATCCGCCGGCTCGCCGAGAGGGATGCCGAACTGCTGGTACTCGCCGTTGACTCAGGAAGCATGCGCTACCTCCGGGTAAGGCTCAGATACTACCGTGGTACCTGGCTCGTTTCCGGGAGTCAACTGGCACACTAGCTCGATCAAAACCAGCGCGCTCCTGCGTTACATCACCCGACGCAGGCGTTTAGGGAAGAGTAAGAGCGACGTGTGAACGGATGAACGGACGTGCACGAGCACGACCAGAAGCGACCAGGCAATGTCGGTGTGAGAGGAGAACAAGGA
>JBBDWZ010000207.1:0-18249 GCA_040902615.1 Gemmatimonadota bacterium | reverse complement strand
CAATTGCGCTCGCCCTGACCGCATTCATCGTCGCCGTGGCACGCATCACCGGTTTTCGCTCCCTGCCCATGGTCGTCGTCGAACTGTCAGTCGTTTCGATCGCAACCATTGCATTCGCATTCTGGCGCAGGCCGAATACCTGGCAGGCTGCGCTGGAAGTCGATGCGCTTGGCCTGGCCGAGCGGGCCACCAGCGCAATTCACGCAGCGCAGGTCGAGCATCCGGCCGCGCACCTGGTAACCGCGCAGGCGCTGACAGCTCTCGACGCACTTGATCCGACATCGCTGCGCCTGTTGCCGACCAAACTGCAGGTTCGTCGCACACTGCTGACCGGTCTCGCCCTCGCGTATGCCTTGTTCGGTCCACTGCCTCGCCCGGATGCGACCGCCGCTCGCATAGCCCAGCGCGCAGCCATTACCGGTGCTCGTGATTCGGTTGGCAAAGTGGCGGCAGAAGTCGAGGCCATCGCGCCCGAGCCGATCGTGCGCCGCATCAACGAAGAGCTCAACGCACTCGAGAGCACACTCTCGAAAAGCGATGACGTCGCGGAAGCCGGCGATGCCATCGAACGCGCGCAGGAGCGGATCGCAACACTGGCCGGCAACGAGCAGTTCACCGCCGATCGCACACTCGACGCTCTGGCCAGGGCGTTGCAGCCGAATCCACAACTGCAGCAGCTGGCCGCTGCGCTGCAAGGCCGTGACGCGGACTCCATCCAGTCAGCGCTTAACAAACTGGATGCGGACATGGCCAAGGCGGAGCCGTCAGAACAACGCGCGCTTCAGCTGCAGCTGCAGGTCGGCGCAAACGTCGCGCGCGACCTGCCCGAGTTGGCTGACGCGCTGCGTGCGCGTGCCGCTGCGGCAGCCGCGCAATCCGGCGCGAATCAGGCTGCGTCCGCTCAGTTGGCGGCTGCCCTCGCCGGCGCCGCGAGCGCATCGCAGACTCTCAGCGCCGCGCAGGCCGCGTTGAGCGGACTGAGCCAGGCGCGTGCGGCGATGAGTGCAACTGCAGCAGTGGCGGCTGCTGCTGCTGCGAGCGGCAGCGGCTCCCGAGCGGGGAGTGGAAGCGGGAGTGGCAGCCGATCAGGTAGCGGCAGTGGTTCTGGCAGTGGAAGCGGTTCCGGAAGTGGAAGTGGAAGTGGAAGTGGAAGTGGGAGCGGATCTGGTAGTGGAAGCGGTTCCGGAAGTGGAAGTGGCGCTGGTGCAGGCACAGGGCCGTCGGCCGCGCAACCAGGAGGCGCTAATGCGATGGGCTCGCCGGGCGGAAGCGGAACGGCATCGGTGCGCACGCCCACCACATACGAGACCGTGTTTGCTCCGCACCTGGCAGGTGGCGGGCGTGGCGTTTCGGCCAGTATAAGCGGGCAGGCGCGGGGCGCGGCCGGCCAGTCGGTTGATTTGCCCGAGTCGCCGCTGACGCTGGGCCAGCTCCGTCCGTACAACGAGGTGTTTGCCGGTTACGAGGCCGCGGCACGGCGAACTTTGTCGCGTTCTTCGCTGCCGCCCAATCTCGAAGCGCTGGTGCGTGCGTATTTCGGCGCCATCCAGCCGGCGCGCGACTGAACGCGCGTACCATCGTCCAACAGGAATGCTGACGATCATGAATCAAGTGGCAGTAGAAAGCGAATTGGCAGTGCAGGGTGAATCGGTGCGCGCGGCGTTGCAGGCCGCAACGTCAGCGATCGGCCAGGTCATCGTTGGACAGCAGACCATTGTCGAGGATGTGCTGGCGGCGCTGGTGGCGGATGGACACGTGCTGCTCGAAGGTGTGCCCGGCCTGGGCAAGACGCTTCTGGTGCGCACGCTGGGTCAAGTCAGCGGTTTGCACTTTGGTCGCATCCAGCTGACGCCCGATTTGATGCCGGCCGATATTACGGGCACACAGATCTTCGATCGCGAGACCGGCCGGCTGGAGTTTTCGCCAGGTCCGATATTCACGAACCTGCTGCTTGCTGATGAGGTGAACCGCGCCACGCCGCGCACGCAGAGCGCGCTGCTGGAAGCGATGCAGGAGCGCACGGTCACAACCGCGGGCGAGACGCGGCTTCTGCCCCGACCGTTTCTGGTTTTGGCCACGCAGAATCCTATCGAGATGGAAGGCACGTACCCGCTGCCTGAAGCGCAACTCGACCGCTTCCTGTTCAAGCTGCTGGTGCCGTTTCCCACGGAAGACGAGCTGACTTCGATCGCGGAGCGGACCACTGTTGCGGGAGCGTCGGTAGTGCCGCTGGTGCTCAGCGCCGAGCTGCTGCTGGAGGCGCAACAGCTGGCGCGAACGGTGGTGATTGCGCCGCACGTGCTGCGTCATGCCGTGCGCATCGTCAGCGCAACGCATCCGGATCGCTCTCCGAGCCAGGACATCAAACGCTACGTGCGTCATGGTTCGAGTCCGCGCGGATTGCAGGCGCTGGTACTGGGCGCCAAGGCGCGCGCGCTGCGCGATGGACGCTGGAACGTGGCGTTTACCGACCTCGAGCGCATGGCCGCGCCTTCGCTGCGTCATCGTTTGATCCTGCGCTTCGAAGCTTCCGCCGAAGGCGTCGCTGCCGACGCCCTCATCGCGCAGATCCTGCGCGACGTGCGGCACGAGGGATGACATTCCCGGGCTGGAATCCCGAGTTTCAGGCTGTGCTCGGGCGCCTCGCAATCGCCGCGCGCCGACGTGCAGCTTCCCCATACTCGGGTGAGGTGCCTTCCTCGGTTACCGGCCGCGCGATCGAATTCGCCGATTACCGCCCCTACGTGTCAGGGGATGAGCCGCGGCTGCTCGACTGGCGCGTTTACGCGCGCACGGGCAAGGCGTATGTGCGGCGGCAGCTCGAGGATCGCGAGCGCATGCTGACACTCATGCTCGATGTCAGTGGCTCACACGACTTCGGTGCGGGTGACGCGCACAAAGGACTGTACGCGCGGCGCCTTGCCGTTGCGCTCGCCTGGATCAGTGCTTCCCGTCACGAGCCGGTTCGGGTCTGGCTGCTTCGCAATGGTGAAGCGCGCGCACTCGCACCCGTGTTCACACTGAACGATCTGCCCCGGCTCATCGCTGAGCTGGCCGCCGTACGCGAGGGAGGCGACACACGATTGGGTCAGTCCGTGCGTGCCGCGCTGAGAACACGGCCGCGCGGCCCCGTCGTGTTGATCAGCGATCTGCTGCATGACAGCTGGAAGGAAGCGTGTCTGACTCTGGCGCGTTACGAGTGCGCGCTGCTGCAGCCGCTCGCGCCCGATGAGTTCGAGCCGGTGCTGGATGAAGAAGTCGAGCTGGAAGACGTGGAGAGCGGCGAACGATTGCCGGGCCGTCTTGGGCCGGTCGAGGTCGAAGCGTATCAAACCCGGCTCACCTCATTCCTCGGCGAGGTTTCTGCCGAAGCGCGCCGGCTCTCACTGCTGCACCTGCTGGTTCGAACCGATGCGCCACTGGTCGACCTGGTGATCAATCAAATGACGCGCGCGGGACTCCTGACAGCGTGAACCTCGAAGCTCCGGCTGCCCTGTGGCTCGGTCTCACGCTGCCCGTGATCCTGGCGCTCTGGCTGCTGCGCCCGCGGCGCGTACGTCATCGCGTGTCGAGCCTGTTCCTCTGGCGCACCAGTCTGGCCGAGCGCAAATCCGCGCAGCCCTGGCAGAAGCTGCGCAACGATCCACTGCTCTGGCTGCAACTGCTGGTGGCGCTGCTCCTGATCACCGCGGCAGCGCGGCCGTTTATTCCCTCGAAAATCGAAGCGAAGCACACGGTCATTCTGCTGGATGCTTCGGGCAGCATGCGCGCAACGGACCTCTCGCCGGATCGCTTCGCTGCAGGCAAAGAGCAGGTTCGCAAAATCGCGCGTGCCGTCGGTCGCGATCAGAAGATCACGCTGATACGTGTAGGCGATTCGCCTGAGCTGCTCGCGGCTGCCGCGCCCGGAGCTGCCGGCGCCATCGATCGTGCACTGTCTCGGGCGGAGCCGGGCTACGCATCCGCAAATCTACCCGCTGCATTCGCACTGGCCGAGGGACTTGCTGCCGATGCCACCGAATGGCTGCTGGTTACGGACGGCGGGCTCGAGGCGCCGGCCGGCACTCGGCTTCCCGCGCGCGTGACGCTCAAGGAGTACCTGGGCGCGCCGGCGCGACCGGTGGGCAACGTCGCCGTCACGGGTCTGCGCGTACGTGTCGAAGGCGAGCGCGCCAGCGTGCAGGCGAGCGTGCGCAACTTCAGCACCACCGCCATCAAGGGTCGTCTCATCCTGATGGCCGAGGGAAATGTGGCCGGCGCGCAGGACCTGGAGCTCGAGCCAGGCGCCGAAAAGCAACTCTCGTGGACTCGTCTCCCTGCGGCGACGCGCTGGCTGGAAGCGCGACTGGCCGACGTGACGCAGAGTGCGAATGCGCTGGCGCACGATGACCGCGCCTGGGCCGCGATGCCGGCGCAATCCGAGCGCCGCGTCCTGCTGGTCAGTGACGGCAACACGTTCCTCGAGCGCGTGCTCTCGGTGCTGTCCGGCGTGCGCGCCGGCCGCGTTGCCAAGAATGCCTGGGCCGCCGTGGAAGCGTCTGACCCGTACGACATCGTGTTGTTCGATGGTGCGTGGCCCGAGCAGCCGCCGCGCGGCAACCTGCTCATCATCGGGCCGCCCTCCACCGAATCGTTCTCACCAGGTCGCGTCCAGTCGAGCCCAGCGCATCCACTGGTTCGTCACGTCGATTGGTCGGACGTGAACATTGCTCGTGCCGCGCGTCTGCCGAGTCTCTCGGGATGGGAGTCGGTGATTCAGTCCGCGGGTCAGCCACTGCTCGCCGTGCGCGAACAGGGTGGGCGTCGCGATGCGGTGTTCACGTTCCGGCTCGACAATTCGGACCTGACGCTGCGACCTGCCTTCCCCGTGCTCATGAACAACCTGCTGGACTGGCTGGCGCCACGCAGTGTGGGCGAAGCGCTGGCAGTTTCACCGGGCGATGCCGTGCGCGTCGACGCTGTACCGCTTGCCGATTCGATAACAGTTACCGACCCATCCGGTACGCTCCAATCGCTGGCGCCGCCCTGGCCGAGCGCGGTGTACCGGCCGCCTGCGCCTGGTCTCTATCGTATCGTGCAGAAAGGCCCAACGGTTAGGCACGAGCAATTGCTAATCGCGTCCGGCTACCTGGCCTCCGAAGCCGCGCTCGAGCCGCGCCCGCTCGCCATCAACGATGCCAAAGTCGAACGAGCACGCAGCATTGGCCTGGCCGCGTTGACGATCTGGCCTCTCATCGCGGCGCTCATCATCGCGTTCGCGCTCGCAGAATGGTGGGTAGATGCCCGTGGCCGTTGAATTCACCCGGCCCCTCTGGCTGCTGCTGTTGCCCGTTCTGGCGGCGGTGCTGGTGTTGGCGCGCCTGCCCTGGTGGCGCGCTGCACTCGCACGCCGGAGCGCGACCCAAAAGCCACTCAGAGCAGAGCTGGCCCGGCATGCGGTGCGCCTCGCATGGCTGGCTCTGCCCGTGCTCGCGCTGGCCGGCCTGGCCATCACCCGATCCGCGCATCGACTGGGCGTGGTCTTCGTGGTCGATGGTTCCGCCAGCGTGGCGTCCGTGCGCGATCAGCAGGAGGCCACGGTGCGTACTGCGATTGCCGGATTGCGCCGCGGCGATGTGGCTGGTGTGGTTGCGATCGGCGATGCAGCGCATGTCGAGGAACCGCTCTCCGACCAGCCGCGCTTCGATCAGCTCACGTCCGCGCCGGGTAGCGCTACCAACCTGTCCGCCGGTCTCACGCTCGCCGCCGGCATCGTGCCGGCCGATCGCGTGGGCAGAATCGTGCTGATCTCCGACGGCCGCGAAACGGTCGGAGATGTGGTCGCCAGTGCACGCGAGTTGGCCGAACGCGGCTTCACTGTCGATGTCATTCCGGTTGGACCCGCGGCGGTGACCGATGTGCGCCTCGATCGCGCGGACGTGCGAGGCATTGCCCGCGAGGGGGAAGCATCGGTGCTGCGCATCGCGGTCACGTCCGGAAAGGCTACGACGGGTGCACTGCGCGTTTACCGCAACGATGCGCTCGTCATCGACACGGAGGTGCGCTACCGCGCGGGCGAGCAGGAGCTGGCGCTTGCGCTGCCGCCCGCCGAGCCCGGGATGCATCGGCTTCGTATCGAGGCTTCAGCGGAAGGCGCCGCAGACATCACGCCGCGTAACAACGTGCTCGGCGCCGTGCAGCGTGTGCTGGGTGCGCCGCGTGTGCTGGTGGTGGCGGGCGAATCGGGTGCGGGCTTCCTGCCGGCTGCGCTCCAGGCCACGGGTGCGCGCGTCCGCGTCGTGCCTCCCACAGCACTGCCCACCGACATCGCCACGCTTGCCGAAAGCGATGTCATCGTGTTTGCCGATGTATCTGCGAGCGATCTGCCCGAGGGCGCGATGCCGGCCGTGGAACGGCATGTCCGTGAGCTGGGCCGCGGGCTGATCATGACCGGCGGACCCGATGCGTTTGGTCCCGGTGGTTACGCCGGTACGCCCATCGAAAAGGCATTGCCAGTGGATATGGACATTCGCGGCCGCGGTCGTGAGCCGCGCGTTGCGCTGATCCTGGTCATCGACAAGTCCGGCAGCATGCAGGGCATGAAGATGGATCTGGCCAAGGAAGCTGCCGCGCGCAGCGTGCGCCTGCTCAATAAGGACGACCAGGCGGGCGTCATCGTCTTCGATTCGCATCCGCAGTGGGCCGCGCGACTCGCCCGCATCGGCGATGGCGCCTGGCTGGACCAGGCCATCGGCTCGATCTACGCAGGTGGCGGCACCGAGATCTTTCCCGCGGTTGCCGGCGCATTCGATGCGCTGTCCAATGTGAAGGCGGACGTGAAGCACGTGATCGCACTCACGGATGGTCACTCCGGCTCGGGTGGTGAATACGCGCGGCTGCTCGAGGAGATGCGCAGCGAGCACATCACGCTGTCCACGATTGCGGTGGGCCAGGACGCCGATGCCGCGCTGCTCGGCGCATTGGCGCGTGCGGGTCGCGGACGACTGCACGTAGCAATCGACCCGGCGCGCTTGCCCGAGGTTTTCCTGGAAGAGACCGTGATGGCCACGCGCACCATCCTGGTCGATGCGCTGTTTGCTCCGGCCGCCGCTTCGGCCAGCGTTCTGCTCCAGGGCATCGACAAGGTGCCGTCGCTGCAGGGTTACGTCGCGGTGACACCCAAGGCGCGCGCTGAAGTCGTGCTGGTCTCTCACGAGGGCGATCCCGTGCTGTCCGCCTGGCAATACGGCGCCGGCCGCGCCATCGCGTGGACTCCGGATCTCGGTGCCCGCTGGAGCGGCGCCTGGGCGCGCCACCCGGCCGCGCGCCAACTCTGGGGCAATGCGGTCTCCTGGCTGCTGCCACCGCCGGACGGCGGCGAGCTGACTGCGCGCGTCGAGCACGAACCGGGAGGCTCCGTGCTGATCGTCGAGAACCGCTCCGCCTGGGATGAAGTACGGCCCACCCTTGCCGTCATCGTCGGGTCGGAAGCGCGCACGACCGAAATTGCAGTAGCTCCTGCAGGGCCGGGCCAATACCGCACCGTTTTGCCAGCACTGGAGGCCGGCGCCTACTTCGTGCGCGTGCGCCAGAGCCTCACTTCTGGTGGCGAGCTGCATGCCGAGGCCGGCTGGGCTGCGCCTTACTCCGCCGAGTACAAGGAAATCGGCGTCGACACCGCCACGCTCGCACGCATCGCCACGGCCGGAAATGGTCGAGTGCTCAGTGATCCGCTGGCTGCGATGCGCGAGCCTGACGCGCCCGCCGTCGCACGGTGGCCGCTCGCGCCGCTATTGCTCGTGCTGGCCGCAATCACGTGGCCGCTCGAAATCGCGAGCCGGCGGCTGCCCCGGCCTCCGCTGCCCGCCTGGCTGCGCCGACGCCGGATGCGAAACGTCGAGGACAATCAAACCGAACGCCATCCCGTTCGGCGTGTTGCTGACGACGTTGCGCAACCCGCTGAGCCCGGAGCAGCGGAAGGCGGTGCCGCACCAGAAGACACGACTGACCGACTGCTCGAGCACGCGCGCTCATTGCGCCAGCGGCAACCGCGCTGAACGGGTGATGCAGAGCGGTCCGACATTCGATGGTTGGCCTCGCTGACGTAGTAGAGCAGCACTTTGAGTGCAACTCTGCGATCGTGCTTCAGGTCGCGGGCAAGGTATACCGTCGCCATGCCACCAGCCCCGATCTCCCGCTCGATTACGTAGCGGTCGGACTGCAGTCAGCTAGCTCGGCACGATCCACACCTTCGACCTCAAATACAGCTGCTCGAGTTCATCTCACTCATTCCTTGAAAAGGACTCGATGTCAACTGCGGGCCAGGCGTGCGGCGCGAGGATGCGCAGTATGTCGTCGCCCGCGCGCGATAGCGCACGCGTTTTTGACGCGTGCAGGAACAGATGTAGTTGTTGCTGTTCGAATGCGCACACCCTACGTTGAAATTTGCCATACCCTTCCACAGCAGCCCATGCTCGGCACACCGAGAGCTGGGACCAATCACTCTTCCTGAATTGAAGTGCTCGATGACTCCTGAGGAAACTGCATTGCTGAAACGCGTCGACCTGTATGTCCAAAAATCCCACCTGCCGATCGACCGCGAGTTGTTCTCGCTCCGCGCCCAAGCCTATGTCGACGTCCTGACTCGAACATCGGCACGGCTCAGGGAGTTCGACACGTTCAACGATCCGAGATTCTGCGCCGCACTTTCAGATGTCAGTCTCATTGCTGAGCTGGCGGTCATCCTGGACAGATTTGTCACGCAGATGTTGATCGCCAGAAGCCCGGGCACGCCGGCTGGTTTTAAGAATCGGGCTGAGTATCAACAATTTCTTCAGGCGACCATCCCGGGACACGGCGCCGAGCTGCGCACCACCTACCCTTTGCTCGATCACGCGTTCAACGAGGCCCAGCGCAATTTCGCTCAAAACCTCGAAAAACTATGTACGCGTCTCAAAAGGGATTGGGTGCGGTTGGGGGAAGTGTTTCGCACCCCACTCGATTCATTAAAAAGAATCGAGGGTACCGGCAGTGACTTTCACAAGCAGGGCGGGCAGACGTTGATTCTTGAATTCGCGCCTTCGTTCAAGTTGGTTTACAAACCCACCGATCTGGAATTGGACTACTGGGTGGCGGGACGTACTGATCGTCTCGCCGGGGTACCGGGCTTTCCAGCGAGGCGAAGCCTGAGCGAACTGCTCAACGCAGTTGACGGCGATGAGCGCGTAGCACTCCCCACCTACACGATCTTTCCCGCAGTGCGCGGATCACAGAACGCGGACATGGCGGCTGCGCTTCGTGATTCGTACGGCTACCTCGAGTTCATCCCGTATGACGAGTATGCGGATGAACCGTCGCGCATGAACTACTTCTACCAGGTCGGCAAGATTGCCGGGATCGCGGCAGCGCTTTCGATGCGGGATGTCCACCAGGAGAATCTGATCGTTGCTGGGGCCAAGCCGACCTTGATCGATATGGAGGCATCACTGCTGGAGCCAACCGAAACCGTAGGGCGATCGGGGCTGTTACTAAATCTCCAAAAAGGCACCGCGGAATCAAATCCTTATTACAGAATGACGTCTGGCCAACCGGCAGTATGGACGCAGGACTCGCAGGGTCAGCGAACCAAGAATGTGATACGAGAGGATGGTGATCCCATCCTCCTGACGCGCGACTACGTATTACAGGTGGCTCTCGGGTACCAACGAGTGCTTACTCTCCTGATCCAGAACCTGGAGGTGCCTGCCTGGCTCGAGCGCCTCGCTAACGTCACGGTTCGCCACGTGCCATATCCGACAAAGGATTTGTTCGCGGATTTGATGAACTTCTACACCATGAAAGCTCACTCTCAACTAAGCGACGCGAGAGCGAAATGTCGAACGGCGTTTTACGATGAGTATCGGCAAAATGTTAGTGAGTGGAATCGGAAAGTCCGTGGTGATGAAGGGGGCGACGGAAAGGCCTGGACGCTGCCAAACTTCCTGACCCGGAGCCCGGCGCACATGGGTAGGGATTTCGAATCGCTCGACGTCCCATCGTTTTATGGCAAGCCGTCTTCCAGCGACCTTTATGATTCCCGTGGCGTGCCGGTTCGCCCCGCCGAACGCGTAGCAAACGAACTTCCGGCGTGTCGCGCGACATACTTTCCGGAGCCGCCGATCGATCAACTGAGGCGGCAGTTTAGTATGCCTGTACTGAACCAGCGCCTGCGGTCCCTGCGTGAAGACATCGCCGAACTTTTGATGCCCACAGTCCTGAAAACGATGGAGGACGCGGCCCAGCTCGTCGAGCAACCGGTTGCGCCATCACCCTGACTACCCCGAGCCACCCTCTCGAAGAGCAGCCCGCCAATGACACTAGCCGACATTGCTACCCGCCTGCAGCGGCAGCTCGACCGCGATGCAACGCATCTTTCTGCTGCACTGGTCGATGTCGCGCCGCTCGACTGGTTCCTCCGTGAAATGCTGAGCGACGCCGCGATCACGTATTCTGCAAGACCGGCCGTAACCCTGGACGCTGCGCAACAGCAGCTCGAGATCCGCGGAACCTGCGCGTACCTGACGTACGTGGACGTCGACCTGACGATCACGCTCCAGCAGACAAGCGCAGACATCACCGTGCAGGCGGACGCCGTGCTGTCCGCTGGTTCGATCTTCCGGCTGCCTGGTCTCTCCTGGTTTGCGGTAGCGGACCTGCACACCCGCCTGGCCTCTGGACGGAGCTGGAATCGCGAAGCTGGCGATGACGCAATGCTGCAGCCGGTCCCGATTGTCAACGCGGCGTTCCACGGGAACATCCATCTGCCCGCGGGCATCGCAATTCCCGTTCGGATGGAAACGCTGGTGGGCGCGGCCGATCAATGGCTGCTGTCGCTCGATACGGAAGAGAGTTTCACGCTGCCGGACGCGCCTGCGCTTGCCGGTCTGATCGGTGAATTCAAACCGGATGAAATCCTGCCGGCCCCGGCAAAGGATTTCCTCTCCCACATCCAGCTGCAGCGGTTTGCGGTGGGCTGGGACACGCGGGAGAAGCTGGTCACCGGTGTCAGTGTGACACTCGCCGATCGCGGCGAACCCTGGGCAATCATGCCCGGGCATCTCTCCGTGCGCACGCCGCGGCTAACCCTCGCGGTTCAAAATCCAACCGATGCGGATAACCGGGTGTTTCGCGCCATCGTAAGCGGCACCATCGAGCTCGCGCTTTCGACCGGCAAGCTCGATGTACCGGTTGAAGTTGCGGTTTCGACGACGGACCTGAGTCTCCGTCTCGGTGGATCGCAGCCGATCAAACTCCCGAGCCTGAGCGACGTTACTGCAGTGATGTTCGGAGCCGGGGTTGCACAGGCGCTGCCGCCGCAGTTCGAGGTTAGCGGCTTCTCGGTCGACGAGTTCTATACGTCGTACAGCGTAGCGGCCGGGACTCTCTCCAAAGGGGAGCTCGAGCTTCACGCTGACGAGTGGCCGATTGTACCTGGTTACCTGTCCGTACGGGAGCTCGCTCTGCGAGTCGAGGTCGACTCCCCGCTCAAGCAGCCAGCGGTGCGTGCCGGCTTAGCCGGCATCATCGTCATCGGCGGCACGGACGTGCCTGTCGCCGTTGTGCGGAGCGATCAGGGCGACTGGGCCTTCAGCATCGTGCAAGTAACGCTGCCGTCGATTGCGGACGTGCTTCGCACGTTTGGTGGTGATGCAGTGGCGGCCGCGCTCCCCGGAGTAGACCGGCTCGGCAGCGTCACGCTCAACGAGCTGAGCCTCGCCTTCAGTGGGAGCGACCACGCGGTGACAGCGATCACTGCGCGGATCAGTGGATTGGAGCGCTGGCAACCGATCGCGTCGGTGGACGCTCTGGTCATTGAAGGTGTGAGCGTCGCGCTGACCGTGAGCAGGAATGAGCGCGGCGATTTGCGCAAGCTCGATGGCACCATCACAGGCAGCGCCACCGTGCTGGGTGCGACCACTGGATTAACGGCGCGGATCGGCGATGATCTCACCCTGACCTTCCATCTAGAGTGCCTGCAGCTATCGAAGCTCGTGCAGATACTGCTGGGCGCGAATACTCCGCTGCCCATCGTTGCGGATGTGGTGATCAAAACACTGACGGTCACCGCAACACCTGCAAGGAATTACCTGGAAGTGGTCAGCACCGCTTCGGCCTTTGGCGATGTGCCGCTCGGTGGGGATGTGAAGATCACCTTCGAGAAAATCGATTTCACATACAAGCGCGTGGACGCGGACGTGACCTGCGGCATCAGCACGAGCGGGCATTGTTCGTTTGCGCAAGGACTCGCGATCGAAGCCTTTTCGTTCGACTTCGGCCACGATGCGCGCGGCTGGAGTTTCCGGTCGAACGTCGATGTTACGATGTTCGGCGCGAAGGAGCAGTTCGACGTCGAGTACACCGAAAAGGATGGCGAGCAGAAGCTGGCGATCTCGCTGCACGCGGATCCCGCCTGGCCGGTCATCGCCACGGCCCTGTCCGTTTCGAGCGTGACGCTCGACGTCACCCGGGCAAAAGCCGGGATCACCTGGAATTTCACGGCCGGCGCTACGCTGGTGCTGCCCGGCTTCAAGGAAATCATCGGCGAGATCAAGGTGTCGCAGGCGCAGCTCGAGTTCAACAGCGATGCGGAGTTCAGCGTGCCGATCGTGCCGAAATACGGTGTGGAGCTGAAGACCTGGTTCAAAGGCGTGACCTTCAAGTGGAGCCCCGATTGGATGGTCGAGTGCCGGACCGAACTCACGCTGATCGGGCTGCCCAGCTACCTGTATGAAAACGGGATTTTGCCCGCATCTACGCCAGTCACCTTGTCAGCGGGGCGAACCAATGGAAAGACCAGCGTCGAGATCACGGCCGGTGAATTAGCCGCCCTCGAGGATTTCACGATCCCGGATCTCGTGCTCGGCGAGCCGGGCAGTGCCGATGCCGTTACGATTCCGCTCAGTCAGTTCAGCGGCGCCAGCATTGTCGTAAAGAACCTCCATATCGTGATCGGCGCGGAGGTGAGCGTCACGGTTGTGGTCGTGCTCGGGCTGCCAGCGAACATCAACGAGCTGTTCGGCACGAAGGTGGTCGATGGCAAGAAAGTGCCGAAGCTCGTGGTCTTCAGCACGGCACCGATCGACATTGAATTCGGTCTCGGCTACCTCGGCGAAAAAGGCTGGGGCATCCAGTTCGGGATGGACACGCCGCCCATCCTGCCGCAGTTCCTGAAGGCCGATACCAATAACAAGACGTGGGACGTTGACTTCGGCGAGTACGGCGCCGTCAGCATGCAGGTGCCTTCGTTCCTGTACAATGGCACCTCATTTTCGACCGACGGCAAGGTCACTGTGACCCGAGACCTGAACCTGCCGCTGAAGCCGTTACGCCTGCTGCTCGGTCAGCTCATGGGCAGCCAGGACCGCGCGCGGCAGATGCTGCCCGACATGCTGCCGATCCGAAGCGTGTCGCTGCACGACGTGCTCGAGGACTTGAAGCAGGCCATCGGCCCGAAGCATCCCGACATCGACGCAGCGATCGACCAGATTGAACACGCAGTCGAGCGCCTGCCCGATCGGCTGCAGGACTATCTGGCCTTCGATCCGCCGCGCGAATTCGGCTGGCACATCAACCTGCGCGCGGATGCCAGCGTGGAGCTCGGTTTCACCACCGACGTGAATCATCCAATCCGTCTCTTGCTGCCCATGCCGCCCATGCTCTGCGGCTTCACCTTCCGCGGGCTCAGCTTCGGTCCACTGCTCGGCGGCAGCCTGTTCCAGTTGAAGCTCGACTGCGATTTCGATCAGTTCGATCTCCTCAGCATTGCGCTCGGCCTCGCGCTCGGTGACAACCCGCAATTCCCGATCGCGCGGAATTTTCATCGCAGCCTTATCGTCGATCAGCTGTTCATGATCATCGTGTACGAGACAGTACTGCCGATACCAATACCCGTGTTCTTCAATCAGCTGGGAATCGAGTACCTGGGCGTCGAGGGTCTGGAGTTGCAGGCGCACGCAGCGCTGCCGCAACCCGAGCTGGATCCGGCGGACCTCGCCCGGTCGTTCATGCAACTCAAGCGCTTTGCCAGCGATCCCGAGTACCACCTGCAGAACAGCGATCTGCCGGAGAAGAGCCTGCCGCACTTCTCGCTCAGCAGATGCTTCGCGCAGCTGCCCGCGTACATCAGTCCGAACGCTTATGTAGGCGACAAAGAGCAGGATTTCTTTCCGCAGCATTCGCTCGCGGACCACATCGTCAACCTGCTGAACACGGTCAAGTTCATCAGCATCAACGATGTCATTCAGCTGATTCCGCTCGAGTACCGGACTGGCGCGTACTTCCTGTCAGGGCAGGACGGACCGCATCCGGTGCTGGGCTTCCTCGGACTGGTGTCCGCCGATTGCGTGTGGCTGCTGACCACACCGTATGAATTCGTGAAGCAGAAGGCATACGCCCGCATCGGGCTGGAGGTTGCCGAGGCGAATCACCTGCTCGCGACCCTGCCGGGCGCACTCACCGCCGATACGCCTGGCATCGTTCTGTTTTTCAAAACCAGCATCGCTGTCGGGAAGCTGGCGGGCGTTAACGTGCGGCTCGGTCTGGTTTCGGTCAAAGGCGCCGGCTTCGCAACCAGCTTCCGCGTCGACGGCTACATAGGTGAACTCCGGCTCACGCTGGAAGGCTCGCTCGAGACCAATCAGGCACAGAAGCGAATGGATGCCGCAGGCGCAGCCAATTTGCTGGCCGGCGATTGGCCCTTGTTCACGGGACACTTCAATGCACACACCAGCCAGGATGGTTTTGCCATCCACGGCGATGTTGCGCTGCTGCCGCCTGAATTTCCGATTCACGCTGGCGAAACCCTCGACGGCACCGTGAATGGTGCGACTGGCGTCAGCATTCAAGGTGCCGTGCAGGCAGACCTGTCGGTCGTGACCCTCGCCGGCGCATCCGTAGACATCAGTGGCGACCACGTCGCACTCGAGGGCCAGTTCCTCGGCAGATCATTGAAGCTGCTCTACGAGAGAACCGATGATGATTTCGTGCTCAGGAGCGAGGCCGGGATTCTGGCCATTAATATGGTCGTGACGCAGACCTGTCTGAGAAAGGACTCGAGCGTCACCACCCTGTTCCATGCCGACATCGTGGTTACGATGGCGTTTGACGCAGTCTTCCTGCTGCCGGCAAGCGACACGAACAAGGCGACCCTCACGATGTTCGGTGTCGTGATCTTTTATGGCTCGATAGACGTGAGCACCCGAGGATTCGCGATTCATGGAATGTTCAACGTGTTTCCGCCCGAATCACCAGTTCAGTTCCAGGTAGAGTCGCATGGGTCACTCGACGATCGGGGGCTGATCCTGGGAGGCGGAAGCTCGACCACAGTGCTGTTTGTCACCTTGCGGACGAACGTCTCCATCAAGAATGGCCTGCCAGCCTTGTCCGGCGGCGCCACGATCTGGGGACAAGAGGTCGCGGCAGCGTATGGACTCCGTATGTACCACAACGTCCTGGCATTTTGTGCTTCGTTTCATGCGGATTTCTGGTGGGGCGCAGTCGATTCGTATCTGGTCGTGAGTCCAGCTGAAAAATGGTTCAGCATGACGAGACCCGAACACTGGCCGCTCGAAAGCACAACCAAGCTCACGGCGCGCCAGGAGCAAGTCCCGCGTGTCGAAGCCGTGCTCCATACCGGCGCCCTCGAGGATGCTGCGCTGATCCGCGATTGTGTTCAGCACCTGCTCACCGGCGGCGTACTGACTGGCTGGACGGATGAAGAGACCCGAAGGAACCTGCCGCTGATGGTCTACTACTCGATCGAAACCTGCATACGTCCGTTGCATGAGAACGACCGATCGAGCTTCCTGACCGAGGTCACTTTGCAGAAACCAGGCGCGGCCCGGCCACAGGACGCACCCGATATCTTCGCGGCTCTGCGCGATTGCGCCAACGCCATCAAAGCTGATCCGAGCACCGCTCCTGCGCGCGCCGTCATCGACAGCTTGAATCGCATCCGCTTCCGCAAGACCGACCTGGAGAATCGAATGATGGTGACACTAGTCGGCATCGGTGAGTTGGAATTCGCCGTCGATCTTGCTTCGTGGGACTTGACCGATTGGGCGCGTCGCGCGCTTCAGGCCACTGCATCACCCAGCACGCCGCTGTCTGATGGCGTGCAGGGCAACTAAGCTGTTCCGCAATCGCCCGCGACTGCGATGATGGCCGGCGGAATACTACCTGCTGTTGCGCTCTGTTCGGCACCGCAACGGTGCTCGGCGTACTGCGGCGTTGGGCGACGATGCGCGCATGCTCGCCACCTTTTTCATGACGATCGCCGGCTCGCTGGTTCTTGCGATCATGTACCCCCTGCGACGGAGCGATGCGTTCGAGGCCGCGGCTAATGGAATCGCAACTGCAGAACAGCTCCGCGATGCGCGTCACCAGGGCTGGAGGTTCCAGCTCGATCTGCTTGCGATCCGGGCATCCTGGGATAGCTGAGGAGCCGGCCGCTGGCTGCTGCTCCGCGTGGCGCAGAATTGCGGTCCGGTCGACGGCTGGTGCCGGCTTCTTACACCAATGGCGGAAAGCAGCACGCCCACGAGTGAGATTGCAGCAACCTGAAACGTCCTGCCCGCGCTTTTCCCTCCACCCGAAACGATCGCTGATACTGGTTGCACGCGAAGGATGCTTGACAATGCGGCCCGCCGGAGTAAGTTGCGACTAGTAGACCGAATGGTCTAGTCAAGGAGCCCATGCTGCATTCCACCAAAGATCGCTTACTCGACGCCGGCTTGGCGATGCTGCTCGAGCGCGGCTACAACGACATGGGCATCCAGGCATTGCTGGACGCGACGGGCATTCCCAAGGGCTCGTTCTACCACCATTTCCGCGACAAGCAGGACTTCGCCCTCCAGGTCATCGATCGCTACATGACGGCAGTCCATGCGGGCCTCGACGAATGCTTGGCCGATCGGTCGGTTCCACCTCTGAAACGAATCCGCAGTTTCTTCGAAGCCACCAGCGAGAGCTACGGAAGGGAAGGCTATCTGGGCTGCCTGCTCGGAGGCGTCGGCCAGGAGCTTTCGGGCACGAGCGAGGTTTTCCGGTACAAAATCGAAGGGTGCTTCGCGTACATTGCCGGCCGCATGAGCACCTGTCTGGAGGAAGCGTGCGAGCGAGGAGATCTGCCGGCCGCGACCGATTGCCGGCAGATGGCGGACCTTTTGATCGATTGCTGGGAGGGAGCGGCGCTGCGGACGCGACTTCGGCGCGATCCCGCGCCGCTCCAGGCGATGCTCGATTTTTATTTCCGAGCTGCAGTACCGGTGTAGTTTTTTTGGCGTTTTCTTGGACCGACCGGTCGGTCTAGAGCGCAGATTAGTGCGGCGCTTCAACGGCGTCGCACGAGGTCGGAGCAAGCCGCACCGACCGCCCTTTCCCCAGATCGGAGGTTGTCATGCGATGCTCTGCCCTGGTCTCATTATTCCTGGTTTTCGCTGTTACGCCCGCGTTGCGTGCGCAGAACGACGGCGGCCGTATTACCGACTTGATCCGCAGCGCGCTCAGTGCCGCACCTGCGTCCGTGTCGGATGGTGCCACCGTTGTCGACCTGCACAACAAGGTGCTGCGCACCGGCACCAACGGCTGGGTCTGCATGCCGGACAATCCGGACGTACCGAACAACTCGCCGATGTGTCTGGATGAACGGTGGCGGGAGTTCATGGATGCCTACATGAACAAGCGAAGGCCGGCCTTCAGGGGCACAGGCTTCGGTTACATGCTGCAGGGCGATTTCCCGGCGAGCAACACGGATCCGTTCGCGCCGCGGCCTACGCCGTCCAACCAATGGGTCGCAAACGCCGGTTCGCACGTCATGATGATCCTCTCGGACGCAGCACTCCTGGACGGGCTCCCGACCGATCCGAAGAACGGCGGCCCGTGGGTAATGTGGAAGGGCACTCCTTACGCCCACGTCATGATCCCGGCAGTGTCCCGGAACCCGTAATCAGGCGCGCTCAGGCTGTTCGAGAGTCCCCTTGCACTTCTACAAGAGCAGCTTCCCTTTCCTGTAGAAGTGAAAACGGGGGACACCGGCGTGCCAAATATTACGAGACCGAACGGTCGGTCCATGCGCGACGCCCGTCGTCGCATTTTCCGACCACAAAACAGAGGGAGAAAAGCATGTCGCGCTCAGGGACGATTTCTTCGAATGGTCAACAGCTCTACTACGAGGTTCACGGCGAGGGGAAGCCGCTGGTTCTGGTGATGGGAATCGGCTACGACTGTTCGCTC
>JBBDWZ010000206.1:0-18615 GCA_040902615.1 Gemmatimonadota bacterium | reverse complement strand
TCCCGTGCCGCAGTCCCGTGCCGCAGTCATGTGCCGCAGTCCCGTGCCGCAGTCATGTGCCGCAGTCATGTGCCGCAGTGCCGCAGTTGCGCTGGTTTGGGCAGCTAGGCGCCACTTAATCAGCTAGTTCCGGACAGAGATGAAGGGTTTTGCCGACTGTGTGCGGTTCAACGATGTCGGATGTTGGGATCAGGACATTCCCCAACCTCAAATCGAGGTGATCATGTACCGGAAGATCCTGGTTCCACTGGATGGCTCGGCAAAAGCCGAGCAGGCGGTGCCGGTTGCTATTGGGCTGGCCCGACGGTCGAACGCCGAAGTACATCTGATGCATTGTCTGGATTTCGTGAGCTTGCCACCGGCCGAAACCTCTACGGATTGGATGCACGCGAGTGCGTGTTCTGACGCGGAATTGTACCTGCAAAGTGTGGCGGCGCCGATCGCATCCACGGTTCGGGTCAGCGTGCACACCTGCTCAGAGGAATCGGATGCCGCCTCGGCAATCCTGAACGAGTCGAACCGGGTCGGCTACGATCTCGTTATAATGACCACGCACGGTCGCGGCGTCTTCGATCGCGCCTGGCTCGGCAGTGTGGCCGATGCCGTAGTTCGGCAATCGCCGATCCCGGTCCTCCTCCTGCGCGCCAATCCGCACGAGGCTTTACGCGGCGAGGAACCATTTCGCCACGTGCTCCTGCCACTCGACGGGTCGAGCCTCGCGGAGCGCATGTTCAAGCCGGCGGTCATGCTGGCGCGGGCGAATTCGGCACGTTTGACCCTCCTGCAGATTGTTCATCCGTGGGTCATGGCCGTCCGTCCAATGGCGCACGCACCTCACGCGGCCAACCTGCGAGAAGTAGCGGTCGAAAAACGATCGGCAGAAGCCGAGGAGTACGTTTCGGGTCTGGCCATGAGTGTCGATCCGCAGCTGAAAGACGTAGCGTCGGACGTCCTGGTCGCCGAACTATCGGATGCGGCCGAGATCCTCAAGTACGCCGCGGCTCACGCTGTCGACGTGATCGCGCTGGCTTCGCACGGTCGTTCGGGCCTGAAGCGACTGGTTCTGGGAAGTGTCGCAGATAAACTGATTCGGGGCGCTGACATTCCAGTGCTCGTCCTGCGGCCGACTGAATAGCCAGGCCGCGCCATGTAATCGCGCGGCCGCGAGTGAGCTGGTATCGATGTGATCGCGGTCTACCGGGAATCCAGGGCACGGAGCAATCTTGCGTCGCGGCCGTAGACATCGCGGTAGAAATGCAATTCACCGTGCAGATCCGCCGACGCCGTCCAGTACAGGATCAGCACGGGCAGTTGACGGCTCAGCGGAATCCTGTGAAGCACACCCTTTCCGATCTCTCTCCTGAGTGCAGTCTCGCTCCAGCGCACGGAGTCGTTCAGGACCAGCTCGGCCAGCCGGATCGGATCCTGAACCCGGATGCAGCCATGGCTGAAGGCGCGCTGCTCACGATCGAACAGGCTGCGCGAAGGCGTGTCATGCAGGTAGACGTTGTAGCGATTGGGAAAGATCAGTTTGATTGTGCCGAGAGGATTGCGCACTCCAGGCTCCTGCCGAAATACATAGGGGAAAGAGCGGCCTGTGTATGACGCATAATCGATGCGCGCACGATCGACTTCAGTACCGCCTCGCGTGAAAACACGAATGTTCTGTTCGCGCAGATACGCCGGATTACGGCGAATCTCACGGAGCACCTCGCCCACAATCCCCGGCGGTACGGTCCAGGTCGGGTTCAGCTCGATCGACTGCAGCGTAGCCCGGAAGACAGGCGTTGCCGTGTAGGTCTTGCCCACCACTGCACGAGTCTCGAACACGACGTTGCCGTCCTCTACGAAATACACCATTGCGCCGGCGACATTCACCGCGATGAAGCTGGCAGGCAGGTCCTGTGTTACCCAGCGCGCTCGCTCGAGATTGAGGCGCACCTGATCGATTCGGGCCGTGACCGGCAGGTTGAGCTGGGCCAATGTAGAAGGGCCCAACACGGCGTCGGGGTTGAGGCCATGACGATGCTGGTAGCGCTTCAATGCATGCTGGAGCTCTGCATCGAATACTAGCGTGCGATTGATCGGTGCTCCACTGGATAAGTCTCCTTCGATCATCAACCGATGCCGGAGCAAGGGTACTCGCTCATCCGTGCTGTCCGGACGGAGCGCCGGGCCGACGGGTATGGTTGGCCAGCCACCGGCGCGCTGGATCGAGCGGAGGCGAGCCAGCGCCTGGACCAGCCCGTGATACACGAAGTGATTGGGCCGCAAGACACGAACCTCGTCCGCGAGGCTGCGACTCTGAATCAGGCGAATGACATCGTTGGCGGGATCGCTGCTGAGGAGCTGGCCACTGTAATCGGGCCAGGCGGCCGACTTGATACCGTCCACCTTGCCACGTCGAAGATCGTAGGCAACGCGGATGAAAGCTTCCGTGCGCAACAGATCCAGTTCGGCGGCAGCATTCACGCCGCCGCGTGCTGCGAGTTCCCGGAGTGCATCGATGAAGTAGTGCTCAGGACGAAGTCCGTCTTCATCGACGGCCCGGAGGATGCGCACCAGCTGAAGGGCCGAGCTGTCTGACCAAAGAGGTTGGAAGCCAGTCCGCGCGTAGACGGTACGAAGAACCGGAGAGATTCGTACGGTCTGACCGGCAATGTGGAGGTTGCCCGAGCCCTCGAGCAGCGCGATCTCTGCTTTCAGCTTCTGCGCGATCGCGCTCTGCGCGCGCACCGGCATTGCCGTAAATACGACCAGGGTCGGAATTGCGGCCAACAACCGGAGTTTCACTGGGGGATTCCTGGTCGTCACCTTTTAAATCCAGCCTGCACGAAGTCCGACGCCGATAGCAGCCAGAATGAGCAGGTTTAGCGGGACACCGATTCGTGAGTCGGGCCAGGCCAGGACGGACAGGCATAGCGAGAAAGTGGCTACCAGCGCCGCCGCCATTACCCAGCCGTCGCGCGTGGTGAACGCGCCGAACGCGGCTAGACCGAACCCCAATGCACTGATCAGCCAGAGCGCGCCCATCACGCGCATGCCGGCGTCACCGACTTCGATCCGGTCAGAGAAGAGCGTGGTCCGGTAGAGAGCGCCCTCAATCGGTGCCAGCTGCCAGGAAATAACCACCCCAGGCAAATGGGCGAATGCGTGCAAGACCATGAGTAATCCAAGTGCAAATCGCATAGAACACTCCGGTTATTGTGTCATACCAGAACCAGCGCTTGCGCCGTAACCAGCACGTGGCCGCGGCCGGACATCACCGCTTGGAGTCCAGATGCGATTGGCCTTCACGACAGCGATCAGCAGAGCAATGTTGATCGCGATTCCGAATACAGTACCTTCCGGCACGGTCCAGCCCAGAAGCACAATCGATGTGAAGAGCCCGGCAGCAGCCAGCGACCGCCAGCGCGCCGCGAACCGCTTGCCGGGTAGCGCTCCGATACCACCGGCCAACAGCAATACCATCGTAAACGTCACGAGCAGCGAGAGGATCCAGAAGCGATTGTAATCGGCTGGCCCGGAAGTGAGCCCGCCCGGTTCACCAATTCGATTCGTGGCGGAGATGGCAAAGGCAGCGTGACCGAACGCGTGCAGGATGAGCGCACTGCCCAGAACAATTCGGCCAAAACGCCGGCGAAGCGCTCGTATCTGTTCTGAATAGCGTGGGTTCATATGATCCACCTGTGCCGGTTAGCGTCGGCGGCTCGACCGATCATGTGGGCTGAGCCACCGCACGCAGAATGTCGAACGCGCTCACGAAGCCGGAGAGCCTGCCATGTTCGACCACAAACGCCGTGCGGATTCCGGTTTCGTGTAACTGCCTTGCCACTTCGGCTACCGGCAGGTCCGGGCCGACCACAAACGCCGCAGGCGTCATGATTGCGCTCACGGTGCGGCGGTTGAGGGCAGAGGCGAGCGTGTCGTCCGGGCTGCTTTGCAGCAGCTCTGCAACGGCCGCGATCACATCTCGCATGGACGCTACGCCCACCAGCTTGCAGCCGGGCTCGACGATCGGGACCGCCGATACCGACTCCCGTACAAACAATTGGATGAGATCAGCGAGAGTAGTCTCAGGCTGCGCGCGCGGAACCCGTGCGTGCATGATGTCGCGAACCTTGGTCACCTGGCCCTCCTTTCTATCGCAATTTAAAAGCGGCGCAGGGGTTGTGGCTGTCAGTGACCGGCTGAGATCACGTCAGGAAAAGGCGCATCCGCGGACGCCCCAGGCTGCTCGAGCACGCGCGCGACTTTCAGCCATCTGCTGACAAAGCTCAGGCAATGTTCCCACAGCCTGCGCGTCGCGCCGGCAGCATGTTTGGCTCGTGGTTTGGTTCTCGATGTACTTGAAAGGATGTCGCCATGAGAACGCTCCCCGTGACCGCGCTGGCCATCGCGCTGGCCACGCAGGCAGTTCCGGCCCAGAGCTTTAGGCGGATCGATGCCGCGCCCGTGATCGGCGGCGCGCTTTTCGTGCGCCAGCTTCCCGACAGCTTTCAGGTCACGTCTGCCAATAACCAAACGAAGATCCTGCGTGGCGTCGGCCTGAACGACGCTCTTGTAATTGGTGGACACCTCAACCTCTGGCTGTCACCCGCGCTCAGCGTCGAAGCGAGCGGCCTGTTCATGCCAAGTCAATTGCATGGTGACGCTGGAACCACATCGGTCGATGTTTCTGCGTTTACTCTCGGCGGGCGATTCGTTACTGCTGAGGGGCGTCGGGTGCGGCCCTATCTGGCGATTGGTGCCGGCGCCAAGCGTTACGACTTCAGTGGTGACGTAACGGGCTACGCGACGCATTTCGCGTTTTCCGGCGGCGCTGGCGTGATGTCGGTGCTGGCCGAAGAAATACACCTGCGCGCGGATCTAAGGGACTGCGTCTCCGTGTTCACCTCTGAGACGGGCGCTGCCAGCCGGATACAACACGATCTCATCCTGTCAGTTGGAATTGACCTGGCGGTTTGGCGGCGCAGAACCAACACCAGTCTCAGGTAAGCCCCGGCGCTGACTGCGGCACATGACGGCGGCACTTAACTTCGGCACGGAACGGCGGCACGGAACGGCGGCACAACGTAGAACTAACTAACCTGGCGCAAGCGGCGGCACGTAGTGTAGTGGCTAAGGCTTGACCTGACAGACGCCGTCCGTGATACCTAATGCTACCGCTAGTAATTTCTCCCGCGCCAGTGTGAGGCCACTCAGTCCAAGAACGTCTGCATCGGAGTTTTGCCGAAGCACCAACGGCCCTGATGCGGAGGTTCTGCGTGCCGCAGTCCTGTGTGCCGCAGTCCTGTGCCGCAGTCCTGTGCCGCAGTCCTGTGCCGCAGTCCTGTGCCGCAGTCCCGTGCCGCAGTCCCGTTGCCGCGTCATGTCAGGAGATAGCTGAATGGCTGTAATAGGATGGCGGGCAGATTTCCCCCTGGCCTTTCACTATGCTGAAGTATGGAGCCGCAGCAAATCCCGGATGCGCATGCACAGCCCGGATCATCGGTGCTGGCGGCGTTGCGTGCGCCCGCCACCGGCCTGACTGCTGCCGAAGCTGCCCAGCGGTTAGCTCGGTTTGGTCCCAATCAGATGAAAGTGAGTGCGCCGGTTGGGGTGGGCGCACTGCTGGTTGCGCAACTCCGCAGTATGGTGGTGTGGCTGCTCGCGCTGGCCGGCGTCGTGGCGTTGGTGTTGGGCGATCTGGCCGATGCAATCGCCATTGGCGCGGTGCTGCTCATTAACACACTGGTTGGTTTTTTTACTGAGCTGCGGGCGCGTAGCGCGTTGGCGGCGCTACTGCGTATGGACGTGACTCACGGAACCGTAGTCAGAGACGGCCGCGTGCAGGACATCGATGCGCGCGGCCTGGTTCCGGGCGATGTGATTCATCTCGAGGCCGGCCAGCTGGTGCCCGCCGACGCGCGCGTGCTGAGCGCGACCGACCTGCAGGTCGATGAAGCGCCGCTGACCGGGGAATCGATACCGGTTCCGAAACAGCCCGGCGCTCTGTCAATCGATACGGCGCTCGCCGATCGCAGTAACATGCTCTACAAAGCGACCACGGCTGTAACCGGCCGTGCCATTGCAGTGGTGGTATCGACCGGCATGCATACGGAAGTCGGCCGCATTGGCGGACTGGTCAGCTCAGTGCAGGACGAGAAGACGCCACTCGAGCAGAAGCTGGAGCAGCTCGGGCGACGACTCGCACTGGTGGCACTCGCCGCCGCCGCATTGGTTACCGTCGTCGGCCTGCTCCGTGGAATGCAACTCGGCGAAGTGCTGGAAACCGCGATTGCGCTCGCGGTGGCGGCTGTACCCGAAGGATTGCCTGCCGTGGCTACCGTGACGCTGGCGCTGGGTGTACACCGCATGGCTCGCCGCAATGCGCTGGTGCGCCGGTTACCCTCAGTCGAAACGCTCGGCTCGGTCACACTCATCTGCACCGACAAAACCGGAACGCTGACCGCTGGCGTGGTTACGGCCACGGTGCTGTGGCTCGACGGCCACGAGTACGACGTCGAAAAGCCCACACGCACGCCTATGATCGAACAGGCTGCTCGGGTTGGCGTGCTGGCCAATCGCGCACATCTCCACGCCGACGGCGGCGCCCGCGGAGACCCTACTGAGTTGGCGTTGCTGCAATTGGGCTCGAAGCTGGGTCTTGAGCGTGCCGCTCTGGAACGCGAGTTCCCGGAAATCGGCGAGGTGCCGTTCAGCAGCGAACGCCGGTGGATGGCAACGATGCACCGGCAGGACGGCGCAACTCACGCCTACGTCAAAGGCGCCACCGCGGTACTGCTCGAGCGCTGTACGCAGGCCTGGACGCCCAATGGCGCAACCGCCCTCGACGCAGTGCGCCGCGCTCGAATTGAGCAGGCCGAGGCGGAAATGGCTGGCCGCGGGCTGCGCGTGCTTGCCCTTGCTGCGGGCGTGGTACAGGGAACGGCCGAAGTCGATGTTCACGGCCTGGAGCTGATCGGACTGGTCGGCATGATGGACCCGCCCGCTGAAGGTGTGCGGGATACCATCGATCGATTTCAAAACGCGGGCATTCGCACGGTCATGATCACCGGTGATCAACAGCGCACCGCCGCCGCTGTGGCCGGCAGGCTCGGGTTGATGCGCCCTGGTGACCGCGTGATCGATGGGCAGGAACTGGATCGGCTCGATGATGCCGAGTTGCTGCAGCAATTGCCGCACACACCGGTGTTCAGCCGCATTACGCCGGATGCCAAACTCCGGTTAATCCGTGCCTATCAGCAGCGTGGTGACATCGTTGCCATGATCGGCGATGGCATCAACGACGCAGCGGCACTACGAAAAGCCGACGTAGGCGTCGCCATGGGCGGCCGCGGCACTGACGTCGCCAAGGAAGCAGCAGCCGTAGTACTGCAGGACGATCGCTTCCAGACCATCGCGGTTGCCATCGAGCAGGGCAGAGTAGTTTTCGACAACATCCGCAAATTCGTTTTCTACCTGTTCAGCTGTAACCTCGCCGAGGTGCTGCTGCTCCTGATTGCGGGCGCGATCGGTTGGCCGCTGCCGTTGCTGCCGTTGCAGATCCTGTGGCTGAATCTGGTGACCGATACGTTCCCCGCGCTTGCACTGGCGGTCGAGCCAGGCGAGGCCGGTGTCATGGCCAAGCCGCCGCGGAACCCGCGTGAAGCGATTCTCTCAGCTTCGTTCATCCGCGCGGTCAGCTGGTATGCCGTTCTGATTACGATCGCGACGCTGGCCGTAATCGTCGTCGCCCGCACGCGCGAAGGCACGAGTATCGAGTACGTTCGCACGATGGCATTCGTCACGCTTGGACTGGCGCAGGCATTCCACCTGGGCACGGCCCGCAGCACCGGTCACGTTCTGGGCATCCAGGCCTTCACCAACAAGCTGGCGATCGCGGCAGTCCTTTTGGTCATAGCACTGCAGGCTCTCACACTCTACTACGGGCCGCTCGCTCGCCTGCTGGACACGGTCCCGTTGAGTTGGTCAGACTGGTTGCTGGTCCTCGCATTTGCCGCCACACCCGGCATCGTTGGCCAGGTAGCCCGATTCCGCGGACGGTGACCCGCCAAAGTGGTCGAATTCACAAATACGGTGGCATCAGGGCGCCGATCCGTACGCGCGCCACGTCCCAAGCCGCGCAACGATGCCGGCGGAAGGATGGCAGGGTGTCGTCAACGTGCCAATCGCGCGTAACAAGGGAGACGCGTGTGCACTTGACCGCCCCCAGGACGGTAAAGTACACACATACGTCGGACGCGAAGCGGCGGTTGGGCATTGGACCGCTCCATAAGCGGTGAAGTGCGCAATGATGTGCCGGAGCCGTGACGTTTGTCATGTTCACGACGTGATCCGCTACCGATCACGATCAGGAAACGCCGAACAGTTCCAGTGGAAGGTCACCGAGAACCGGTCCGGCAGAGCCAGGCAGCCGTCGGCAACGCGGCCGTCACCGGATGTCCGAGACTGAGGACTAAGAATCAGAAATCGACCTATGCGAAATCAGGCAATGCCTGACATGCGGCAGTCGTCAGAACTCGGATCTTGTTGGTCATGAACAGGATCCCTTTCACGAGCGAGCAGTTCTTCGGGGTCTTTGCTGCATACAACCAATCGATCGGCTGGGGTACGTTCCTGGTGTACGGCGGTGCAGCGGCACTGGTTTTCTCGAGCCTTCGTGCGACGCGCTGGTCTTCACGGACAGTATGCGTTGGCCTGGCCGCATTATGGCTCTGGACCGGCACGTATTATCACCTGGTCCATTTCACGGCGGTTAGCCCAGCAGCGTACTTGTTCGGCGCGCTGTTCATTATCCAGGCGCTTCTGTTCGTGCATGCTGCCATCACCAACGATCTCGATTTTGCGCCCTCGTCGCGCCGGGCCCGAGCGGCCGGCGCAGGGCTGATTGCCTACGCCCTGGTGTTCTATCCGGCATTTGGCATTGCACTGGGTGAACGATATCCAGCCCTGCCGCTGTTCGCTGCGCCTTGCCCTCTCACGATCTTCACATTCGGAATGTTGTTCTGGACCAAGCGCCGCGTGCCAATTCGGCTGCTCGCAGTCCCTGTGGTCTGGTCCCTGATCGGGTCCGCTGCCATCGCAGAGTTCGGCGTAGTTCAAGATGCGGCGATGCCGGTTGCGGCCTTGATGACGATTCTGCTGGTTGTACGCCGAACGACCTCAAACGGGCGAAATCGGCCGATGCCACACGGCCATCTTGGAGGACGAATCGCATGATGTCGGCCATTCCACAGGCACCCACGATTTGTCGGGAGACGCCAATTCCTCTCTACGGAGTCACACACGATCGAGACTGGCAACCGCTTGTTCGCGTTCGGAGCAAAAGCGGGGTACGTCAGCTCTTGTTGTTCTGCGGAATTGTGTCTTCTGTGCTTTACGCTGGCATGAACGTGTTCGTACCTATGAAGTGGGGTGACTACAACTCAGCGTCTCAAACCGTCAGCGACCTGTCTGCGATCGGCGCTCCGACCCGGCAGCTGTGGGTTGCTCTCGGAATCGGATACGCAATCCTCATAACGGGATTCGGCTCGGGAGTCTGGGCGTCTGCTCGGCGGAATCGTTATCTGCGGGTCGTAGGGGCGCTGCTGCTAGCTTACGGCGTGACCAGCCTGGTGTGGCCGTTTGCTCCGATGCATCTCCGGGGAACCGAGTTTACGCTGACTGACACGATGCACATCGTGTTGGCCCTGGCTTCCGTTCTTCTCATGCTGCTCGCAATTGGATTCGCAGCTAACGCCTTTGGCAATTGGTTCTGGCGGTATTCGGTTGCAAGTATCGTGATGATTGTTGTATTCGGCACGCTGACCGGATTGGATGCGTCGCGGATATCATCCAATCTGCCAACACCATGGGTCGGCGTTTGGGAGCGCATCGACATCGGTGTATTCCTGCTCTGGGTCGTGGCGCTGGCGATCGCGCTCTGGGTCCGACCTGAAGAGCAGACCGTTCCGTAGTGACCTGACTTTACCGGTCGTCATTTCCTTGGTGCGGAATCAGGGGCAGCCCTTGGTGATGAACAGGCGCGCCCCCGGCGCGGACGCGATCCGTGCTATCGCGCGCCGTGGTGGCGACGCATTCCCGGACGGGACCCACGAAAGGAGGTATCCGTGACGACCGGCGTGCGCTGGTGTGTCTCCGCCGCAGTCGGCTGGATTGCCGCTGCAGACGATATCGAACCCGTCGTCTCCGCTTGCGGCGTCGAGCCCTCGCAAGCCAGGGCCGTGACAGCGAGCACGACCACTCAGCCAGTCAGGCCGATGCTGGAACGATGCTGACACGGCAGGTTCATCGTCACTTCCCTCACAGTGGGGATAGCCTGGACTCAGCCGACCATGGCCAGGGCCAGCAAAGATTTTTTCGTCCGCGATACTGGTTCGGATATTTCTTCCAACAGCTGCTCGACCAGGACGGGCTCGATTGGGCCAACCCGGAGCGCGATATCGGCCTGTGCGATGATGCCCACCAAACGCCGCTCGGCATCGATCACCAGCACGCGCCGCAACTGGTCGTGGCGCATCCGGCCGATGACGTCGTGAACATGATCGCTGGCGCGCACCACATCCAGGTGATCTTTGGTCATGTGATCTCGAACCAGGCAACCCTCACCGTGCCGTGGCGCCACGTGCCGCACCGTGATGTCACGGTCAGTGATTACGCCCTCGAGCCGCATCTCCTCAAAGTCACTGACCACCGGCACCAAACCGACACTGTAATCCGCCATGATAGCGGCCGGAGCGGCAATCGGCTCATCCGGCAGGACGACATGCAGATTGGCGGTCATTATGTCAAGGGCTCTCATAGCGGCCTCCTTCAGTGATGACGGTTAGCCCAAGTCTCAAGCGCGTACAGCGATCTCGATGACTGGCAGATTCGTGAGCGTGTTGAATGCTGCGCAGGTGCGTGCCACACGAGCGGCGGCGTCGCGGTAGCGCTCCGGGAAATCAAGTGGCAACCTGACCGCAACGTCATAACGATCGACCCGATACGGATCGCGTGCGGTTCGTTGCGAGAGCTCGACCTGCAGTCCGTCGGTCGAGAGGGCGCGCGCGGCGCAGAATTGCGCCACCGCCAGCCCAATGCAGGTTGCCAGCGCCGCGCCGATCAGATCCAGCGGCATCGGCGCACTGTCGGCGCCGCCGGCTTTGATGGGCTGGTCAGTCGGCACGCGATGTCCGCGCACATCGGCGACGAGTTTCAGTCCGCCCTCATGCGTGACTACCGTCACCGCATGCGTTGTGGCAACCTGGTCAGACATAACTCCATCCCGCGATCGGTATCCGAGAGAACCGCTCCTCATGCAAGATGCGCGTGCGGTCAGCCATTTCTGTCAGCCAATCGCTGATAGAATTACCTGATTTCCGCATCGCCCATGCGGAAATGCCTGACCTGATCGGCGACTCGTCAGCCGCGGCTGCGGTGGGTTACATGTACGAGTTGCTGCGCAACCGGGTCGAGCGTGACCAGCTCCACCTGGCCCGGGCGTGCGGTGATGTTCGTGTCGAGCCTCAGCGCGCTCTGTTCACGCCGCCGCTCTTCGTGTTCTTCGCGCTCGTGCTCCCGCTCCCCGGACTCACGGCCAAACCAGACCCGAACCCGGTGGGCGCCAGGCGCGAGTTCACGCTCCTGCAACACGAAGATTGGCCGGTCGCCGTGCGCGCCCATGGGCAGCAAGCGGGTCGTGTCCGGAGCTTCATCGTCGATCTGTACGATCAGGCGATGATCGGCCACCTCGCGTTCGCAGACCGTCGGGTTGCGCATGTGAATCGGCAGCTTCTCGAGTTCTTCCTGGCTGAGCCGCCGGCAATGCTCCGTGCGCTCCGGCATCAATCGCCAGGATAGACGCAGGACGGCGGTGTCGCTCCCGGGTGGTGTGTACGGCGCCCGCGCCAGCCAGCCAATGCCGCTGACTGCGATTGCAGTCACCAGACCGCGCAACACGATGGCGCGCATCAGTGCGATGTTCCTTCAGAGCCCGCACGCTGACGCCTGCTCACCGTCTCCGTGCGCGGGCTGCTGTTCACCGCCGCCATCAACCAGCCGGTGGCAATTGCAAAGAACGCAATCCGCGCGGCGGTGATGCCGAGATCTGGCACGGGTGGGATGTCGAGCAGTTCATGTGCGGCCTTCGCCACATCGGGGATGGTAAACCAGTAGTAGCCGAAGGCACCGATCGCAGCCGCCCACTTCACCAGCGTGCGCGGGTTCACCCGATAGGCACGCTCGGTCAATGCCAACAGCATGATCGATCCCGCCACGAACGCGGCCAATCGCAGATAGGTTGGCCCGATGCCGAGTCCCGCCGGATGCGTGAAGTAGCCGGGGACGAAGCCCGGAAATCCCATCGCAAACAGGCCCGTGGGCGTGCGCAGCAGGGAGGCTCCGAGACCCTGGCTGCGATTCGGCAGAAGCCCATCCGGATCGATCAGCTCCTCCAGCGAGCGCTCGGGCTTGAGATCGTAACACGAGCGAATGCATCCCGAGCAGGTCGAACAATGCGCATGCTCGACCTGCATTACCGGCCGCTGACCGTACAGCCGCTCCACCGGCAGTACCGGGCACCAGGTCACGCACCAGCCGCTCTTGCCGAAGAACAGAAGCCCGCCGGCCAGCGCGATCACCAGAATCGACAGCACGAAGATGGCGAGAGCAGTTCCGTTCGAGTTGAACACGGTGAGGCGCAGCGGCACGATCGCAAAGAACAAGAGCGCGGCGATGGCCGGTGCAACGCGCTGAACGCGCGCCGGAAAGCGGCGCTCGCCGCCCAGCCCGAGGCTCACCGGCAGCTGATGCACAACCGCGATCGGACAGAGGTTGCGCCAGACCTCCGGTGCGACCAGCAGCAGCAGCGGGACGAGCGGAACCAGCAACTTCCAGGTCACAAACAACCCAATGTCCGGTGCGATCAACAGAAGCGCCACGACCGTGACCGCAGCCGCAACCGAACCGCCTTTCGCGACCGTCCAGAGCGTTGCCCCAATGGCCGTCCCGGTTCCGCGATCCGCGATCCTCGACCCTCGAGCCTTGATGCTCATGAGTTTGCCTCCTCCAGTGCCTGGTTTCGTTTGCAGATCCCGATGATGTCGAACGCGGCGTTTTCATCCGCGAGCGCGTTGATTTCTTCACTGAATGTGTGCGCCGCGTTGTGCAGTTGAGCCTGTTCTCCGATGGTGGCCTGAACCAGCCGAATCCGCCTGCGATCGACACGTTCCTTCAAATCCGCTTTCCGGCCGTCAAACAACCGCTCGCGCGTCCAGGTAACGCCTTCGCGCGTGCGGCCGTCATGCTCCGGACAGGCGACGACGAGTACGCCGCCCGCACCGGAACGCAACAGCATCTCGACGGTCGATGAGTGCATCGCACCGATGCAGGGCACGCTAAGGAACCTGGCGCCGCACTGCTCGGCTTCTGCGCGCGCCGCACTCCAGGCGCAGCCCACCATGACCACGTCATGTGCAGTGGGCTGCTGCTCGGCCAGAAAGGCTTTGACTTCGGCGAGCTGCGTGCGGCCGGTCTCGCCGGACGGACCGATCGCCATCGGCGGGCACGATCCAATGCAGATGCCGCAGCTGGTGCACAACGCGGCATCGACCCGAGCGACCAGACCTGGGCGGCCGTCCGTTCGCGCGACCATCTCGATCGCTTCATACGGGCAATCCTTCACGCACTGCTCGCAGCCGGTGCACACCCGCTGGTTCACTTCGGCCGGCGTATCCAGCGGCTGCGCGCGCCGCCGGGTCACCCAGGGAATCGCGAGGGAGAAAGCAACCAGCACGGTACTCAGAAGCCACACGGTCCAGGCCGGAAGCCGCTGGGTGAGCGGCAACCAGAACGCGAAGAACCAATCGGTCGGTACGTGACTGGGCAGGAGCAGCAGGTCGGCCGGCGGCGCCATCGAAAGCGGCCAGACCAGCGCCAGCAGGAACAGTGCGGTGATCGTACTCCACAGCACTGGACGCGCGGGCAAGAGTACCGGTCGTGCAACTCGCGCGACGTGAATCCAGATCAGAGCGGCGACGCCGATGGGCAGCGCAATGTGCGCGAAGAGGTTCAGGAAAAAGAACCCGCTGGGCAGAGTGCTCTCCCCGCTGAACGACCTGGCCATCGGCTCACCGAAGATCGGCAGCACATCGAGCAAGCGGGCACCTTCGATCGCAAGCACCTGCGCGAAGCTGTCCCAGACCAGTACATACCCGGTCCACCCTGACACCAGGATCACCCCGAGCAGGAACACTCCGCTCACCCAGGCGAGCGTGCGCGGTCCCCACGTGCGCCGCTGCGCGTACATGCGGAACGCATGCACCAGCGACGCGATCACCGATGCATCGGACGCAAACCGGTGCAGCCCGCGCAGCCACCGGCCCACCCAGACCTGGTCATTGATGCGCGCGACCGACGCATACGGGGCACCGAGTCGATAGAACAGGAGCAGGTACAAACCGGTGAGCAGCAGGACCAGCAGCAGGACGATGGTGATCGCACCGCTGTGGTACAGCGGATTGCAGCGCGACGTGTAAACGCGATTGGCAAGAGCGTCGAGTCGCGAGAGCCACCGGAAGCTGGCGCGTGGTTCCATGACCAACGGTACCGGGCGCCGGCGCCGAACTCTGTCAGGAAACGGCTGATACGAATTCAGGACTTTCCTGATAGATCCTGAATTTTCACGGGATTATCCTTGCCCGTAACCGTGGCGTCCCCCATCGAGGAGCGGAGAAACCATGAACTCGGAGCCGATGCCTGGCACTGAGCCCGCCGAGCCGCTGCCGTTAGCGCAGCGCCTGTTCGACAACTGGCTCCTGCTGATGATCGCGGGCATTGCGATCATGGCGCTGGTCTATACCGGCTGGGGACTGGTCGAAATCCTGACGTTGCCACCCGCACAGCTTCCCTGAGGTGGGTCAATGATCAAACAACCGATGCACACAGGACTGGTCTCACCGACCGGTCGCTGGTGGGTGCCTGCGCACACCACCGAAAAGGTCTGGTTCGCGATCGCATTCGGCTGGTGCATGGTGCTGTTCGCAATGATGCCGCTCTGGCACTGGAAGGGCGGACAGAACGCGTCCGGCATTCGGAGCCGGGTCGAACCGGCCGCGTACGAAGCGCGGGTCAATCAGTTCATCGCCGATTACAAGGTGGGTGAGGAGAACGGTTACCCGATCGTCGAGCCGCCGGCCGGCAGTGACATCTACCTGCTGGGCCGCATGTGGAACTGGACGCCCATACTCAAGCTCAAGAAAGGCACCGAATACACGCTGCACCTGTCCTCGAGGGATGTGAATCACGGATTCTCACTCTATCCGGTCAACATCAACTTCCAGGTCATACCCGGCTACGACTACGGCCTCAAGATCGTACCCTCCGAGGCCGGCGAGTTCAGCGTGATCTGCAATGAGTTCTGCGGCATCAATCACCACATGATGCTGGGCAAGGTCATCGTGACCAATGAAGACGGCAGCCTCGCTCGGTCCACGCTGGGAGGCCGCTAATGGCAACCGTACTCGATAGACTCGGACCGCCCGCGGCCGGCGCATCGCCCTCCTTCCGCACCTGCACGGTAACCGGTCTCGAACTGCACCGGCCGGCCGAGCAGCTGATGAAGGCGCACGCAGTCGCCGCCACCGTAGCACTGCTGATTGGTGGCATCAGTGCAATTCTCATCCTGCTCACGCGCTGGCAGGCCGTGCACCTGCTCGAGCCCATGATGTTCTATCGAGTGCTGACCGCGCATGGCATCAGCATGCTGATCTTCTTCATCATCTTCTTCGAGATGGCGGTGCTGTACTTCGCGTCCGGTCCGCTGCTGAACAGCCGGATCGCCGCGCCGAAGTTCGGCTGGTTCTGCTTCGGCCTGATGACGGTCGGCGCGATCCTGACCGAAACCATGATCTGGACCGGCAAGGCCGATGTGCTGCTCAGCTCGTACATCCCCCTGCGCGCCGATCCGCTGTACTACCTTGGCATCATCTTTTTTGCGGTGGGCGCGCTCGGCGTCTGCGGTCAGTTCTTCGCCACACTGGTGATCGCCAAACGCGAGCGAACCTACGAAGGATCAGTCCCGCTGATCACCTTCGGCGCGATCACCGCCGCGATCATCGCTGTGATCACGCTGCTCCACGGCGCCGCCACCTACATACCCACGTTCCTCTGGTCGATGGGTCTGATCAGCATGGATCCGCAGGTGTACCGCATGTTGTGGTGGGCGCTTGGTCACTCGTCGCAGCAGATCAACGTCGCTGCCATGGTCTCGATCTGGTATTTGCTCGGGGCCATGACGGTTGGCGCGGTCGTACTGAACGAGAAGATCAGCCGCACCGCATTCGTGCTTTACATCCTGTTCATCTCGATGGCATCGGCACACCACCTGTTGGTCGATCCAGGCTTCAGCTCGGCCTGGAAAGTCGTGAATACCAGCTACTTCATGTACATGGCGGTGCTGGCCAGCATGCTGCACGGCTTCACGGTCCCCGCAGGCATCGAGGTTGGCCAGCGGCTGCATGGCTACTCGCAAGGTCTGTTCGGCTGGGTCAAGCGCGCGCCCTGGGGCGATCCCGGCTTCAGCTCGCTCGTGCTCTCCGTGGTCGTGTTCGGCTTCGTCGGCGGCATCACCGGCGTCACCATTGGAACCGAGCAAATCAACATCGTCGCGCACAACACGCTGCGCATACCCGGACACTTTCATGCAACCGTGGTCAGCGGCACCGCGACGGCTTTCATGGGCCTCACCTATTACCTGATTCCGCTGATCTTCCAGAAGAAAGTCGCGTTTTGGCGGATGGCGCAGATACAGCCGTACCTGTTTGCCGGCGGCATGCTGATCTTCTCGATCTTCATGTCGTTCGCGGGCGGGTTCGGCGTGCCGCGCCGTCACTGGGACATCACGTTTTCGGGGGCACCCTTCACGCAAGCATTCGATCCCGCCGTGTTCGGCGTCATGGGTGTCATGGCGATTGGTGGACTGCTCGCTGGACTCGGCGGCGGGATGTACATCCTGATCACCGTCTGGTCGGTGTTTTTTGGCAAGCGATTCACCGAGGCCGAACGACTGACCGGCGTGAAAGGCCTGCCGCAGGGCGTGATTCGTCCGCCGCGCGCAGTCACCATTGCGGATGAAACCAATCTGCCGTCCGGCAAGCTCGGCCACGCGCCCGGCACCATGGTTCTCGTGTTGGTCTTCCTCGCTGCGTTCGCACTCTACTACTTCGCGAACTGGAAGATCCTTTCGTTCGTCTGGAAGATCGGGTGACCAGCGCGCGAGTGAACGTCGAAGAACGCGCAGCGCTCGCTGGGCTGGTTGCGCTGTTCACCGTGACCGCTGCCTGGTGGGCGCTCGCGCTCTGGCCGGTCGCCGAAGCGCCCACCTGGCTCGCACGCACGCGTTACGTCTGCTTCGGCGTGAACGATTCCGGCCTTCCCGATGCGGGCGGCTGGATCGGATTGGTTGCCGGGCCCGCCGGCATGCTGGCTATTCTGCTCGTGGCCTGCCGTGGCGCCATCCGCAATTTGTTGCGGGCATCACGGGACTCTATCCCGCTGCGCGCCACGTTCACCGCTCTCGTCGCCGGCGCGCTTTCCCTGGTCGTCGGGGCGACCTGGCGCGTGCGCCAGGCCAACGCCACGCCAGTCGAGAATGTCAGCACGCTCGACCTGGCGCCGGAAACGTATCCCAGGCTGGATCGGCCCGCGCCCGCGCTGGAACTCACCGCGCATGACGGGTCCGCGCGCGGTCTCTCGTCGCTGCGCGGACGCGTCGTCTTCATCACATTCGCATTCGCGCATTGCGAGACGGTCTGTCCGCTGGTCGTGCACGATGTGCTGAGCGCGCGCAGGCGGCTGCAAGAAGAGGACGGTGCAGCACCCGCCATCCTGATCGTCACGCTCGATCCCTGGCGCGATACGCCATCACGGCTGTCATCGATCGCGCGGGCCTGGCAATTCCCGGCGAACGATGTCTGGCTGCTGGGCGGCAGCGTCCTCGATGTCGAAGCGGCGCTGACGGCGTGGCAGGTCCCGCGCTCGCGCAATGACCGGAATGGCGAGGTCACGCATTCCTCGCTGGTCTACATTGTCGATCACGCCGGCCGCATTGCGTTTGCCTCGAGTGGCAATGCGCGCACACTGGCGGCACTCGCCCGGAGGCTCTGATTGCAGCCGGCTACTGTAGTTGTCCAGCCGGCGGCGCTGCGGGTGCGCGCGTTTCAGCAACTCACAAAGCCGGGCATTACCGCATTCGTCGGCCTGTCGGCGGCAGCCGGTTACGTCGTAACAACGCGGAATAACGCTGATCCGGTTTCGCTGGCGCTGGTCGTGATTGCAACCATGGCGATGTCAGGCGGCGCCGCGGCAATGAACCACATCAGCGAACGTCACCTGGATGCGCGCATGAAGCGCACTCGGCAACGGCCGCTGCCGGCCGGCGTGATTGGGGTCCGCGCGGCGACCAACTTCGCCTGGGCGCTCACCGGCTTCGGGGCCGCACTCGCCATCGCCACATTGCCGGCGCTCACGTTCTTCTTCCTCGCCGCTTGCCACGTGACCTACGTCTACGTGTACACACCGCTCAAGTTGAAGTCCGAGTGGTGTACGATCGTCGGCGCGATTCCGGGTGCA
>JBBDWZ010000205.1:0-18940 GCA_040902615.1 Gemmatimonadota bacterium | reverse complement strand
GCGCGCGCCGGTCACATTCGACCTGTTCGTGCCCGCGATCAACCACATCACCGCCGATTCGCAAACCATCGCACACGGCCGCGCGTTGTTCTTCGATACGCGACTCTCCGCCGATGGCACTCTGGCCTGCGCGTCCTGTCACGACCCCGCGCGTGCCTTCACGGATGGACGCGTGCGCGCCCGCGGTGTGCGCGGCGCGATTGGCCCGCGAAACACGCCCACGCTGCTGAATCGCGGCTATGGCAAGGCGTTCTCCTGGGACGGCCGCGCGACATCGCTGGCCGAGCAGGTGCTGCGGCCGATCGAGAATCCGCTGGAGCTGGCCAACACCATCACAACCGCGACTCAGCGGCTGCGCATCGATCGCGAGGCGCTGGCGAATGCGCTCACAGCCTACGTCGCCAGTTTGTTCTCCGCGGAGACCAGCTTCGATCGGTATCTCGCTGGCGACACGCTCGCGCTCTCAACCGAGTCGCGCCACGGGCGGCGGCTCTTTCTCGGCAAGGCCGGCTGTGCGCGCTGTCACATCGGTCCAACCTTGACCGATGAGGCGTTCCACAACACGGGTGTTGCCTGGCGATCTGGTGCTCCCGCCGACTCCGGCCGTTATGGCGTGACGCAGCGTAGTGCAGACACAGGCAGTTTCAAGACGCCGACTCTGCGTGCGATCATGCACACGTCCCCCTACATGCACGACGGCAGCATTACAACGCTCGAGGATGTAATCGACCACTACGATCGTGGTGGGATTGCGAATCCAAACAAGGATCCCGAGCTGCAGGCGCTGCGGTTACATCCTTCCGAGAAGGCTGCGCTCGCCGCGTTTCTCCGCTCGCTCTAGCACCGCCTTGATGCCCTTGCAGCCGCGCTAATTTTGCCACAGCGGCCTTCCACGGCCCATCCGGCTATGGAGCTGCCCGCAGTCGAATCCTATCCTCCCACGATCGCCTGAGATGAACGATTCGCGAGCCCGAGTGCCGTGTTGCGCCGGCGCGGTGCGCGGCAGCACGCCAGCCGCTCCATGCGCGCTGCGCGATTGTGCAATTGACCGCGCTCAGCGCGGGTGATTCGCCAATGACTGCCGGGACAGCGCGCTGATTGCTCAATCGACCGCTATAGGACCGGACAAATGCACATTCACACAGGGGACCCTGAACCATTGTGAAATTGCCGTCATGACTTTGGCCGTCGATGAGCTGATCGAGCGGCTCGCCTGCACGCAACTGGGGTTGGTTACACGGCCACAACTGCGGGAGTGTGGCATCGCAGACGACGTGATCGATCGTCGTGTGCGGGCGAATCGGCTGCGGAAGGTGCACCGCGGCGTTTACCGCGTGGGCCCGCTGGTGGCGCCGCGGTCGTGCGAGCTGGCAGCCGTGCTGGCCTGCGGGCCGCATGCACTGCTGAGTCATCGAAACGCGGGCACCCTCTGGCAGCTGCTGCCCGCCGATGCCGAGACTGCACCAATCGATGTGAGTGTGAGCCGCGGCAATCGCGGCCGCAGGCCGAACATTCGAATGCACCGCGTGTCTTTGAGCGCGGACGATGACACAAATCTGGAAGGTATTCCGGTCACGTCGGTGCGCAGGACGATCCTCGATCTAGCCGCGCTGCTTGGCGGCCGCGACCTGGAGCGCGCGCTGGCCCAGGCCGAAAGACTACACCGCCTGGACCGAAGCACGTTGAGGTCGATGGCCACCAGCCACGCGGGCCGGCCCGGTGCGCCGGTGTTGCGCGGTTTGCTGCAGAACGAAGCAGGACCCGCGCTGACCCGCTCGGAAGCCGAAGAACGTTTCCTCGGGCTCATCCGCAAGGCGCAGCTGCCCGCGCCGGAGACCAACGTGCAGCTGGGTGAGTACGAAGTCGATTTCCTGTGGCGTCGGGAACAATTAGTGGTGGAGGTGGATGGATTCGCCTTTCAATCCTCGAGGCAGAACTTCGAGACGGACCGGCGGCGCGATGCGCGGCTCACGGCGCGAGGCCTCAGCGTAATGCGCGTGACTTGGCGACAGGTTGTGCACGAGCCGGAGGCGATGGTGGCGCGACTCGCTCAATCGCTGGTCAGAATGGGCAACTCCGCCGGTCAATAGAATCGCCAACCGGGCATCCTGGCAGAGTACGATCAGGCTCCCCTAATGCAGGGCCGGCGCGCCCTGACTCGTCCGCAGCGGCGATCGCTCCGATCTGCCATGCAACCCTTCCCGTTGTCAGGACGTCCAACCTGCCAGATATTGTCACTATCAATGTTAGTGATATGACGGAGCGACTCCCATGACCAAGGAAGGGCTGGGCGATCTCGAGCACCAGGTGCTGCTGGTCGCGCTGCGACTGGAGGCGAACGCGTACAGCGCCGCGATCGTTGGGGAGCTGGAGGCGCGCACGGGCAGGGACGTGGCGCCGGCCGCGGTCTACATCGCGTTGCGACGTCTGGAGGAAGGCGGCTACGTGCGATCGAGCGTGCGCGAGAAGGAAGCCCGCGGCGTAACACGTGAACGCCGGTACTTCGACGTGAGCGCACGCGGCCTCGCGCTGCTGCGGACCGCACGCAGGCGATACCTGAACCTGTGGGAAGGCCTCGAGCCGCTGCTGGGAGGCTCGCGATGAAGCTGCTCACGGCGTTGGTGCGCTGGCTGATCGGTGAAGAGGAGGCGCGCTTGCTGCTCGGCGATCTGGAGGAATTGCGATCGCTGCGCGCCGCGCGCACCGGCGAGCGATCCGCGCGCCGCTGGTTCATACGACACGCCCTGGCGAGCGCGTTGCGCATTCGCTTGCATGACGCGCTCACGCGCCGCCCCGCGACCAGCTCAACCCGAACGATGCGCGTGAGCCCGCTGCGTGATCTGCCGCGCTCGCTGCGCATTACGTTGCGATCACTGCGGGCTCGGCCCGGATTTGCTTTTGCCGTGTCGGCGACGCTCGCGCTCGGACTCGCGGGAGTGTGCGTCGTGTTCGCGCTGGCGAACTGGGTGTTGTTGCGACCGGTGCCGGGCGTGCGCGATCCGGAATCGCTGGTGCTGGTACAGTACGAGGCAAAAGGCGGCGGTCCAGTCGGCGGTTCCATGCCGATCTCGCAGCCCGATGCCGCAGACCTGGCTCAACGCGCCGCCCGCTTCGGCGAATTGACTGCCAGCACACCGCAGGACCTGCATTTCGCGACCGCAGCGGGAATGGATGCGGAGCGGATCCCCGGCGCGATCGTCTGGCCCAACTACTTCGAAGTGCTGGGCATGCAGATGTTGGCCGGCCGCACGCTGCGCGCGGATTCGCTGGATTCGGTGGTCGTAGTAAGCGATCGCCTGGCCCGGCGCATCTGGCAGCGCACGGTCGATGCGATCGGTGCGCCCGTGTTCATCAATGGCAGCCAATACAGCGTGATCGGCGTTGCCGCCGCCGGCTTCCATGGCGCCGATCTGTCCGGCTCTGCCGAGCTGTGGCTGCCTGCGTCCGCGCTGCCGTCGGTTCTGCACTCGCCGCAGATCCTGGGCGATGGCACGAACCAGGTCTGGCCGCAGCTGATCCTGCGACCACACGCGGACGTGTCGAGTCAACAGATTGCCGATCTGTTCAATGCCGCGCTGCCCGCGATTCGGGAAAGCGGACGCGCGCACTCGTTTTGGTCGCTGCTGTTCTCGTTCCGCGCTTACGATGGCATTGGCATCGAGCCCGGGTTGCGCGCCGGCGTCTCACGCACGCTGCAGTTGCTGGCCGGTGCGACGCTGCTGCTTCTGCTGCTCACCTGCGCCAACGTGTCCAGCCTCGCCCTTACGCGCAGTGCCTCGCATGCAACCAGCGCCGCGATTCAGCGCGCGCTCGGTGCAAACGGACGGCGCATCGTGTTCGAGCGCATGCTCGAGATCGTGCTGCTTGCTGTCGGCGGTGCGCTGCTCGCGACCGGCATCAGTGCGATCGCACTGCGCGTGCTCGGCTCGACCAGTCTGGCACGTGGTGGTGTGCCGCTGGATGGCGTTCAGCTGAGCGGCTCCGTCCTATTCGTGACGTTTGTGGCCGCATTGGCCGCCGGCATCCTCACCGGACTGCCCGCCGCGATCGCCCTCGCCCGCACGAGCGGCACCTCGCTTTTCCGCGCCACGCGTCATGGCAATCCGGCCGCCGAGCGCGTGTGCGGCGCACTGGTCGTGTTGCAGGTGGCAGTGTCGATCGTGCTGGTGGTGGGCTGCACGCTGCTCGGCCGCACGCTCTGGAACCTGCAGCACGTAGATCTCGGATTCGAGCAGGACAACGTGCTCACCTTCTCGCTCGATACCGAACTCAACGGCTACACGACCGAGCGCACCGATCGCTTCCTGCGCGAGCTGGAATCGCAACTGAACGCAATCCCCGGTGTGCGCGCGAGTGCGATCACGGATCACAGCATCTTCGCGGGCTTCTACTTCCCCGCATTGATCCCGCGACCCACCGATGGTCCGAAGGATCGCGCATTGTCCACGCGACGCTGGCAGACCTCGCCTGCGCTGCTCGATGTGCTGGGCATTCCGCTCGCAGCCGGCTCGATGTTCCGCACCGATTGGCTGTCGCGCGACAGCACTGCGCAGCGCGTCGGTCTTCTGAACGAAGCCGCTGCCCGCGTAATCTTCCCCGGCGAACGTCCCGAGCACCTCGTCGGCCGGACGATCACCGTTCGCGGTACCAGGCAGCCGGTCATCGTTTCCGGAATCGCGCGCGACGCGCGCCTGTCGTCCGTGATGGAACCGCCCGAGCCGTACTTCTTCCAGCCGTGGGGCCAGGGTTGGAAGGTTGGTCAGTTCGTCGTGTACGTGCGCGCGCACGCGATCGATGCCGCGCTGCGCCAGCGCATCCGCGAGGTGGTGCGGCGGCTGGATCCGGGCTTGCCCGTGTATGGCCTCCACAGTCTCCGCGAGGAGGTTGCGGAGCAGACCATGGAGCAGCGCTTCATCGCCCGTCTCGCCCTGTCCATTGCGATCACCGGCATTACCCTCGCCCTGATCGGTCTTTATGGTATGCTGAGCTACACGGTACTCGAGCGCACGCGCGAGCTTGGCCTGCGCGCCGCGCTGGGCGCCGATCGGCGATCGCAGCTGGAGTTGATCCTGACTCGCGGACTGGGCCTGGCTTCCGCTGGCATCGTCATCGGACTGGCCGGGGCGCTTTACTTCAGTCGTTTTCTCCAAGGTCGGCTCTATGGAGTGAAGCCGTTTGATGGCCAGGCGTATCTCCTTGGCGTGTTGCTGCTGGTAATCGTGGCGATGGTGGCGAGTGCGATTCCCGGCTGGCGAGCTGCACGCGTGGAGCCGATGGACGCGCTCAGGCAGTGATGAGAGTTGAGCGATCGCTGACTCCTGATTTTGCGTACGGAGAGCACTTCCGCGGAAGCGCTTACGGACGTCCAGCGTTGCGATGGCTTCGGCCCCCAACCGCTCCGCCATTGCCATGACCACCGTGTCCACCCGTAAGAGCTGCAACGCCTGATGGCGATCGGCAATCTGCCGCGCGCGCGCCAGGTCCGCCGCCGAGCCCCACTCTACCGACGTAGCCTGCTTCGGCAATGTCGCGCACAAACGCGAGTTCTGCGCGCGTGTCCACGTGTCACCAAGTAATTGCGTTGCTGGCCCAGGCCAGAGAGGGATACGTATCCGCGTACGACATCGCGCTGGTTTACGCCAGCCTCGACGATGGCGATCGCGCATTCGAGTGGTTGGCGAAGGCGCTGGCCGAGCGATCGGTTTTTGTCGTCCATCTGGTGTGGGATGCGCGCCTGGGCAGTCTGCGCGCCGATCCGCGATTCGCCGAGTTGATTCAGCGACTCGGGATCCCGGCAGCCGGACCAGGTTCTGCGCCCAAACGCCGTACGACCACTTAGCCTGGTCCTCCTCGTTCCTCCTCTTGCACCAGGTGCTCACCTGCGGCGGACACTGACGGCCCTTCTGGCGCCAATAGCATGCGGTGGTCAGCCCAGCACAATCCCGAGCACCAACCCGAGCGCAAGGGAGGCAGCAAAGAGGTAGCTCACATTGACCGACAGCGCACGCAGGATTGCCCTACCGGCGCGCAGGCCGTAGAAGCGCCTGAACGCAACGACTTGCCAGCTCAATAGCACGAGCATGAGCGGAATGGCCGCAATATCGCTCCGGCGCGTCCCCCAAATGCTCGCAATTGGCGCGGTCAGGACCAGCGCAAGGAAAACCACGGCGTGCAGGTGCAGCGCGAAAACCAGGTGTTCGACATAACGTCTCGTGCGATCGAACAGCTTCAGCAATGAGGCATACATTGGCACCAGCAGGATGATCATCAGTGCCGGCAGGCTTCCGGCCACGACCTGAACACCGAACTCAACCATTGGATTTTCGGCCGGCGATCGCTCCGTGCCGCTGCTGGCCGAATCGACGAATCCGTGAATGAAGCCCTCGACTCCAGAATAAACCGGTGAATCCTGCCAGATCAGAAAAACAGCAGCGACGCGGCGAGGTACAACCGTAACGGCTCCAGATAGTCGACGCGCCGGCTGCGCCGCCATTCGACGGACAGTTCGGCGTAAAGAGGAGGAGGACTAGGACTCAGGACTAGGACTGAGGGGTTCCTAGCTCCTCAATACCCCGGGGATTCCACTCCGGGTGTTTGTCCGTTCTTGTCACGTTCTCGAGTCACCCTGAATTCCCAGGCGGAAACCGTGGGCCGCCAAAATGGGTCAGGTCGTCACTCAGGCGTCGCGTCCACGATCAAGGACCTCACGCACTTTGCTGCGCAGCCCGTCGGCCGTAAACGGTTTGAGCAGATGGTGGTCCACCGGGATCAGGCTTGGTTCGGCAAGTGCGCCACGGGGGTAACCCGACATGAAGAGCACACGAGTCTCGGGACGTTCTTTCTCCAACCGAGCGGCTAACTCCGGGCCGTGCATATGCGGCATGACGATGTCGGAGATGAGCAGATCGATGGTTCCGGTATGAATCCTCGCGAGGTCCAGCGCTTCGGGTCCATTGCGCGCCTCGATAATCGCAAAACCGGCACCCCCCAGGATGCGGCTGGCGAGTACACGCACAGCACGATCGTCTTCGACCAGCAGAATGGTTTGTCTCCGGGGCTCGACCTGCGCAGTCGCGGCATCGGAATCGGTGATGGCCGCAGTGTCAATGCGCGGAAAGTATGCGGTGATGGTCGTCCCGGCGCCCGGAGTGGAATCAACGGCAAGGTAACCACCGCTCTGGCGGACGATACCGTACACGGTCGACATACCGAGGCCGGTGCCTTTGCCTGGCTCCTTCGTGGTGAAGAACGGCTCGAACAGCCGGGCTCTGGTGTCGGCATCCATGCCGATACCTGTGTCCGTGATCGATAGTCGCACGTAGGGTCCTGCCTTTCCATCCAGGTGACGTGATGCATGCGTGGCATCAACATCGTGATTGGCGGTTTCAATTCGGATCACGCCCGGCTGCGAAGCGGGTATCGCATCGCGGGCGTTGACCACGAGATTCATGATGACTTGCTCGATCTGACCGGAATCAGCCAGCACGCTTCCCAGAGTGGGCTCGAGCTGCAGTTCCAGCTCGACATGTGTTCCGACCAGTCGCTGCAGCATCCGCGCGATGTTCTCCACAATGTCATTGAGCCCGACCGGCTGGACCGACAGCACCTGGTTTCGGCTGAAGGCGAGCAGCTGACGGGTCAAGCTCGCGCCACCGCGCGCCGCGTCACGTATGTCCTCGATGTCCTGCCGCAGCGAATCGTTCGGGGCGAGTTCGGAAAGCACCAATTCGGAAGCCGCCAGTATGACCGTGAGGAGGTTGTTGAAGTCGTGGGCAACACTGCCAGCGAGCTGCCCAATGGCTTCCAGGCGCTGAGACTGACGCAGCTGAGCGGCCAGCATTTTCTGCTCCGTGACATCGCGCGCAAACACCTCGATGTAACGCACCTGTCCCGTGTCTTCTCGCGACACCTGCGTGCTGAGTTGCACCCAAATGACGGTGCCGTCCTTCCTTTTCCACTGCACTTCCACTTCACCGCCCGCCGTCTCGGCGGCTGCGATGACGCGCGCCCGGTCCTTTTCATTCACATAGATGTCGCGTGAGATGCTCAGAGAGGCGAGGTCGACGGTGGTGTCGTAGCCGAGCATGCGGGCAAGCGCGGGATTGGCGGTCAGCAGCTGTCCGTCCGTCGTGGTCCGCGCGATACCCACGGGCGCGCCCATGAAAATGTCTCGGTACTGCGCTTCTGCGCGGGCGTGAGCCTTCTTCTCGTGGCGAAATTCGAGCGCGCTCGCCACCGTGAGACCGAGCCGCGCCATCCGATCCTTGAGGATGTAATCAGTAGCGCCCGCCTTCATGTACTCCACTGCTTCCTCTTCGTCGAGCGAGCCGGTGACCAGGATGAATGGCGTGCCCGGGCACCGGGCACGCGCCAGCCTGAGCGCTTCACGGCCGCTGAACCCGGGTATTGTGTGATCGGACACGATCACATCCGGCGCAAATTCCCATAGAGCGCGGTCGTAGTCGGAACCAGTCTTCACAACCAGTATGACCGAGCGCGGCAACGCCTTGCGTATCTCGCGATCGGCGAATTCGGCGTCATCGGATTTGTCTTCGAGAATCAGAATTCGGGCTGGAACACTCCGGGCTGCAACCTGCGCCACCACGTTAGCGCGTGCGTCGGTGCGATGATGCGTGACGTCCAGAAACGCGCCGAAAAGGCGGCGCGCCCGGCCATCTTCGCCGGTCTCGATGCGGACGAAATCGCGCAGCCAGCGGATCGAGCCGTCCGCGGCCACCATTCGGTATTGGGACTCGTGATCGCGGCCCTCACGGGTTGCCAACTGACATTGCGTCAGAGCTTCTGCGCGATCGTCCGGGTGAATGTGACTCGCCCAGAATTCCGGCTCATTCAGCCAATCCGCCAACGGGAACCCGAGCAGCTTTCGGCCGACGGACTCACGTAGCTGAATTGGAACGTTTCGGGATCCGCTTCCCACCAGACGACATCGGGATCATTCCGATCGTCGTCGCGCTGCGACCGGCCGGCGGTGTCTTTGCGCACAGTCGATCGCTTTGGTTCTCGAACCATTTATCCCCTCACGGATGCTGCATCCGTATACAGGTTTGCATTCGAGACGAAAGCTCGTGCGCTGGCGCGGAGGGGACTATTGCACCTTAGGTAATTGAACCTTCGTACAGTGGGGGCAGCCGGAGGAACTACGATCGCAGCGGGTCGGAGGGACCTTACCTGCGCGCGTCTACGAGTCGCACTTCGTACAGGCGGAATTTTTCGTCGCTAGTAACTACAGCGCATCCTTCAACGGCGGCCGCCGCAATGATGAGGCGGTCGAACGGATCCGAATGGTGCAGCGGCAGCGCGCTAACCGCTTCAGCGTGATCGAAAGCAATCGGCAGCTCGCGAAAGCCTCCTTCTGCTACTGCGTCGGCCGCTGAACGCGTCGTCTGCAGTTTTCCGAGCGCCGCCTTAATGACGATCTCCCATGCCGAGGCCGCACTCACAAAAACCTCCCGCGCGTTCTGGATCGCCGCGCGAGCGTTGCCGCCGAGTCGCGGATCGTTTGTGTCCCACCAGATCAGAACTTCCGTGTCCAGAAGCAGCGAGGTCATTCGTCCCGGCCCTGAAAGGACGCCAACAGGTCGGCTGGCAGCGGCTCGTTGAAATCGTCCGCTACGGTCCATTGGCCGGCGCCCTTTCCCGGAACCCGCGTCTGACTGACGGGCAACGGCACGAGTCGCGCTTGGGGTTGACCGTTCCGGGAAATGATGAATTCCTCACCGCTGGCGGCGCGCCGCACCAGTTCAGAGAGTCGTTCTTTTGCTTCTGCCACATTGATTGTTTTCATCGAACCGTCCTGAAATGACCAAGTCTGATCACTAAACATATGAAACATGACCAACTTGGTCAAATTTAGTTGTAGAGACCAGTCGCGCCTAGCCAACCGCACGGTTACCGATCATTTTTCATGACATCGGATTTGATCTGATCATTTTTCACGGTACGCACCATTGTTTGATAAGAATTCACACGAACTGAGCGTTTTTTACGGCCGGGTGCTGCCGGAACCGGGAGCGCCCGCTGGATACGCGGCGCTTTGGGCGCGGTACGGGCTGAAGGTGCCGCTGCCGCCCAGGCTCGCGGCCGTCGGTCAGAAACACCGCCGTTCAGAAACGCGGGATTGGCTGATCCTGACGCCCCGTCATCGACCCGAGGATTCCCTGGCCGGACACCTCGGGTTTGCGCTGAAATGGGAAGGCGTAGATCTCGGCGTGATGCGCCAACTCTTCCGCGTCATTGCGCCGGGTGAAATCACAGAAATCGTCAAAGCCAAACCGACCGGGGCGTACACACGGCGGATCTGGTTCTTGTACGAGTGGCTGACCGGTACCCAGTTGGATATTGAACAACCCACGGACGTGAAGTCAGTCCCGGTGGTCGATCCGAAACTGCACTACGTGGCCGAAAGGGGAAGGTCGTCGCCACGGCATCGGGTAACCAACAACCTGCCAGGCGATGCATCGTTTTGCCCGCTGGTACGGCGCACTCCCGAACTGGATGCATTCCTCGCCAAACAACTTGATGAACGAGCCCAACGAGTCATCGGCAGAACCCACCGGGACGTGATAACGCGCGCGGCCGCGTTCCTGCTGCTCCAGGACAGCAAGGCATCGTTCAACATCGAAGGCCAACAGCCCACGCGCGATCGGGCAAAGCGATGGGCGCAAGCGATCGCGCAAGCAGGTTCAACGCCGGTGAGCGTCCAAGAGTTGGAGCGGCTCCAAAAAGTGGTCATCGGGGATGACCGATTCGTGAAGCTCGGATTGCGAACGGAGGGCAGCTTCGTTGGCGATCACGATCGTGACACGTACGGGCCACTGCCCGAGCACATAGGCGCACGACCGGAAGACCTGCGGTCGCTCGTAGAAGGCATGTCGGTATACGCTGAGCGCGCGGTTGCAGTTGGCGTTGATCCGGTCGTGGTAGCGGCCGCGGTCGCGTTCGGGTTTGTGTACGTGCACCCATTCGAGGACGGGAACGGTCGAGCGCATCGCTGGCTGATCCATCACGTGCTGGCCGAAGCCGAATACAACCCGCGCAACGTAGTCTTCCCGATCAGCGCGGCCATACTCCGCCACCTGGATGAGTATCGCCAGGTGCTGGAATCGTACTCGAAGCCGCTGCTCCCCTATATCGAGTGGCGCCCTACAGAAAAGCAGAATGTCGAAGTGTTGAATGATACCGGGGACTACTACCGCTATTTCGATGCGACGGCGCATGCGGAGTTTCTGTATCGCTGTGTGGAGGAAACGGTGGAGATGGATTTGCCGGAGGAAGTGAAATACCTCGAGTCGTATGACCGGTTTGTCATAGGCGTGCACGATGTGGTTGATATGCCTGCGCAAACGGTGGATCTGCTGCACCGGTTTCTCCGGCAGAATGCTGGGCGGCTGTCGTCGCGGGCGCGGAGCGTTGAGTTCGCGCAGCTAAGCGACACCGAAGTCGAGCGATACGAGCGACTGTATCGGCAATGTTTCACAGACGAGGAATCGTAAATCAACTGAAGTCCGTGAGGTCGCCGCTTCGCAATCGCCTAGCTGAGGAGCAGTTCCAGCTCGGCGCGGCCGATGGTGGCGAGGCCGCCGGCATCGGCGCCCAGAATCGCGTCGGCCAGTTTGCGTTTCTTCTGCTGCAGCTCGAGCACCTTCTGTTCGACGGTCTGGGCCGCGATCAAACGGAGCGCGTGTACCTGGCGCTGCTGGCCAATGCGATGTGTGCGATCGACGGCCTGCGCTTCGACCGCGGGATTCCACCACGGGTCGAGCACGAACACGTAATCGGCCGCGGTCAGATTCAGGCCATATCCTCCGGCGCGCAGGCTGATGAGGAACAGCTTGCAGTGCGGGTCCTGCTGGAAATGTTCGACGCGCCTGGCCCGGTCGCGCGTGCGGCCGTCCAGGTACTCGTACGGCACAGCCGCCGCGTCCAGGCGCTCGCGTACGAGCGCAAGGAAGGTCGTGAATTGCGAGAAGACGAGCGCCTTGTGACCTTCGGCGACGACTTCGGCGAGTTGGGTCTCGAGCAAATCCAGCTTGGCACTGCCGGCACTAGCCCGGTTATCGATCAGGCGCGGATGACAGGCGGCCTGCCTCAATCGTAACAGCGCCTCCAGGATCTCGATCTGCGTCTTCTTGATGCCGATGCGGTCTACGCGCGGCAGCAGTGCCTGCCGGTAGTGGTCGCGCAATTCATCGTAGAGCTTGCGCTGGGCCGGCTCCATTTCCACGACTACGGTTTGCTCGATTCGGGGCGGCAGCTCGGGCGCTACCTGCTCCTTGGTGCGCCGCAGCATGAAGGGACGCAGCGCGCGAGCGAGCAGCGCGCGGCCCGTGGCATCGCTATCGCCGCCATTCAGGTTTTTCAGTTCGGTGAACGCGCTGGACGCTCCGAGCATGCCCGGATTCAGGAACTCGAAGAGGCTCCACAGTTCATCGATTCGATTCTCGATGGGCGTGCCGCTGAGCGCGAGGCGATGGCGGCCGCGCAGCAGGCGAGCAGCCTTGGCCGAGGCAGTGTTGGCATTCTTGATCGCCTGCGCCTCATCGAGCACGACGTAGTCGAACTCGATGTTGTTGAGTTCGGCCGCGTCGCGCCGCAAAGTGCCATAAGTCGTGATCAGCAGATCGAAACTGGTCGGGTCAAGCGGGTCCCGACGCCGCTGAGTGCCCGAGTAGTCACGCACGCGCAGCATGGGTGTAAACCGTGCAGCCTCGCTTTGCCAGTTGAAGACCAGGCTGCGTGGCACCACGACCAGCGCGGGGCCGGCGCCTTCAGCGCGGCGCGATTCGAGGAGGGCGAGCACCTGCACCGTTTTGCCCAGGCCCATGTCATCGGCCAGGCAACCACCAAGGCCAAAGCGGCGCAGGAACGAGAGCCAGCCCAGCCCCTCGCGCTGATAGGGTCGCAGCTCACCAACGAACTCTTCGGTAGGCGAGATCGGATGAACGCCACTGAAGCCCTGCAACTCTGTGCGAACCCGCGCGAAGGTTTCGTCTACGCGTGCTTCAGGCAGTGTTGCCAGCAGCACATCGAGCAGCGGCGTTTGTGCGCGAGTGAAGCGAGTGACGTCACCGCCGCTAAGGGAAGTTCCTAACGCAGCTACGCGGGCGTAGCGTTGCAACCATTCGACCGGCAGCAAGCCGACCGTGCCATCATCGAGTACGATGGTCCGCTCGCGTAAACGCAACGATTGCAGCAAACGCGGCAGCATCACCTGCACATCGCCAAACTCGACGTTGCCCTGGAGCTCGAACCAGTCGATGCCCGAGCTCACACTCGCCTGCATGCGAGTGGCCGCGCGATACCGCTTGCCATCGGCTTCGACGTGCCAGCCCTCCGCAGTCAATTCCTCGACTACGCGGTCGAGCCGACGCGACTCGATCAGCAGCAGTTTGCGCGAGGTCCTCCAGTCGTGCTCGGGGCGCAGGCCCAGCTCGAGCAACCGGTCATGAGCCTGCCGCTCCAGCTGTGGTTCCCGCTGAATCAGGCGCCGCTTCTCGGCTTGCACGATGGCGCGGCCGGCCTTCCGATAAGGCACGACATTGCCGTCATAGTCGAAGCTCAGTTCGGCGTGCAGCTGATCGCGAACCTGCCAGGTCTGGCGCACGGTCTTCACCATCAGCCGCGGAAGCGGCTCCGCACGAACCTCGTCGATCGTCATTCCGGCCGGCAGGTCGATGGGCGGCACGCCCGGCATCAGGTGCAGCTCGGCGACCAGTGCAAACAAGTTCTCGTCATCTGCATGCAGCGGCGCTTCCGATCGCAGGAGCTGCACGAGCGACCAGGCACCGACGTCCGCCAAACGCGAAACGGTTTCCGCCGTGATGACCAGGCCGTTCAGCAGCAGCACCGGTCCACGAAGCGAGAGTTCCTCGTCCCCGCGCACGAGATAGCCCACTACCTCCCAACCCTGGTTTTCTTGCGACCTGAGTCGCAGCCGAAGTGACCACGCCGCTCCGCCGTCCCAGCGCAGCACCTGATCACGCGACGGGGTTTTGCCGCGCTCGAGCAATCGGTAGCGTCCGGTCTCACAAATACGGCGAAGCGTGGTCTCGAACATGACTGGCCGGATGGTGAAGCGCGGTTGATCCTGTAGCTGCGACCGATGGCTGAACTGCCGCGCACCCAGGAGCACATGGGCCAATTCGCGATCGGCCGGATCCGGCGCTTGAAGCCAGGCTTCCTCACTGAAACGAAAGCCCGCTTTGGTTCGCTGCGGCGTTGCGGCCGACTCCATGCGCAGGAGCAGCTGCAATTCGCCGGACGCGTGTGAACTCTCAACGTCGATGAAATAGATGATCCTCTGATCGGCTGGCCAGGTTACCGCGCGCGGCGGCTCCACCGCATCGAACCGCTCAGTCTTGCGCAACGCCTTGAGCCGACGCTTCCACTCCGGAACCGGGGGCCGAGCCGGAACAGCTTCAACGGCGTCGTGGCGAGATCGTAGAAGTCCAAGCTCGTCCGCCGCGAGCAGGACGGCCCACATGTGCTTGCAGACTCCGACATCGGCCGCGTACGGGCACTCGCACCTGAACTCCCATACCGCGCCCATCATGTCGATTTTCACGCGGTAGTCTTCCGTGCCGTGCACGCGTGCACGCACACGCGAGGGTTCGGGCGCGCGCAGACGGACGCGACCGGCCGCGAAGTAATCTGCGCCCCGGTGACGGACACCGGCCGGAAAAAGCCGCTTGATTTCCTGTGGAATCATTGGCTAGCGATGTTGCAAATTGGAACTTGAATAATACGTGGTTGACCGGACATCACCATGGCAGATTGGGAAGCGACTACGATCGCAATGCGGCGATGCGCTCGGTGAAGCGAACCAGGTCGGCCACGGACTTCGCGTCGAGTTTCTGCATGATGTGCGCGCGATGCACTTTGATGGTCTGCTCCACGACGCCCAGGTCACGGGCGATCTGTTTATTCAATCGACCGGTAACTACCTGAGCCAACACCTCGCGTTCGCGGTCGGTGAGCCGGGCAAGTCGCTCCTCGAGTGCGCGCAGTTCTGCACGCACCTCGCGTTGCTCGGCGGCTCGGGCCAGTGCGTGTTCGATCGCAGCGCGGAAGGCTGCCTTGTCGAGGGGTTTGGTGAGAAACTCGACCGCGCCGGTCTTCATGGCGCGCACGCTCATCGGGATGCTGCCCTCACCGGTGATGAAGATGGTGGGCAGATCCTCCTGATCGCGCTCCAGTTCGGCGATGAGGTCGAACCCGGTCGAGCCAGCCAGCATGACGTCGAGCACCAGGCAGGCCAGTCGGTCGGTACGCGGGCGTGCCAGGAACGCATCGGCCGAGGGGAAAGTTTCGACCGCATAGCCAAACTCGCGCACCATGCGGCTGACCGTCTCGCGCACGATCGCTTCGTCATCGACGACAAAAACAATTGGCTCCGCGCTCATTTCACTCGAAAGTAGGAGCGGCCGTCCGTCGGGAACAGCAAAATATCGTCGACGATTCTGTTGCGCCGGAGGAACGGCTGACTCACCTTGGAAGTCCTTTCCTGAGGAGGCCACGACGACGCGGCTCCAATCCCCGATATCTGCCGATAGCAGCATCCCCAGCGAGGCGCCCGTCGCGGAACCAGCCTGGTCCCGTGAAACGGGGTTCCGCGCGGTTTTCGAGCGCGCCCCGATCGGCATTACGGTCATGGCGTTAGATGGACGTCCAACCGCATGCAACTCGGCGCTCCAACGAATCCTGGGTTACTCCGAAGCCGAGCTCTTCGAAATGCGGTTCCGTGATATCACGCATCCGGACGACCTGGCCGATGATAGGGAGTGGTTGGAGGAGCTACGCCGCGGCGTGCGTGATCACTACCAGGTCGATAAGCGCTTCTTCACCAAGGACAGGCGGGTGGTTTGGGGGCGCGTGAACGTTTCCCTCGCTCGCGATCATGACGGCCAGCCTGCCTGGGCCATCGCGACATTCGAAGACATTACGGCAGTACGAGCTGCACAGACGGAGCAAAGCCGGCTTGTGCACGACCTTGGTGAGCGCGTAAAGGAATTGACCGCACTGCATTCTGCCGCGCGACTGCTCGACCAGGAACTCGAGCTGCCCGAGCTGATGACGCGACTGGTGAATTTGCTCCCTCCCTCATTTCAGTATCCTGAAATCACGAGTGCGTCACTGAGCTACGGTGAGATTCACGCGATCACGCCGGGTTTCAGCATCGGTCCCTGGATACTTGAGCAGGAGTTCCGCACGCACGATGGCGTCTCCGGTATGCTGTCTGTTGCGTATGGCGAACCGCGGCCGGAATCCGCCGAGGGTCCTTTCCTGGCGGAAGAGCGCCGTTTGATCGATTCGCTCGCTGAAATTCTGGTGACTACACTCGACCGACGCACGGCCGAAAGGAGTCTGCGTCGCAGTCAGGAAGGGCTGACCCTCGCCCTGGACTCGGCCGGCATGGGCATCTGGGAGTGGGATTTCACGAACGACCACGTGACCTGGTCCGAGCAGCTCGAGCGCATTGCAGGGCTCGAAGTTGGCAGCTTTCCGGGCACACTCGAAGCCTTCTGGAAATTCGTGCACACCGAGGATCGCGCAGCGGTTGAAGCCGCGATCCAGCGCGCAGTCGGCGATCCTTCACGGGGTGACCTGTTCGAGGCGGAAACGCGCTTCGAGCGTGACGATGGTGAGACCCGGTGGATCGTGGCCGCCGGTCGTGTGCGGCGCGATGCCGCAGGTGCGGCAATCGGCATGATGGGCATGGCCCACGACGTCACCGGCCTGCGCGAACTCGAGCAGCAATTCCGTCAATCGCAGAAAATGGAAGCCATGGGCCACCTGGCGGGTGCAGTCGCACACGACTTCAACAACCTGCTCACTGCCATCAAGGGCTACTCCGAATTCGTCATCGATGCACTGGCAACCGACGATAAACGCAGGAGCGATGTCGAGCAGATCAGTACCGCGGCCGACCGAGCCGCAGCGCTGACCCATCAGCTGTTGGCCTTCAGTCGTCGCCAGGTCCTGGCGCCCAAAGTCATCGATGCCAACAGCGTGGTGGCCAACATCGAGAAGCTGCTCCGCCGCCTGATCGGGCCGCCGGTCAACCTGAGGGTCGTACTCCCCAACCAGGTCGCTGCCGTGCGTGCGGACCCCGGTCAGCTCGAACAGGTCGTGATGAACCTTGCGGTCAATGCGCGTGATGCGATGCCCAAAGGCGGAACGCTCACCATTGAAACCACCGCTGCCGATTTCGATGAAGGCATCACGTTCGATGGCGTCGAAATGCAGCCGGGCCCTTACGTCGTGATTGCCGTGAGCGACACCGGCACAGGCATGACCGCGGAGACCCGGTCGCGTCTCTTCGAACCATTTTTCACCACCAAAGAAAAGGGACGCGGTACAGGTCTCGGCCTCGCCACCGTCTATGGCATCGTGCGCCAGAGCGGCGGCTATGTTCTGGTCTACACGGAGCTGGGTGTAGGCACCACGTTCAAGGTATACCTGCCGCGTCTCGATGCTGCGGTTGACCCCGTCGCCTCAACCAGTGAATCGCCGCGACCGCTCTACGGCACCGAACGGATTGTATTCGTGGATGATGACGAGCAGGTACGCATACTTGCGGAGCGTGCGTTGAGTGCGCACGGGTACCAGGTCACCGTATGCGCCAGCGGCGAGGAGGCACTGGAACGGCTTGCCGAGTCGCCAGCGCCAGTCGACCTGATCGTTACTGACGTCGTGATGCCGCGCATGCAGGGCCCCGATCTTACTCAGCGCATTCGCCAGACCTGGCCGCAGGTACGTGTCCTCTACGTGACCGGCTTCACCGAGCGTGACAACGATAGTTTGTCACCCGCCGAGAGCATTCTGCAGAAGCCGTTCACGCCCGGGGGGTTGCTGCGCCGCATTCGCGCGATGCTGGACGCTTAACCGCGTTCGCTCAAGGTTAGTTGCTCAGCACGATGGGCACAGCGATTCCTGCGAACATTCTCAAGCCTCCGCTTCCATGTGAAGCTGCACATCTAAGCAATCGCCAGTTCTGCGCTCGACAACATCGAGCAGGGTGCGGCGGACGTCGGGGCTATGGCCGACGGCGAGAGGCGGGTTAGTTCCCCACGATGCACTGCGCGCCGCCACGATCTACGGCGTCGAAGCGATCGGTATGGCGTCCGATGTCGGGACGATCGAAGCGGGGCAAGTTCGCGGATATTCCGGTGCTCGCTTGGCCAAGTTTCTACGAATGCAAAGGCGATCGTGCCAAAGCTCGAGCGTTACGCCGCCTTCCACCGCCAATGGGAATCCGCAGATCCGGAAGCGTCGACTGCCGAAGGGTGCTCAAGAGGGGCGGGAGCGCCGTAGGTCCAACTCCTCAACCAGAGCCTGGACCCACTCCTGGACCAGCCCCAGCACCTGGCCCGCAACCTGGGCCGGAGCCACAGCCAAGTGCAAGCACCAAGACGGTGCGCCTAATCGGGAACGTTCCTCCTGAAGTATGGAACCGCCTGGGCACTAAAATCCTGCCGAAGCTCCGATCTGGTACAGATCTAAAGATCGGTCTGGAATTCACCGTGACTGTTGACGCTGGAAGTGCGGCAGGGCTGTCGGCGGAGCTTCGTCAGATTCTACAAGAACTCGGGTTGGGCGAGCAGGTTCAAGTGCAGTAGCGGTAACCGTGAAGACCGCCCGGCGTACAAGATCCGGACGAGTCGGACTCTGAAGATGCCGTTCGGTGATCGCCTTCGGTAGTCTGTAACAAACGCTGCTAACCCGTCGACATCTCTCCGCACAGTCCCTTTCTATTCGATCAGCTGGAGTTGACTTGCCGACATAGCCTTTTCGAGGGTTCCCTCTATGGCGTCGTCAAGTTCTCGAGCCCAGGTGATGGATGAACAAGGAACATGACTCGGTTGTCTGACCCGTGACTTGCCGCAACATGGCCTGAGGGCAGGAGACGTGGGCGCCGTCG
>JBBDWZ010000204.1:12568-19704 GCA_040902615.1 Gemmatimonadota bacterium | reverse complement strand
TTCCTCATTCCCCCATTCCCAATCTGCCAGCGGCACGCGCGTTCCACTCCGCCGCGCATGGCCAGCATCCGTATTCCTCACTCCTTATTCCCCCTCTGCCAGCCGCGGAGCCGCGATCCGCCTGGCCAGCACCCACGCATGATCACCTGGCCGGTAGTATGAAAATGAGCCACGTGAGTACAGGCGCGGTAACCACCATCGCGGCTCCCCACCAGAGCAGTCCTCGGTAGATCCGGGGTCGTTCATCTTCGTCGGCATTGGCCACGATCAGTGCGCCGACCGTGGAGAACGGCATTCCATCGACCACCGTGACCGAAATCGCCAGCGCCACGATCAGGCCGGTCGTTCCGATTGCACCGTGCGCAATGATCGGGACCGCGAGCGGGATCATGGCGCCCAGGATGCCCGCACTCGAGGCAAACGCGGACGTGATCGCACCGACGGCACAGAGCAGCAATGCAGTCATCAGCGGAGCGCCCAGCGCGGCTATACCCGAGCCGACGGCGTCCACCGTGCCGTATCGCTGCAGTGCTGCTACGTAGGTCACAATGCCGCACACCAGCAGCACCACGTTCCATGCGATCCTGCGATCGGCGCCAACGCTCGACTTCGGGAAGAGCAATTGCAGCACGACCGCGGCGCCAAAAGCCAGAAAGCCGATGTTGAGATCGAAGCCGAGCGCGGCGATGGCAACCGCAACCAGCGCGATCAGAGTACTCACCTGGTCGGTGGCCAGGCGGGCCGGCCGCTCGGCCTGCATCGGCGCGCCGGCCTCGCTGCTGCTGGATCGCAGCCGGCCGAAAAGAAGATACAAAACCGCCGCGATCACGATGTTGTATGCGATGTTGGCCAGAAAGAGCGTCATCGCCGACAGGTTCAAGCCATTGCGCGCCACGACCTGGTTGACGATCGCGCCCAGTGGATTCAGTGGCGAGAAATTTCCGGCCGATGCGCCGTGCACGACCATGAGCCCGATCATCCGGCGATCGAGATCGAAACGCCGTGCGAGTCGCAACGCAATCGGCGCCAGCAGCGCAACCCCGGCCGAGCCCAGCGCGCCTGCGAGTGCGGGCAATGACGCCACCACAAAAACCACCCACGGAATGAGCGCGCGTCGGCCGCCGGCGAGCCGGGTCGCGCGTTCGACGATCTGATCGACCGTACCGTTGCTTTGTGCGATCGCAAACAGGTACGTGACACCGGTCAGCAGGATCAACAGGTCGACCGGAAAGCCACTCAACATCGACCGGGCGTCCTCGCCCACGAAGATGGTACCGACCAGGAAGGTCATGACCAGCGCGAGCGCGCCGAGATTGACCGGCCGCAGCGTGCCGATCACGAAAACCAGGACGAGCCCGATTACTCCAACGGCGTGAATGGACACGTTGGATTCTTATGCGTTAGCCAGGGAAGTCTGGCGCGATCCGCGATCCGCGATCCGCGATCCGACGCTCAACGAGCGCGGCCAACGAACGGCGCGGTCACCGCGTTTGTGGCCGGCAGGCCAGCCTTCGAACGCGCGACCATTTTCTCGACTTCCGTCATCAGCTTCGCGTTTTCGATTACAACACCGTCCTTGATCGTGTGCACGATGCCGTTGGTGCGGATCATCTTCTTGTCAGCGTCCAGCGTCAGCGCGCCGAACGAGTACATGAAACGCAGGTTGTACGCGGGATTGCCATCCACGATCAGCAGATCGGCGAGGTAGCCAGGGCGGACCAGCCCGAGCTTGGGCTGCCGCAGCGTCAGTGCGCTATTCAACGTGGCCGCCTTGATCACCTCGAGGTTGTGCATGCCGGTTTCACGCAGAAGTTGCAACTCGCGCACGTTCGAGAATCCAGGCGTTGCCCAGATGTAGTTGTCATCGGTGCCGTATGCGACCCGGCCGCCGCGCTTGTTGAACTCGTAGATCAGGTCGCCCCACAGCCGGAACGCATCGGTCCAGTACGATTCATCATCCGATGTCCAGTCGTAATGGTAGGAACCGTGGAAGGCCGGATTGGGCAGGTTCCAGTTGATCAGGGCCTGGTGCGTATACTTCTCGTGCCAGGGCAGGCTCTGCGCGCGGAGGATGTCGCGGTTGGCTTCGTAGACCACGCGCGTGGGCAGCATGGCAACGCCGTACTTCACCAGCGAATCCGCGACCTGGGTCAGCAGCAGGTCACGGCTGGTCTGTTTCGCTTCGACCCAGACGCGTCCAGCCTCGCGGAAGCGGTGATTCTCGTTGTCGAAGTTGTAATCGCGCGGGTAATCCTGGGTCGAGCGAGGCAGCGATGACTCCGCGTAGCCGTAGTGATGCTCGATCATGGTAACGCCCAGCCGCGCCGCGTCGACCGCATTGACGACCGCCGTAGTCGAAGGCGGCAGATGGATCGTCGTGATGCCACCCGCGTCCCACACCGCCTTGCACACTGCACCAAACAGCTCCTGGTTCCAGGTCACGTTGCCCACGCTCACCACGTGCGCTCCCTCAGCGACCATTGCCCTGGCGATGCGCGGCGCTTGCGCTGGGTTCTCGAACTCTTCACGGCTGAAGCCGCGGCCCCAGCCCCAGATCGGATACTGCCGCGGTGACAGGATACGGTTTTCGGCGCTCGCTTTCTGATGCACCAGCGCGGAATCGAGCCCGCGATCCGGTGCGGGAACCATCGTGGTGACGCCGTGCGCCAGCTTCAGGAAATAGACGTAATCGATTTCCATCGGCTGCGTCCGCAGATGCATGTGCAGGTCGATCATGCCTGGCATCACGTATTTGCCGGTCGCATCGATGATGCGATCGCCGGTCATTCTCGAGCCTTCACCGCGCCGCTCGGCCGATACCGGATCGAACGGAACCATCTGCGTGATGGTGTTGTTTTCGATCAGGATGTCGTAGGGACCGTTGGCCGGACCGCCATGTCCCGGAATCACCATCGCGTTGCGGATGACCAGGCGGCGGTATGGACCGCTGGCCAGACCGTTGAAGGTCTGGGCCGGAATCGCGCTGACCCAGAGGGTCAGGCCAGCCAGAATAGCGGTCATCAAGGTGAGGAGCCGGCTACTGCGATGAGCGGTCATGGGAGCACCTCGGATCTGGAGGAAGTACGTGAGTCTGCGGTAGACCTGAACGAGCAGCAAGAGGTCAGACGCGTTCGGAGTTTCTTGTGCGTCCTGCGGCCTGTACCAGCGCACGCGTGGAGGCAATGATCTATTCGCGTACTGACCTCGCTCCAATGAGGTACGCGGCTTCGACGATCTTGAGTGTTTCGAGATTGTCTTCCGGCACGGTCTCGAACGGCGTGTGGTTGGCGAGTCCGTCGAGAAAATGCGCGATCGCGTTGCGGTACGACGCCTTGTAATCCGCAGCGAGGTCGAGTGGGATGGTCTGTTCGCTATTGCCGGTGAGACGCAGCTGATCCTGGTGCAGCAGAATGGAGCCCGTCGTTCCCAGCAGTTCCAGCCGATCGAAGGGGGATGGCGGATAGCCGTGGGCCATGAAGTCGCCTACCAGGGTGACCGCCTCGGAGCTGGCTCCGGTCATATACAGGGCTGCGCGATCTTCACCTTTGATGGCCTCGCAGTTTTTTCCTAGCGTCGCCGCGTGCAGCGACAACGGTCCGATCAGGAATCGCAGGACATCGACATGATGGATGATGACCTCCATCAGGAGCATGCGATCGAGTGTGGCCAGGTTGGGCTGGCGCACCAGCGCGGGCAGCGCGCGATTGGCGTCGGGCAGCAGTCCGGAGGATAGGACGCTCATGGTTGCCGTGCGCACCTGACCGATGCGGCCCTCGCGCAGCCATGTATGGATCTGCCGGTAGTGCGGTCGGAAGCGCCAGTTCTCGTGGACCATGAACGGAACCCGCTCACCGATCTCATTGATCAGCGATTGCGCTTCGCTGACCGAACGAGCGAGCGGCTTTTGACAGAGGATTGCGAGGCCATGTTGTGCGGCAAGCTGACAGATGTGCGCGTGGGTTTCGACCGGTGTTGCGATGTCGATCGCATCCAACTCGGTGGTGCTCAACAGCGCTTCGACGGAGTCGTACAAGTTGGCAATGTCAAAACGCTCGGCACGAGCGCGCGCCGCGGCCACATCCAGGTCGGCGACCGCGACCACGTCCGCGTGTTCGTTCAGTGTGGCCCAGGCATCGAGATGGTGGTCACTGACCCAGCCGGCGCCGGCCAGGCCGATGCGCAGACGACGCCGGCTCACGGCGCGGCTCCAGGCATCAGGTTGGCCAACGCGGCGCGCGGGATCCACAGGATGAAGTCCGGAGCGAACACGGCCACAGTGACGACGATGAACGAGATGATGTAGAACGGGACGAGTGCTTTCGTGGCCGCGGCCACGGACATGCCGCCCAGGTCGGCGGCGATCAGCAGGCAGAGCCCGTACGGCGGTGTGAGCAATCCAATCGCCAGGGTCAGCACGACCACGATGCCCAGGTGATACGGATCGATGCCGCCGGCGGCGCCGATTTCACCAACGATCGGCTGCAGGATGATGATGGCGGGTACGGCGTCCATGAAGCTGCCGATCACCAGGAACACGAAGACGACCACCGCGAAGATGCTGAGCTGAGATCCGAGCAGACCGGCCTCTCCAAACCACGCGACGATGCCCTGCGGCACGGAGTAGAAGGCCAGGATCCAGGCCCAGAGCGATGCGGCGGCTACGCAGAGCAGTGAGAGCGAAAACATGCCAATGCTGTCTTCGGCGAGCTTGTATAATCGCTTCAGGCTGAACTCACGATAGATCATCGCGAGCAGCATCACGTACAAGACGGACACCACCGAGGCTTCGGTGGCCGTGAACCAGCCGCCCAGGATGCCGCCGATGATCAGGATGGGGATCAGCAGTGCCGGCCAGGAGATGAGCGTGCTGGCCCCGAGTTTTTTCACGGAGAACGGGTGGGTGTCACCGATCTGGAGCTTCGAGGCCACGCGATGCGAGTACACCATCTGCAAAACGCCGATCAGGATGCCGGGGATGATGCCGGCCAGAAACATGGCGCCGACCGAGAGACCCGCAGTCGCGGCGTACACGATCATCATGAGGCTGGGCGGGATGATGTTGCCGAGCGTGGCGGACGCGGCCACCAGCGCAACCGCAAAGCCGGTCGGATAGCCTTCGCGTTTCATGGCCGGAATCATGACCGAGCCGACGCCCAGCGCCTCGGCCGAGGAAACGCCGGAGATGCCGGCAAAGATCATCGAGACCGCTACGGTCACATGCGCGAGCCCACCCCGGATCCAGCCGACGATGGCGCGTGAGAACTCGATCAACCGCTGCGATGTGCCGGTTTCGTTCATGGCCTGGGCCACGAACAGGAAGAAGGGCACGGCCAGCAGCGGGAAGTTGTTCAGACCGACCCAGACGCGCTGGGTCACGATCGAGAGCGGCACATCGCCCTGTACCCAGATCGTCAGCGTGGACGAGATGAACATGCCGAACGCGATCGGCACGCGCAGAAGACAGAGCAACGCGAACGATCCAAACAGCAGCCACAACACTATTCGGCCATGGGCGGCTCGAGTGGTTCGGGCGCGCGCCCGCGCACGTGCGTGCGATAATCGAGCAGCAGGTTGCCCAGCGCGTAGATGAAGGTGAGCGCGGCAAAGGTCGGAATCGCGGCGTAGACCAATGCCATGTTGAGACGCGAATTGGTTGCGGTGCGCAGCAGCCCGATTTTCGTGTAACCAATTCCCTGAACGAACAGCAGCGCAGCAAAAGCGAGAATGCACAGATGCGGAATGGCGCTGAACCCGAAGCGCAGCGTGGGGCTCCAGGTGTCGACCCGGCCCATCGTGACATCAATGACGAAGTGACGGCGGTTCTTGACGCTCATCGCAGCGCCCAGCAGGACCACCCAGAAGAAGAGGAAGCGGGCCAGCTCTTCCGACCATATGAACGGCATGTGCAGGACGAAGCGGGTGAGTACCTGCAGCGAGACGATGACGGTGAGCGCGCCGAAGAGTACAGTCGCAATCGCACCATTGACGGCCACCAGCTTGTTCAGAAACCCGCGGGGTGCAGGCACGATCAGTTTGCGGCCGCGCGCACTTTGGCCAGCAGCTCCTGCACTCCCAGCTTGGCGGCTACCTGATCCTGAATGACGATGCTTTTTTCGCGCAGGGTTTCCGACTCGAGGTTCGATACCTGTACACCCAGCTTCTGCATCTCGGCGAGTGCGCCCGCATTGCGATCCATCATGAGACTCCGCTGCCAGGCTGCGGCCTCACGCGCCTCCCTCTTTACGATCTCGCGATAATTTTCCGGCAGTCGGCTCAACGTCTTGTCGCTGATGAACAGGCCCATTGGCAGAACCAGGTGGTTGGTCGGCGCAAAGTAGCGGGCCGCTTCGTAGAACTTGTTGGCCTGTATCGAGACCGCTTCGTTCTCCGCGCCGTCGATCACGCCGGCCTGCAGTGCGGAATAGACTTCGGAGTATGGCATGGGCACCGGGATCGCACCGAACGCCTGCCAGGTCAGAGCGTCGGCCTCGCCGCCCATCACCCGGATCTTGAGACCGGCGAGGTCAGCCGCGCTTTCGACCGGACGTTTGCCGTTGAAGAGCAGGCGATAGCCGGACGTGAAAGTCGCCAACAATCGCGTCGAGTAGTGCTGGTTACAGGCTTCATCCAGTATGTTGCCGACTTCGCCGTCGAAGACTGCGGCGAAATGGGCTTCATCCTCGAACAGGAACGGAGCGCCGAACAGACCAAACTCCTTGCAGAACTGGCTGGCGTGACTGAAGGCGGCGACCGCGAGGTCGAGCGTACCGAGGTAGAGGCCCTCGATTTGCTCCGGCGAGTCACCGAGTTGGGCGGCGGGGAATATTGATATCGTGACCGCGCCCGCAGTGGCCGAATCGACGCCGTGGGCGAAACGTTCGGCGGCGAGATCGTAAGGATGCCCGTCGGTCTGATCGTGTCCGAGCCGCAGTTCGAAGGTGTCCGTACCGCGCGTACATGCGCAGACAAGGACGATGCAAACGACTACGGCCATCGCAGGCTGCTCGCGCTTCATTCGATTCGAATCCTGGCTGCGGGAGACCTGTGCCGGTGGTGCAAGGGCGGCGCTGAATCTAGTCTTCGCGCAGTGCCAGGGAAGCTCTGAGTGAGTCAGCCGCACCTCCGCCACTTGCAGC
>JBBDWZ010000204.1:0-12558 GCA_040902615.1 Gemmatimonadota bacterium | reverse complement strand
GCTTCCCCCTACACTCCAGACGACAGGTGACATGACCGACAACCGAACGGAGAGTCACGGCCTCTCCGGCAAGCTGACACAATACGGCGATGCCGCGTTTGCGCGCTTCCTGCGCGAGGCGTTTCTGAAAGCGAGCGGTCTCACCAAAGACGCCTTCGACCGGCCGGCCATCGGCATCGCATCGACCGAGAGCGATTTCAATCCGTGTCATGCCTCGGCGCCGGCCTTGATCGACGCGATCCGGCGCGGCGTCACCATGGCGGGTGGCCTGCCGTTCACCTTTCCGACGATTTCGCTGCACGAGTCGTTTGCTTATCCGAGCAGTCTCCTGCTGCGCAACCTCATGGCCATGGACACCGAGGAGATGCTGCGCGCGTTGCCGATCGATGCCGTGGTGCTGGTGGGCGGCTGTGACAAGACCATTCCCGCGCAGATCATGGGCGCAGTCAGCGCCGATTTGCCCGCCCTGGTTGCTCCGGTTGGGCCCATGCTGGCCGGTCACGATGCCGGCGAGCGGCTGGGCGCCTGCACCGATTGCCGCAGGCTCTGGTCGGCCCACCGCGCCGGCGAAATCGATGATGCGCGCCTCGCGCGCGCGCACGATCACCTCATGCCGACTCACGGCACCTGCATGGTGATGGGTACCGCCAGCACGATGGCATGCCTGGCGGAAGTGCTCGGGTTCGTGCTCCCGGGCGGCAGCACCATCCCCGCAGTTCACTCGGAAAGGCTGCGGTTCGGGGAGGCGACTGGGCGACGTGCTGTGGGGATCGCGGATCGCGGATCGCGGATCGCGAATCGCGGGTCGCTCATCACCAGCGCATCGCTCCGCAATGCGATCATTGTGCTTCAAGCGCTTGGTGGATCTACGAACGCTATCATCCATCTGGCGGCAATTGCCGGAAGAGCCGGAATCGCGTTCGATCTGGACGAAGTCGATCGCATTGGGCGCGAGACGCCGGTGCTGGTGGATCTCAAACCGATCGGCAAAGGCTTCATGGAGGACTTCCATCGGGCAGGCGGTTTGCCGGCGCTCATGCGACGGCTTGGATCGCGGCTGGATCTCTCCTTGCCAGCTGCCGATGGCCGGAGCTGGCGTGAGGTCATCGAGGCATGGCCGGACTGGGTCGACGATCAGGTCATTCGTGACGCCAAACATCCGGTTGCGCCTGGCGAGGCACTGACCATACTGCGCGGATCGCTGGCGCCGGATGGCGCTGTGCTGAAGCGCGCCGCGGCGACCAGTGCGCTGCTGCAGCACGAAGGTCGCGCGCTGGTTTTCGATGGCCTGCACGATCTGGCAGCGCGCATCGACGATCCATCGCTTGATGTCAACGCGAACACCGTGCTGGTCCTGCGCGGAGTCGGGCCGATCGGAGGCCCCGGTATGCCCGAAGCCGGCTCGATTCCCATTCCTGCCATCCTCGCACGTTCGGGCGTGAAGGACATGGTGCGCATCTCCGATGCACGCATGAGCGGGACCGCATACGGCACGGTCATCCTGCACGTGTCACCGGAGTCGGCCGTGGGCGGACCCCTCGCGCTGGTGCGCACCGGTGATCGCATACGGCTCGACTTCGCCAAGCGCAAACTGGATCTTCTGGTCGATGCTGCCGAGCTCACCCGTCGCCGCGCGAAGTTCAAGCCACCGGTCACGCCCGAGCGGGGGTACGCGCGTCTGTACGCAGAACATGTACTGCAGGCGGATAGGGGCTGTGATTTCGACTTTCTGGTTGGCGGGACGGGTTGATCCGTGGGAACGGCAACGGCAACGGACAACAGCAAATTCAAATTCAATTTCAGATTCAAATGCCGTGGGTCTCGGCGCGGAAACCATCGAAGACACGCCATAGCACGGTCGCCGGGGTGAGAACTGCAATTTCGCTGTAGTGGACCTGATCCGGTGAAGTTCAATTTGAAATTGAAATTGAAATTGAAATTGAAATTTCCGTTATCCGTTTCTCCCCAGCGCCCTGATAACGAATGACGCAAGCACTCACCAGGTGGGACTGCCATGCCCACGTCATCGACCACCGCTTTCCATTCGCGCGGGATCGTGACTACACGCCGGAGCCCGCGCCGCTCGCCGATTACCTGGCCCTGCTCGATCGGCATGGCATCGCACGCGGTGTGCTGGTGCAGCCCAGCGTATACGGCTTCGACAACCGTTGCCTGCTGGATGCGCTGGATCGCGCAGACGGAAGCTTGGTCGGCGTGGCCGTGCCGGCAGCGGGTAGCTCGCCCCGTGAGCTCAAAGCACTGCACCGCCGCGGCGTGCGAGGCGTGCGTTGCAACCTGGTGAACGCGGGCGGCCTGGAGCCGGAAGTGCTGCTGCGCTGGCAGCCGGTGATGCAGGAGCTGGGCTGGCATGTCGAATTTCAGGTCGCAGTTGCCGACATCACTGACCTGCGCGCGTTCCTCGAACCCTTTACGGTTCCGATCGTCATCGACCATATGGGTCGGCCGAAACCCGGACGGGTTGATCCATCGGAGCCCGGGCTCAATCGCCTCGTGGAGCTGATCAAAGCTGGTGCGTGCTTCGTGAAGCTGTCCGCGCCATACCGTCTTTCGAACGCGCTGCCGCCCTGGCCGGATGTGACGCCGCTTGCGCGTGCACTGATCGCGGCCAATCCGGCCGGCTGCATCTGGGCAACCGACTGGCCACATACGCAGCATCCGGACGCCGTGCGCGAGGATGATCTGATGGCCGCGCTGAATCTCTGGTGCCCTGACGATCGGATCAGGAAGGCGATTATGGAGACGACACCGGCCGCGCTGTACACACATTGCACATGAGGGCTGGATCGTACTACCATCGAGAAGCCATCCGCTCTTACCGCCACCGATTTACAGGGATTCGATGAACAACCGCACACCCGATCGTTTCAGCGACGAGCAGGCCAAGGCCATCCTTGCCCGAGCCATCGACCTGGATCACCGAGCACCAACCATGTCGGCCGACGAGCTTCGTGCCATCGCAGCGGACGTGGGCATTTCACCCGCGTCGCTCGAAGCGGCAATGCGCGAGGAAAAGACCGCACTGGTCGTGAGACGAGTAGTCACGAGCCGACGCGCAACCAGGTTGATCCTGGGCGCGAGTCTGCCACTCGGTGCTGTTGTTGGCGCCGGGTTGGGGAACCTCACGCCTGCACTCGGACCCGGCTGGTTCATTGCCATGGCCGCGATGGGAGCAGGACTGGTGGCAAGCGCTGCGCTGGTAGTTCTGCACGATTCCGGCAGCAAGCTCCGCTCGTTCCTCTTCCGGAACTCCGTGCTCTGGGGTGGTATCGGCACAGCGGGCATCGCAACCCTTGCTTTGTTCGAATCGGGCGCGCGCATGCCGGCGGCCGTCATCATCAGCTGGACCATTCGGAGCCTGATCACCTCCACCGTGCTGGGATCCGCCGGCGTGCTGGCCGTTCGGCGAGCGCGCCGAATCGAAGACGCGCAACCAGGCGACTCTTCCGGTAACCCAGAGGCAGCCAGCGCCAGCCTGCTGACCCGTGCAGCACGGCGCGTGTTCGGTTGGTTGAAGCGTCCGCTGTGGCGCGCGCCGATCCGCCGCCTGCGACTCGCGCCATAACTCGGCACCCATTCAGCCAGCTTTGGAGTCGACGGAGTGTGAAGATGCTGCGATTCGCCGCGCTGCTGCTGGCGCCGACCATCGCAGTTGCACAAGGGATTCCGCCCTACCGTGATGCGCGTCTGCCGGTCGACACACGCGTGCGCGACCTGCTCGCGCGCATGACCGTGCAAGAGAAGTTCTGGCAGTTGTTCATGATCCCCGGCAGCCTCGACGATTCCACCCACATCTACTCGAACGGCGTTTTTGGTTTGCAGATTCGTGATGCGGCCAACGCGCGCGCACACGCGGAACGAATCAATGCGATCCAGCGCTACTTCGTCGAGCGCACGCGCCTGGGTATTCCCATCATCCCGTTCGAGGAGGCGCTGCACGGCATATTCGCCGATGGTGCCACGGCATTCCCGCAGGCGATCGCACTGGCTGCAACCTGGGACACGTCACTGGTAGGCCGTGTGGCTGCGGCGATCGCCCGCGAGAGCGGCAGTCGCGGGATACGGCAGGTGCTTTCACCCGTCATCAACATCGCCGATGATGTGCGTTGGGGCCGGGTCGAAGAGACCTACGGCGAGGATCCCTTCCTGAGCGGAGTGATGGGACAGACGTTCATCCGGCCGTTCGAGCGCGCGAACATCGTGACCACACCCAAACACTTCGTCGCCAACGTGGGTGCGGGTGGTCGCGACAGCTATCCGATCGATCACAGCGAGCGGTTCCTCGAGGAGTACCACTTCCCGCCGTTTCGCGCGGCGCTGCGTGCGGGCGCGCGCTCGGTCATGAGTGCGTACAACTCGGTGAACGGGGACCCGGCCACGCAGAGTCGCTGGCTGCTGACCGACAAGCTGAAACGCGATTGGCGCTTCACCGGCTTCGTGATCTCCGATGCTGCGGCTACGGGCGGTGCCACCGTGCTGCATCACACCGAGGCCAACACGGCGTCAGCCACGAAGCATGCACTCGAGGCCGGACTCGATGTGATCTTCCAGTCATCGTACCCGCAGCATCGAACCTACCTGGATGCGTTCACGCGCGGCCTGATCGCCGATTCCGTGATTGATGCCGCGGTCACGCGCGTGCTGCGCGCCAAGTTCCAGCTGGGTCTCTTCGAAAAGCCGTACGCCAGCCCCGATACCGCCGCGTTCTGGAACGGCCACGCAACACATCGCGCGCTTGCCCGCGAGAGTGCGCGCCAGGCGATGGTGCTGCTGCGCAACGAGCGTAACCTGTTGCCTCTATCACCCGACCTGCGCACAGTGGCGGTGATTGGCAATGATGCGGTCGAGACCAGGCTAGGTGGCTATAGCGGTCCCGGCAACCAACCGGTCAGCATCCTGGATGGTTTACGCGCGCGACTCGGCGCGTCGGCCGTGCGATACGCAGGCGGACCCGGTCGTATTACGCGCGAGTATGCGATCGTACCGGCCGAGCAGTTCAGCACGATCGATAACGGCCGCACCGTCCCCGGTCTTTCAGGACTGTACTTCGACAACAACCGGCTGGAAGGCCAGCCGCGCGTGACTCGCACAGACGCGCGCATCGATTTCCAGTGGACGCTCAATTCGCCCGCGCGCGAGATTCCATTCGACTGGTACTCCGTGCGCTGGACCGGCAAACTGACTATACCGCAGAGCGGTGTGCGTCGCATCGGCGTCGAGGCCAATGATGGGTATCGGCTCTGGCTGGATGACCACTTGATCATCGACAACTGGACCAAGCAATCGTATCGCAGCACACTCGTGCCGGTGACACTGGCGCCCGGCAGCGTACACGATCTGAAGCTCGAGTATTTCGAGAGCACGGGTGTTGCGCGCGTGAAGCTGATCTGGGATGCCGGCGTGCCGAACATCTGGCAGGCCCAGATCGACAGCGCGGTTGCGATTGCAAGAACCAGTGATGCCGCCATCGTGGTGGCCGGCATCGAAGAAGGCGAATTCCGCGATCGCGCGTTCCTCAGTCTGCCCGGGCACCAGGAAGCGCTCATCCAGGCGGTAGCAGCCACCGGCAAGCCTACCGTCGTCGTGCTGATCGGCGGCAGTGCGATCACGATGTCGCGCTGGCTCGATCGGGTCAGTAGCGTGCTGTTGGCCTGGTATCCGGGTGAGGAGGGTGGCAATGCCATCGCCGATGTGCTGTTCGGCGATGCCAATCCAGCGGGCCGTTTGCCCATCACCTTCCCGCTATCCGAGGGCCAGCTTCCACTGGTCTACAATCACAAGCCGACCGGACGCGGCGATGATTATCTCGACCTGACCGGCCAGCCGCTCTTCCCGTTCGGCTTTGGACTGAGCTATACGCGCTTCGAGTATTCTGCTCTTGCGATCCAACCACAAACGACCACGCCGCAGGGCATTGTGACCGTGCGCAGCCGGGTCAGGAACGTCGGCTCGCGCACCGGCGATGAAGTCGTGCAGCTTTATATCCGCGATGTGCTGGGCTCCGTCGCCCGGCCGGTGATGGAGCTGAAAGGCTTTCAACGCATCCGCCTGGCGCCCGGCGAGGAGAGGGACGTGACGTTCGAATTGCGCCCGGAGCACCTGCAATTGCTCGATCGCGACCTGCGCTGGATCGTCGAGCCCGGCACGTTTCGTGTGCTGATCGGCGCATCATCGAAAGACATCCGCCTGCGTGGCGACCTGGTCGTGCGTTGATGCCATCCATCGGCGTCGCAAAGTGAACAGCACCTCTAAGCCATTTCGGGGATATCGAGCGATGCTCGATGCCTTGCGCGCTCGCAACGAATGGAAGTTCATCCGCGTTCTACCGAATGCGGATCGTGGACTGGCGGTCGCGTGGTGGGGGCTGCTCCTGCTGCGTGGCGTGCTGCCCGCTCTGTTTGCCATTGCGATGGGCGCAGTGGTGGGCGCCGTGCAGGGTGGAAGCGGTCTGACCGCCCCGCTCGCGGTGGCGGGCGTAACGTTCGTGTTGTTGCAGATCCTCACGCCCATCCACCAGTCGGTTAGCGCCAACCTGGGTGATCGCACCGCGGCGTGGCTATACGATCGGCTGACGGCCGCCTGTGTACGGCCGCCCGGCATTGGTCATCTCGAGGATGCCAGGCTCACCGGCGATCTTACCGCTGCGCGCGATTTCGACCTGGGGATGACCGGCCCGCCGCTTTCGATCTCGATGGATTTCATTGCTGACGGGCTGGTCGAAATGGTCGGCGGCTTGACCTGCGCGATCGTGCTTGGGTTCTACGCGTGGTGGGCGCCGTTGTTGCTGGTCGGCGCCTGGCTGGCCACGCATTGGTTGTTGCGTGAAAGCGCAGTTTGGCAGGAGCGCAATACCGAGGAAGTGCGGAGCGCGCAACGCGACGCCGACTACGCCTACCGCCTCGCTGTCGACCCGCCCGCAGCCAAGGAGCTGCGCCTGTTCGGACTCGTGAGCTGGACGCTGGAACGGTTCCTGACTCGCCGCACGCGCCTACACGCTTTGCAGTATGAAGCGACACGACTGCGCGAGAAGCCGGTGTTATGGAGTGTGCTCATCGTGCTTGCCGCTCACGTGGTGGTGTTCTGGTCGCTGGCTCATGCCGCAACAACCGGCAGCGTGAGTCTCGCTCAGGTCGTCGTGTTCGCGCAGACCGCGGTCGGCATCTCGATGATTGCTTTCGGCGGTATCAACTGGGCGTTCGATGGTGCGGCAGCCCCGGTCGCTGCCGTTCTGCGATTGGAGGACGCAATGGCGCCGGCCGGCGCACTTCCCTCCGGCCAACACAGCGCGGCGGGCGCGCCGTCGCACGCAATTCGATTCCGCGATCTCAGCTTTGCCTATCCTGGTGGGCCGCTCGTGCTGGATCGGTTCGATCTCACAATTCCCGCTGGCTCATCGCTCGCGATCGTCGGTCAGAACGGGGCTGGTAAGACCACGCTCGCCAAGCTGCTGTGTCGTTTGTACGATCCGCAATCGGGCGCGATCGAAGTTGATGGCGTGGATGTGCGTACGTTCGACCTGGATTCGTGGCGCTCACGCGTGACCGCTGTATTCCAGGATTTCCTGCGGCTGGAGCTTTCGCTGCGTGACAACGTGGCGCCTGCCGGCGCACCGGATGGGGCGGTGCGTTCCGCGCTGGCAGCGGCCGGTGCCGCCAACCTGGCCGACCTCGAGACGATCCTCGCCCGCGGCTACACGGGTGGCACCGACCTGTCCGGCGGACAGTGGCAGCGGGTCGCGCTGGCACGCGCGTTGTGCGCGGTGCAAGTGGGCGCCGGATTGGTCTTGCTGGACGAGCCGACCGCGCAGCTGGATGTACGCGGCGAGGCCGAGATCTTTGAGCGTGTACTTGCAGCTACGCAACACTGCACCACCATTCTCATATCGCACCGCTTCTCGACGGTACGGCAAGCCGACCGAATCTGCGTGCTCGAACACGGTCGCGTCATCGAGCTGGGAACGCATGATGAACTGATGGCGTTGGGCGGCCGTTATCACACGATGTTCGATCTGCAGGCGCAACGCTTCACAGCGAGTGAGGACGAAATCGGAGAGGTCTATGACGTCCTCGTCTGAGCGCGAGCAGCAGGAACCGCCGGACGAGTTGCCACCCGCGCTTTCGTCGATGTGGCGGCTGTGCAAGCTGGGATATCGCCACGAACCGCGTCTCATGCTCATCGCTTTCGTGCTGGCCCTGCTCTCGGCACTGCCCGACGCGCTGCTCGCGCTCTGGTTGACCCTGCTGGGCATTGGCGTACTCCAGGCCAGCCCGACCCTGGTGTACGCGGCCGCGTTCGGCCTCGGTCTGTCCACCGCAGCTACCTGGTTCCTGCGTACCGTGAGCACGCGCGTGCAGCGCCGCTTTCGTGACCGGGTCACCATTGCACTCGAGGCACACGTTGCCCGGCTGCAGGCATCGGTCATCACAATCGCGCATCACGAGCGGCCCGATTACCTGGACCGGCTGGCCATGCTGCGCGACCAGGTCTTCGTGCTGGACCATATGTACATGTCCGTGTTCTCCACCTGCGGCTGGATTCTGCGCCTGGGTGTGACCATCGCGTTGTTGATGTCGATCCATCCGGCGCTGGCGCTGCTCGCCCTTGCAGCGCTGCCTACCTTCTTGACGTCGACCTGGCGACCGGCGGTCGAGCGTATTGCGCAGGAGCGGGGCGCGCAGTCCGTGCGTCTGGCTCGTCATCTCTTCACAACGGCCACCACGGCGTCGCCCGGCAAGGACGTGCGCATTACTGGCATCCGGGACCGGCTAATGACGGACCGCCGAGCAGCCTGGGAGCGTTGGTACGGACCGGTGTCCACGGCCCGCTGGGGCTCTGCGCTTTGGCATAGCCTGGCCTGGGCAACGTTTGGCATCGCGTACGCAGGGGCGGTCGTGTTCGTGGCAGTGGTGCTTGACGGTTCAGCCGGCGCGGTGCTGCTTGTGCTCGCGGCCGGATCGCGTCTGTCGGCGTACATCGGCGCTACGGTCGGCGAGATTGGGTTTCTGCGCGGCTTCTGGATGGATGGATCGCGCCGACTCGCCTGGCTGGAGGATTACGCCGTAAGCCTGGCTGCCGCGGCTGACCTGCCAGCGCCGGTCGCATTGCGTAAGGGCATCCGGCTGGAGCACGTATCGTTTACGTACCCGGGCACCACGCGTCGGGTGCTCGACGATGTTTCGTGCTTGCTGCCTGCGGGCTCGGTGGTCGCCATCGTCGGCGAGAACGGTGCGGGCAAAACTACGCTGGTCAAGCTGCTGGCCAAGCTGTACGAGCCCACAACCGGCTCGATCCAGGTGGATGACACTCCACTGGGACGCATCCGGGCTGACCACTGGCGCGCCCGCCTGGCCGGCGCGTTCCAGGACTTCTTCCGTTTCGAGCTGCTTGCGCGGCAAACGGTAGGTGTAGGTGACGTCGTGCGCATTGATGATCACGCTGCCGTGGTCACCGCGGTCGATCGCGCCGGTGCCGATGATGTCATTGCGCGACTGAGCAATGGTTTCGACACGCAGTTGGGACCGACCTGGCCGGGCGGTGTCGAGCTCTCGTTCGGGCAGTGGCAGAAACTCGCTCTGGCGCGTGGATTCATGCGTGATCGGCCGCTCTTACTGGTACTCGATGAGCCGACCGCCGCTCTGGATGCCGAGACCGAGCATGCGCTCTTCGAGCGCTATGCTGCCGCCGCGCGCGGCACCCGCGCCGGCGCTGACGACGGCCGGATCACCATCCTCGTGTCCCATCGATTCTCGACTGTACGCATGGCGGATTTGATTATCGTGCTCGACGGCGCGCGCGTGGTCGAGGTCGGCACCCACGATCAGCTCGTGGCGCGCCGAGGACAGTACGCGGAGCTTTACGCGATTCAAGCTGCTGCATACCGCTGATCAGCCCGCGTCACCGCCTCCTTGACCCTCCGCACGGAAAGGAGCACCTTGCAGCCGTCTGCTGTTCGTTCCTCTTCCGGACTTCTCCATGAGACACTTGCTCGTTACCGCCGTGGCCGCCTTACTGCCTCTGATGAGTGTGGCGCAGGAACTTCCAGGCCGGCTCCACGGCCGAGTACTCGATCAGGACGGGAAGGAAGCGATACCCGGTGTAACGATCCGGCTTGGCGAATTGAACGCGCTGAGCGACCGGCGCGGCCAGTTCTCGATCGTTAATGCGCGGGCCGGACGGCAGACCATTCAGTTCGAGATGCTGGGTTATCAAACGCGGGTGGATACAGTCGACGTTGTTGCCGGCGTTGCCATCGATCTGGTTGTGCGTCTCTCCACCAAACCGATCGACCTTCCTCCCGTGAGTGTAACGGTCCGCTCCCGCTGGCTCGAGGAGAACGGCTTCTACGATCGCATCAGCAGCGGGCTGAAGCCTGCGATCATCACCGCCGCCGACATCGAGCGGAAACACAAGACCCAGCTCACCGATGTGTTCAACGAAGTCGGGGGTGCCAAAGTGCTTCAGGCAGGCGGCCGCCGAATCGTTCGGTTCATGCATTCGGCCGGTGACGCGGATGGACCGGCGCTGTCGGGAAGGAGGATCGCTGGCTGCGAGCCCGCATTGTACATCGACGGCAGGCGATATCAGGATCGCATGGGAAGCAATGGCATCTCGATCGATGACTGGAACGTCATCTCACCGCTGATTGTCGACGCTATCGAAGTGTACGAAGGCAGCGTCGCGCCCATTCAGTATAGAGATGCTTGCGGTGTGGTGCTGATCTGGACCAAGCGGGACTAAGGCTGCGCGGTATCGACTGATGTCACCATGAATCGCAGAGACTTCATTGCCACTTCGGTAGCCGCCCTGGCTGCCCCGATTCCTCGATCCGCGATCCGCGATCCGCAATCCGCAATCCGCAATCCGCGATCCGCGATCCAAAACGCGCGACCCACACCAATGCCTTCACAGCTCGCTTGGCAAAACGATGAGCTGGCACTGTTCCTTCACTTCGGCGTGAACACGTTCAGCGATCGCGAATGGGGCGATGGCAAAGAGGACCCGCAAAGCTTTGCACCCACCGCGCTCGATGCCAGGCAATGGACCCGCGCTGCCCGCGCGGCCGGCTTCAAGGCGGTCGTGCTCACGGCCAAGCATCACGATGGCTTCTGTCTATGGCCGTCGAAGACGACAACGCACTCGGTTGCCAGTAGTCCATGGCGCGGCGGCAACGGCGATCTGGTGCGGGAATTCGTGGATGCGTGTCACGCGGATGGCTTGCGGCCCGGACTCTACCTCTCGCCCTGGGATCGCCACGAACCATCCTACGGCGACTCACCTCGCTACAACGACCTGTACTGCGATCAGCTCACCGAGCTGCTCACGCGTTATGGTGCGATTCACGAAGTCTGGTTCGATGGTGCGAATGGCGAAGGGCCGAACGGCAAGCGGCAGCAGTACGACTGGCCGCGCGTCTGGTCGCTGGTGCGGCGACTGCAGCCTGACGCCGTGATGTTCTCCGACGCCGGTCCCGATGTTCGCTGGATCGGCAACGAGCAGGGCACTGCCGGCGATCCCAACTGGAGCACGGTCGACCCCGCCGTCGTGCCGTATACCGGCGTTTCCGGTCCGGCGGTCATACGCATGTTGCAGCACGGCGATCCCAACGGTACGGTCTGGCGTCCCGGCGAAACCGATGTCTCGATCCGGCCCGGCTGGTTTCATCACCCCGCCGAGGATGAACGCGTGCGATCGGTCGAGAATCTGGTAGAATTGTATTTCACATCCGTGGGCCGGAACTCGAAACTGCTGCTCAATGTGCCGCCTACCCGTACCGGTCTTCTGCACGATACGGATGTGGCGCGCCTGGCTGGGCTGCGCACCCGGCTGAATTCGCTCTTCGCTCACGACTTTGCCGCTCGGCGTGTCTGGTCAATGCAGTCGACCGTTGAACGCAGTGCCCTGGCCGAGCTGGATCTGGGTCGCGTGGTCACGGTTGGTATCGTCGACTTGCGCGAGGACATTGGGCAGGGGCAGATCGTGGCGGGATACAGCGTCGAAGCCCAGGTGGGCGCTGAGTGGCGCACGATTTCGCGCGGTACTACCATCGGTCATCGCAAACTCGATCGGGTGACGCCCACCGAAACCAGGCGCGTGCGCGTCCGCATCGACGATGCGCTGGAGCGGCCGCGGGCGTTGCAGCTCGCGTTGTACAGCGCGACGGAATCCTAATTATCGAGATGTGAGGAGCAACATGAAGCGCAGCAGCGGATTTGCTTTGACGGTAGTCTCGGCAATGCTGTCGGCGGCCACGGCCACTGCGGCTTCCGCACAGCAGAAAACGCTTCCGGTCTTCGTCGATGGTCAGGCGCAGATCGTTCCTGGATTTGCCGATTCGACGCAATGGATACGCCTGGTCTTGTGGGTGCAGACCGAGTTCGATACGGATGGCGATGGCAAGCGCGATCGCGTGTACGTCGATGTGACGCGGCCACGTCAGACCGACACCGAAGGCCTCAAGGTCCCGGTCGTTTACGAGACGAGTCCGTACTTCGCGGGCACATCGGGGCCGCGGCAGTTCCTCTGGGATGTCAAACAGGAAGT